>NZ_CP101283.1:1555000-1883939 GCF_024298925.1 Phenylobacterium sp. LH3H17 | reverse complement strand
CGAAGCCAACGCCGGACGAGGTGCCGGAGCGTGAGAGGATGAAGCTGTTCACCCCGATCAGGTCGCCGTCCATGTCGACCAGGGCGCCGCCGGAATTGCCCGGATTGATCGCCGCGTCGGTCTGGATATAGGCGTTGGCCGTGTCGCCATTGGGATCGGTGGTGCGATTGAGCGCCGAGATGATGCCGTTGGTCACGGTCTGGCCGACGCCGAAGGGATCGCCGATGGCCAGCACCAGGTCGCCGACCTGGGCCTCGCCGCTGTCGTCGATGGCCAGGACGGGCAGACGCTCATTGCCTACGTCGATCTTCAGGATGGCCAGGTCGGTGCGCGGGTCGGCCAGCAGCACCCGGGCGGTGAATTCCCGGCGGTCGGCCAGCGCCACGGTGATCTCCTGGCCGCCTTCCACCACATGGTTGTTGGTGACGATCACGCCGTCGGCGCGGACGATGACGCCCGAACCCAGCGAACCTTGGATACGTTCGCGCGGCGCGCCCATGCCGAACATCTCCCAGAACGGGTCGGCTCGTTGGCGGACCAGCCGCTTGGACGAGATGTTCACCACGGCGGGCGCGGCGCGCTTCACCACGGGAGCGAAGGACGACTTCATGGTCAGGGCGTCGCCCGGCGCCGCGCGGGTCGGCTGGGCCAGGGGTGGAACCTGGGCGGTCGACTTGGCCACGGGGTCCGAGCAGGCCGCGAGGAGGGCCAGGACGGGGATCAGGACGCGGTAGGCGCGCATGCGGTCTCCAGACAGTCTAGGTCGCCCGGCCTTGACGGAGTTTTCGGGCGCAATGATGGCCCGATGTAGGCGCGCGGCCGCCTTGAGGGAACCTCAGGCGCGATTCAGGCCCGCCTACGACGTGGCCGCGTCGGCGTCCGCCAGGAACCGCTCCAAGATTTGCGCGAAGCGATCCGGCTGGTCGATGAACACCGTGTGGGCGGCGTTCTCCACCACCTCGATCCGGCCATCCGGCAGGAGTTTGAGTCCGTCGCGCTGGGCCTGCAGCTCCGGCGATGAGGCCGAGGCGACGATCAGGGTCGGCCGGTCCAGCTTCTTGAGCGCCGGTGTCAGGTCGGCGCCGTAGAGGTCGGCGACCAGGGCGGCGGAGCCGATGGCGGTGGGGACGGCGGCGATATCGGCCGCCAGACGATCGGTCTGCGCCTTGTCGAGCGGGCGGCTGATGATCGCCCCCAACATGCCGCGGGCGTAGGCCTCCGGCTGGGCGGCGTAGATGCTGAGCAGGCGCAGCGTCCGGGCCGCCGTCTGGGGATCGCTCAGGACCGCCCCCGAGCCCGACGAGACCGCCGCATCCACCAGCACGGCGCCGGCCAGCTTCCGCGTGCCGAAGCCGTCCACATAGGCCGCCACGTCCTGCACCCCCTGAGACCAGCCCACCAGATAGACCTCTTCGAGGCCGAGCTGGGTCAGCAGCGCGTCCAGGTCACGGGCGCGCTGGCTGGGCGTCATGCCCTGGGCCGTGACGGTGGAACGGCCCTGGGAGCGCGGATCAAAGGAAACCACCCGCCGGGTCCTGGCCAAACGCTGCGCCTGGTCGCGCCAGATGTCGGCGGTGAAGCCCCAGCCGGTGATCAGCACCACAGGCGGCCTGGCGTTCCGCGGCCCCTCGTCGATGACCCGCAGGCTGACCTCGGGCGTCACCGGCAGCATGCGTTCGTCGGCCGCCGCGGCCGTGGTGAGCGTGCAGGACGCCGCCAAGGCCATGATCGCGCGGCCTAGGCCGCGGGGAAACTTCGACATGTCGCCATCTTCCGGTGGATGGCGTCGACCCTCTCAGCAGCCGGCCAGGACGCGCAAGCCCGTGGCGCAAATGTAGCTGCGGAGCAACCTCAGGCCGGGGCGCGGACGGTCTCGGGCGCCCGCCCCATCTTGAGCGCCAGAAGGAAGGCCAGGACCAGCAGACTGCTCGCCAGATAGATGGCCAGGCCCGGCTGATGCATCACCCCGGAGTGGCGGATCGACCAGGCGAAGGTCAGGCCGAACACGATGGGGCCTATCACCGAGGCGATCCCCTGCAGGCTCTGGTTGGCGCCCTGCAGCTGGCCCTGGGCCGAAGGCCCGACCCGCCGCGTCATCAGCCCCTGAAGGCCCGGCTGCAGGAAGTTCATCAGAGCGAAGACCGGGATCCCGGCGATGTAAACCCAGCCATTGGGCGCGAAACCGTAGATGGCGAAACCGATCGCGCCGGCCATGGCCCCCAGGAGCAGGGCTCCGCGCTCGCCGATCCTGGCCACCACGGGGCCGATCAGCAGCATCTGGACGAGGACGCCGGCCAGGCCGGTGCCCATCATGGTCAGGCCCATGAAGCCCGGGGTCCAGCCGTAGCGATAGCCCGTATAGAGCACGAAGATCGACGGCAGGACGGTGTGGGCGAGCTGGAACAGGAAGCCGATGCTGGCCAACCCCAGCAGGTCGCGGTGCGAACGCAGGAAGACCAGCGAGCCAACGGGATTGGCGCGCCGCCAGTCGAACTTGGCCACCCGGCGCTCGACCGGCAGCGACTCTGGCAGAACGAAGAAGCCGTACAGCCAGTTGATCGCCGTCAGCCCCGCGGCGACGAAGAACGGCAGGCGCAGATCGATATCGCCCAGGAATCCGCCAAGGGCCGGGCCGACCAAGAAGCCAAAGGAGAAGGCCGAACCCATCCAGCCGAAGGCCTTGGCCCGCTGGTCGGGCGGGGTGACGTCGGCCACATAGGCGTTGGCGGTGGAGAAGCTGGCCGCGGTAAGGCCGTTGATCACCCGGCCCACGAACAGCCAGGCCAGGGTCGGCGCGAGCGCCATAAACAGGAAGTCGATCGCCAGGCCGGCGAGCGAGATCAGCAGGATCGGCCGGCGTCCGAAACGGTCGGACAGCATGCCCAGGATCGGGCCGCAGAACAGCTGCATCAGGCCCCAGACCGTGGCGAAGACCACGTTCCACTCGGAGGCCGCGGCCGTGTCGCCGCCGGTGAATTCCTTGATCAGGTTCGGCAGAACCGGGATCATGATGCCGAACGACACGGCGTTGATAACCGCGGCGATGAAGATGAAGCGGAAGGCGTGCGTCCATTGACGGCCGGCGGGCTCTACGGGCTGGTCGGACATGGCTTCTCTCCCGGCGACACTCTGAAACAAAGCAAGAACTGACGCAACGTGGTTACGCCGACCTGTCGCGATAGGAGACGAGCAGAACCTGCCACCACTCGGCCAGCCGCATCAGCAGGGCCTCGTTGGGGAAGCCGTGGCGGGCCGCGCCCTCGGGCACCTGGTCGAAGCCGCGATGCTCGACGCAGACCCGCGTTTCCGCCCCGACCGCCTCAAAGCGCACCTCGACCTCTGTGTGAAGTTCCAGCGGGAAGTTCGCCTGCCGCCAGGTGAATTGCAGTCGTACGGGCGGCTCCCATGCCGTGATCCTGCCGATCTCGAACACCTTCCCACTTGCCAGGGTCTCGGTCAGCCGACCGCCCTGCCCCGGCTCGAAGGCCAGCAGGCCGGGCGCGCGCGGCGTGGTCTGGAACAGGCCGTTGGGCCGCCACCAGGCGCCGATCTCCTCGACGAAGGCGGCGAAGGCGCGTTCCGGCGTCGCCTTGACCCGAAGCGAGACGAAGACCTTCGATGTCACGCGTCACGCTCGACATGGGCCTTGAAGGCGGCGAGCTGCTCCGTCCACAGCCTTTCGCTCTCCTCCAGCCAGCGCAGCAGGTGGACCATGGGTTGCGGCCTCAGGGCATAGATGCGCACCCGCGCATCGAACTCGGGATGGCTTTCCTCGACCAGACCGCTCTCGCGCAGGGTGCGCAGATGACGGCTCATGGCCGGCGGCGCGAGGCCCAGCTCGCGAGCCAGCTCACCGGCCTGGCGCGGACGCCTGGCCAGCAGGTCGACCACCCGTCGGCGGTTGGGGTCGGCCAGCGCCGCCAGGGTCCGGTCCAGGTGAGCGGGGGCGGCGCTCATATCCAGCCGGTGATCTTCAGGCCGCTGGCGGCCTCGGCCTCTTCGCGGCTGACCACCGCGACGGTCTGGGAGACGCTCCAGATGTGGCCCTCGGGGTCGCGGCAACGATAGGTGCGATCGCCATAGAACTGGGTCGCGGGTTCGGCGTCGATCACCGCGCCCGCCGCCTTGGCGCGGGCGAAATGGGCCTCGATGTCGGTGTCGATCTGGATGCTGACGGTCTGGGTGTTCTTGCCGCCGACCGATCTGGGGCTCTTGTGGTCGTCGCTCCACTCCTGGCCGATCATCACGTAGTCGTCGCCAAAGGTCATCTGCGAGTGTGCGACATTGCCCTCGGCATCCTCCAGCAGCATGGAAAGCTCGAATCCGAAGGCCTCTTCCAACCACTTCAGGGCGGCCTTGGGATCCTGGTAGAACAGGGCGGACCGGAAGCCGGCCATGAGTCTCTCCTCTAGCTGGTGATCTGGTGGCCGGTGGCCTGGGACATTTCCTCAGGCGTCATGACCTTGAGCGTCTGGCCGAACGACCAGGGATGATCCTCGATGTCGCGGCAGGTGAACACCCGGTCGCCATAGGGCTGGTCGGCGGGCTCGCGTTCGACCTTGGCGCCCAGGCCTCGCGCGATCTCGCAGCGCTCGTCCAGCCCGTCCTGGAGCTGCACATGGACCGACTGGGTCGACCGGCCCCCGAAGGCCGCGGGGCTGACCGCGCTGCCCTTGGGCGGGCCAACCACCATGATATAGCCGTCGCCCAGGCGCAGCTCGGAGTGGATCACGCCGCCCTGTCCGTCATCGACGATCATCCGGGTCTCGAAGCCGAATGCCTGTTCCAGCCAGGCGATCGCCGCGCGCGGGTCGCGGTACCACAGCAGGGGCCCGATGGTGGGAACGTCCATGCTCATGCCTCCTTCAGGGAATTGCGCACCTTCAGGCCGGTGATCTGCGTCATGGTTTCGGCGGAGACTTCGCGCACCTCTTGGCGAAAGCACCAGACATGGCCCTCCGGATCCAGCGCGCGATAGGTCCGCGCGCCGTAGAACTGATCCTCGGGCGGCTGGATGATCCGCGCGCCGGCCTCCCGGGCGCGGGCGTGATGGTCGTCGAGGCCCTGGGGTAGCGCCACCCACATGAATTGAGTGCAGGCGCCCGCCGTCTGCGGGCTGCGCATCTTGATCCCGCCCGGCAGCTCCCACTCCCCGCCGATCCCGATGTTGCAGCCGCGGAAGCTCATCTCCGCGTGGCCGACCTGGCCGGCGTCGTCGGTGAGCAGCAGGACGGTCTCGAAACCGAAGGCCTGCTCCAGCCAATGCAGGGCCGCCATTGGGTCCTTGTAGAAGGCCGTGGCGGTGATCGCCGCTTTCTCAGCCATGACGTTATCCTTGCCGTTTCCGACAATATTTAACGCATACTGCAATTATATCGTCAAGCGCCTTGCCGAGATGGCCAGGGCCGCAAAGCAAAAGCCCCGGACGTCGCCGTCCGGGGCTTTCGAAATTCTCGAGACGAGCCTGGGACTATTCGTCGCCGAAGCCCAGCTCCTGGACCGGACCGGAGTCCTTGCCCTTTTCCGACGGATCGCGGTCGACGAACTCGATCACGGCCAGGGCCGCGTTGTCGCCGTAGCGGTAGCCGGCTTTCAGGACCCGGATGTAGCCGCCCTGACGTTCCTTGTAGCGCGGGCCCAGGGTGGCGAAGAGCTTGCCGACCTGTTCCACGTCACGGACGTGGCTGATGGCCTGACGGCGGGCGTGCAGGTCGCCGCGCTTGGCGAGCGTCACCAGCTTCTCGACGATGGGCCGAAGCTCCTTCGCCTTGGGAAGGGTGGTCACGATCTGCTCGTGCTTGATCAGGCTCGCCGCCATGTTGGCGAACATCGCGGTGCGGTGGGCGGTCGTACGACCCAGTTTGCGGTGGGACTTGCCGTGACGCATCTCATATCTCCTGGGCCGTTGGCCCGCCGGCGGCCCCGATCGGGAACGCGCCTTACCTGATCCAGTCCCAGCCCGCTCCCGCCTGGGTCAACACGAAGCGCCGGGGCCCTCCACCGCTGTTGCGGCTTGATCGGGCCCGGACCGCCGAAGCGGCCCGGAGTCGGCGCGAGGTCTTTTACATCTGGTCTTCGAACTTCTTGGCCAGCTCTTCGATGTTCTCGGGCGGCCAATTCGGCACGTCCATGCCGAGATGCAGGTTCATGCCCGCGAGCACTTCCTTGATCTCGTTCAGCGACTTGCGGCCGAAGTTCGGGGTGCGGAGCATCTCGGCTTCGGTCTTTTGGATCAGGTCGCCGATATAGACGATGTTGTCGTTCTTCAGGCAGTTGGCCGAACGGACCGAGAGCTCGAGCTCGTCGACCTTCTTCAGCAGCGCCGGGTTGAACGGCAGTTCCGGCTTGGCCTCGCCTTCGACCTTCTTCTTCGGCTCTTCGAAGGTGATGAAGATCTGCAGCTGGTCTTGCAGGATGCGCGCGGCGTAGGCCACCGCGTCCACCGGCGAGATGGCGCCGTTGGTTTCGACTTCCATGATCAGCTTGTCGTAGTCGAGGCTCTGGCCCTGGCGGGTGGGCTCGACGCGATAGGCGACGCGCTTGACCGGGGAATAGAGGCTGTCGACGGCGATCAGGCCGATCGGGGCGTCTTCCGGACGGTTCTGCTCGGCCGGGACATAGCCCTTGCCGTTGTTGACCGTGAACTCCATGCGCACGGTGGCGCCGTCGTCCAGGGTGCAGAGCACGTGGTCGGGGTTGAGGATCTCGATGTCCGCGGGGACTTCGATCTGGCCGGCGGTCACGGCGCCGGGGCCCGTGGCCTTCAGCGTCATGCGCTTGGGGCCTTCGGAGTGCATCCGCAGGGCCAGTTGCTTGATGTTGAGCACGATGTCGACGACGTCCTCGCGGACGCCTTCAAGCGAGGAGAATTCGTGCACCACGCCGTCGATCTGCACCGCGGTCACGGCCGCGCCTTGCAGCGAGGAAAGCAGAACCCGGCGGAGGCTGTTGCCCAGCGTCACGCCGAAGCCGCGCTCGAGGGGCTCGGCCACCAGACGCGCCTTGCGGTTGGCGTCGGTTCCGGTCTCGATCAACGGCTTCTCCGGACGGATGAGCTCGTTCCAGTTTCTTTCGATCACGTAGAGATGTCCCTCGAAACGCAGGATCGCCGGACGCGAAATCGCGGTCCGGCGCAGGGAGAGTGTCGTACTTAAGTACTCAGACGCGCCGGCGCTTGGGCGGCCGGCAGCCGTTGTGCGGAATGGGGGTCACGTCACGGATGGTGGTGATCGTCATGCCGACCGACTGCAGGGCGCGAAGCGCCGATTCACGGCCCGAACCCGGACCCGAAACGTTCACTTCCAGCGTCTTGACGCCGTGTTCGGCCGCCTTCTTGCCGGCGTCCTCGGCCGCCATCTGGGCGGCGTACGGGGTCGACTTCCGGGAGCCCTTGAAACCCATCATGCCGGCCGAGGACCACGAGATGGTGTTCCCCTGCGCGTCGGTGATGGTGATCATCGTGTTGTTGAACGAGGCGTTCACGTGGGCGACGCCCGAGGTGATGTTCTTGCGCTCGCGACGTTTGACGCGCGTCGGTTCCTTGGCCATCGACTAAGCTCTCTTACTTCTTCTTGCCGGCGATCGGCTTGGCCGGGCCCTTGCGGGTGCGAGCATTGGTGTGGGTGCGTTGGCCGCGGACCGGCAGGCCCTTGCGGTGACGCAGGCCGCGATAGCAGGCCAGGTCCATCAAGCGCTTGATGTTGACCGCGGTGTCGCGACGCAGATCGCCCTCGACCATATAGTCGCGGTCGATGGTCTCGCGGATTTGCAGGACTTCCGCATCGGTCAGCTGATTGACGCGGCGCGCGTCCTCGATGCCAACCTTGCTGACAATCTCGGCGGCTTTCGCCTGGCCGATGCCATGGATGTACTGCAGCGCGATAACGACGCGCTTGTTAGTCGGAATGTTGACGCCAGCGATACGGGCCACGCGTAGATTCTCCTGGTCACGCAGAGAAGCGCGAACGGCGCCCCGGCCCAGAATCCCAAGTGGGAAGGCCGGCACGTCTTTCGCGCCCTTTCGCGGAAGCGCACCGTTATAGGGAACGTTGCGTTTCCGTCAATGGCGCAATCGCGAGAATTTGAACCTTTTCAGGCGTCACGCGATTGCGAGGGCTTATTCTACCAGCGGGGGCCGTCGAGGGCCTTGTCGATGCCGGCGGATACGTCTTCGATCGAGCCCATGCCGTCCACTTCCACGAGTTTCCCGTGGTTTTGGTAGTAGGGCAGCAGCGGCGCGGTCTGGTCGTTATAGGCCGAGAGCCTCACCTTGAAGCTCTCGGGGTTGTCGTCGGGGCGGCCAGATTCGGCGAATCGGCCGGCCACCCGCTTCAGAAGCTGTTCGTCGTCGACCTTGAGGCGGATCACTAGGTCGATTCGGGCGCCGCGCTGCTCCAGCATGACGTCCAGGGCCTGGGCCTGGGCGATCGTGCGCGGGAAACCGTCGAAGATGGCCCCGCCCGCGGCCTCGGCTTCCGGCAGCCGCTCCTCGATCAGGGCGATGACGATCTCGTCGGTGACCAGCTCGCCGCGCTCCATGACGCCGGCCACCCGCTGGCCGAGCTCGGTGCCCGAGGCGATCGCCGCGCGCAGCATGTCGCCTGTAGAGAGCTGGACCATCTTGCGGCTGTCGACCAGGCGCTTGGCCTGGGTGCCCTTCCCCGCCGCCGGCGGGCCGAACAGGATCAAATTCATCGCTTAAATATCCCCTCCCCGCCGACCTTCCCCATTCGGGCCGGCTCTCAAATGCGAGCGCGTCTCTCTGCGAACTATCGAGCGCCGCGCCCCCCGCGCAGCTTCGACTTCTTGATCAGGCCTTCGTACTGGTGGGCCAGGAGATGCGACTGGATCTGGGTGACGGTGTCCATGGTGACGCTCACCACGATCAGGAGCGACGTGCCGCCCAGGTAGAACGGCGCCTTGTAGAAGCCGATCAGGGCCTCGGGCAGCAGGCAGACCAGGGTGATGTAGGCCGCCCCGATCACCGTCAGCCGGGTGAGCACGTAGTCCAGATACTCCGCCGTGCGCTTGCCAGGCCGGATGCCCGGCAGGAAGCCGCCGTACTTGCGGAGGTTCTCGGCGGTGTCCTCAGGATTGAACACCACCGAGGTGTAGAAGAAGCAGAAGAAGATGATCAGGGCGCCATAGAGCACCATGAAGGCCGGCTGGCCGTGCTGCAGGGCGCCGACAGCGGTCGGCAGCCACTGGGCCCAGGCCGGCAGCTCGGCGGTCGCCAGGAAGCCCATGGCGGTGGTCGGCAGCAGCAGAAGGGACGAGGCGAAGATCGGCGGGATGACGCCCGAGGTGTTGATCTTCAGCGGCAGGAAAGAGGTGTCGCCGCCAAACATCCGGTTTCCCTGCTGGCGCTTGGGATACTGGACCAGCAGGCGGCGCTGCGAGCGCTCCATGAACACGATGGCGAAGACCACGGCGATGGCCAGGACGATGATCGCCAGCATGGCGAAGCCCGACAGCGAGCCGGTCCGGGTCATGGAGAACATCTGCCACACGCCGCGCGGCAGGGCCGCGACGATGCCGGCGAAGATGATCAGCGAGACGCCGTTTCCGACGCCCCGGCTGGTGATCTGCTCGCCCATCCACATCAGCAGCAGGGTGCCGCCGGTGAGGGTGACGACCGTCGAGACCAGGAAGAACGGGCCGGGATCGATGACCAGGCCGGGGCTGGACTGCAGCCCCGTGGCGATGGCGAAGGACTGGAACAGGGCCAGGACGACGGTCAGGTAGCGGGTGTACTGGTTGAGCGTCTTGCGCCCCGCCTCCCCGCCTTCCTTGCGCAGCTTCTCCCACGGCGGATAGACCGTTCCGAGCAGCTGGACGATGATCGAGGCGGAGATGTAGGGCATCACGTTCAGCGAGAAGATCGCCATCCGTTCGACGGCGCCCCCCGAGAACATGTTGAACATGCCCAGGATGCCCTGCGACTGGCTCGAGAAGGCCTGGGCGAAGGCGACCGGGTCGATGCCCGGGATCGGGATATAGGTTCCCAGCCGGTAGGCGATCAGCGCCCCCAGGGTGAACAAGATACGCTTGTGAAGTTCCGTCGCCTTCTGGAAGGCGCCGAAGTTCATGTTTGCTGCGAGCTGCTCGGCGGCCGAAGCCATGTAGTTCCCCAGACGTTCAGGACCGGTCGTACATAGGGCGTCCGCCCCGTGCTGTCATCCGGTCCGCTGAAATCCCCCGTTCCCCGCCGAAACGGGGATCCAGACCGGGTCTGGCGAGGGATCGAGGCGCGCCGGAGATCGGCTTTCGTCCCCGCGCGGGCGGGAACGTCGGCGGTCGTCCTACTCGGCGGCTTCGGCGGCGACGGGGGCGGTCGTGGTGACCTTGCCGCCGGCCTTTTCGACCGCGGCCTTGGCGGCGGCGGAGGCGGAATAGACCACGATGTCGATCTTGGTCTTGATCTCGCCCTTGCCCAGCAGGCGCACGCCGTCCTTGGCGCGGCGCACGACGCCGGCGGCGATCAGCACGTCGACGTCGATGGCCTTCTTGGCGTCGAGCTTGCCGGCGGCGATCGCCTGCTCAAGGCGCCATAGGTTCACTTCCGCGAACTGCTTGGCGAAGGGATTGTTGAAGCCGCGCTTGGGCATGCGCATGTGCAGCGGCATCTGGCCGCCTTCGAAACCGGCGATGGCGACGCCGGAGCGGGCCTTCTGACCCTTGACGCCACGGCCGGCGGTCTTGCCCTTGCCCGAACCCGGGCCACGGCCGACGCGCATGCGGTTCTTGGTCGAACCGGGGGCGGGCGAAAGTTCGTTGAGCTTGGTCATGTGACGCCTCTCCTTGGAGATCTGTCGCCCGGGCGGCGCCCGGACTCGGCTGATGTTCAATGTGGCCGCCGAAACGGCCGAAGAGGCGACGCTTTTGGCGCCGCCTCCCCTAATCGTCCAGTCTCAGGCCTTAGCCTTCGACCACTTCCACCATGTGATGGACCTTGGCGATCATCCCGCGGATCGACGGGGTGTCCTCCAGGACCGACACGCGGCCGATCTTGTTCAGGCCCAGGCCCGCGAGAGTCGCGCGCTGGTCCTTCTTGCGGCGGATGGGGCTCGCCGTCTGACGAACGGTCACCTTGGCCATGATTTATTCTCCGTCGGCGGCGGCGACGGCCGACGCGCCGTCGGCGCGGCGGCCGAGGACGTCAGCGACCTTCTTGCCGCGCTTGGCGGCGACCTGGCGGGGCGAAGACTGAGCCTTCAGCGCCTCGAAGGTCGCGCGCACCATGTTGTAGGGATTGGACGAACCGACCGACTTGCCCACGACGTCCTGGATGCCCAGGGTCTCGAGGACCGCACGCATCGGGCCGCCGGCGATGACGCCGGTGCCGGGAGGCGCGGCGCGAACCATGACCTTGCCGGCGCCCCAACGGCCGTTGCCGTCGTGGTGCAGGGTGCGGCTCTCGCGGAGCGGCACGCGGATCATGGTCTTCTTGGCTTCCTCGGTCGCCTTGCGGATGGCTTCCGGCACTTCACGCGCCTTGCCGTGACCGAAGCCCACGCGGCCCTTCTGGTCGCCCACCACCATCAAGGCGGCGAACGAGAAGCGGCGGCCACCCTTCACGGTGGCGGCGACGCGATTGATGTGCACCAGCTTTTCGACGATGTCGCTGTCGGCGCGCTCGTCTTGCGGAGCGCCCCGGTTGCGGTCCCGGCGTTGACCGCCTTCACCGCGTTGTTCGTTGCCACGAGCCATCTGGGTACCCCTAGAAGTTCAAGCCGGCTTCGCGCGCGGCGTCGGCGAGGGCTTTCACCCGGCCGTGATAGATGTAGCCGCCACGATCGAAGACGACGTCCTTGACGCCCTTTTCCATGGCGCGTTGGGCCACCAGGGCGCCGACGCGGGCGGCGGCGTCCTTGTCCGAACCCTTGGCCTTCTTCTCACCCTCTTCGAGAGTGGAGGCGGCCGCCAGGGTCACGCCGCGCTCATCATCGATGACCTGGGCGTAGATGTTCTTGGACGAGCGGAAGACCGACAGACGCGGCCGGCCGTTCGCCACGGACCGCAGACGGATGCGGTTGCGCTCGGCGCGCCGCTTGGCGGTGTCACGGGGTTTAAGAGCCATGGCCTACTTCTTCTTGCCTTCTTTGCGGCGAACCTGCTCGCCGGCGTAGCGGACGCCCTTGCCCTTGTAGGGCTCCGGCGGACGCAGACGACGGATTTGCGAAGCGATTTCGCCAACGACCTGCTTGTCGATGCCCGAGATCTTGATCTCGGTCTGCTTCGGCACCGCGAAGGTGATCCCCGCCGGCGGCGGGACATCGACTTCATGGCTGAAGCCCAGCTGCATGGAGAGCGCATTGCCCTTCATCGCCGCGCGATAGCCGACGCCGACCAGTTCGAGGCTCTTCTCGAAGCCGTCGGTCACGCCCTGCACCATGTTGGCGATCAGGGTGCGCGACAAGCCCCACATGGCTTGCGCCCGGGTGGTGTCGACATGCTTCGTCAGGAGGAGCTCGGCGCCTTCCTGCTTGATCTCGATCTCTTCGGCCAGGGTCCAGGCGAGTTGGCCCTTGGGCCCCTTCACCGTCACCGTCTGGCCTTCGATGGTCACCGTCACCCCAGAGGGGACTGCGACCGCCTTCTTTCCGATCCGCGACATGTCAATAGACCCGGCAGAGCACTTCGCCGCCCACGTTCGCGTCACGCGCGGCCGTGTCCGACATGACGCCCTTCGGCGTCGACAGGATCGAGATCCCGAGGCCGTTCTTGATCGGCTTCAGGTCCTTGATCGACGAATAGACCCGGCGGCCCGGCTTCGACACGCGGCGGATCTCAACGATCACCGGCTGGCCGTCGAAGTACTTCAGCTCGATCTCGAATTCCGGGAAAGCGCCCGGCTTCTCGACCAAGTGATAGCCGCGGATGTAGCCTTCTTCGGCCAGGACATCGAGGACGCGCGCGCGCATCTTCGAAGCCGGCGTGGAAACCTTCGAACGGCCGCGGGTGGCGGCGTTCTTGATGCGGGCGATCATATCGCCAACGGGGTCGTTCACCATTGGACCCTCCTCACCAGCTCGACTTAACGAGGCCAGGAATCTGGCCCATGGAACCCAGGTCGCGCAGGGCGATCCGGCTCATCCGCAGCTTGCGGTAATAGGCGCGCGGACGGCCCGTGACTTCGCATCGGTTACGGATGCGGGTCTTGGACGAGTTGCGCGGCAGCTCGGCGAGCTTCAGCCGGGCTTCGAAGCGTTCTTCGAGCGGCAGGGACTCATCGTTGGCGATCGCCTTGAGGGCTTCCCGCTTGGCGGCGAATTGCTTCACCAGCTTGCGGACCATCTCGTTGCGATTGACGGCGCTTTTCTTGGCCATTTTCTCTTTCCTTCCCGCCGCTTACGCTTGAACGAACGGGAACTGGAATTCCTTGAGAAGCGCGCGCGCTTCGTCATCGGTCTTCGCGGTCGTGGTGACGATGATGTCCATGCCCCACATCTGATCGATCTGGTCGTAGTTGATCTCCGGGAACACGATGTGCTCCTTCAGACCCATGGCGTAGTTGCCACGACCGTCGAACGAGGTCGGCTTCAGGCCCCGGAAGTCCTTCACCCGCGGCAGCGCGATGGTGATCAGACGGTCCAGGAACTCGTACATGCGGTCCTTGCGAAGCGTCACCTTGGCGCCGATCACCATGCCTTCGCGCAGCTTGAAGCCGGCGATGGAGTTACGGGCCTTGGTCGGCACCGGCTTCTGGCCGGCGATCTTCGCCAGGTCGGCAATCGCGGCGTTGACCTTCTTGGAGTCGGACACCGCCTCGCCGATCCCCATGTTCAGGACGATCTTGTCCAGCTTGGGGATCTGCATTTCGTTGGTATAGCCGAACTGCTCCTTCATCACCGCGCGGATGCGCTGGCGATATTCGGACTTCAGCCGCGGCTCATAAGCTTGCTCAGCCATTGATCACCTCACCGGTCGTCTTGGCGACGCGGACCTTCTTGTCGCCTTCGACCCGGAAACCGACGCGGGTCGGCTTACCCTTGGAGTCCACGATGGCGACGTTCGAGACGTGCAGCGCGGCTTCCTTGTTCTTGATGCCGCCCTGGGGGTCGGATTGCGTCGGGCGGGTGTGGCGCTGAACCAGGTTCAGGCCTTCCACGACGACGCGCTCGTCCTTGGGCAGGACCTTCAGGACATTGCCTTGACGGCCCTTGTCCTTGCCGGTGAGGACCACGACGCGGTCCCCCTTCTTGATCTTCGCGGCCATTACAGCACCTCAGGCGCGAGCGAGATGATCTTCATGTGGTTCTTGGCGCGCAGTTCACGGGGAACCGGGCCGAAGATCCGCGTGCCGATCGGCTCGGATTGCTTGTTCACGATGACGGCGGCGTTCTTGTCGAAACGGATCACCGAGCCGTCCTTGCGCTTGATCGCCGAGGACGTGCGCACGACGATGGCTTGAAGGACGTCGCCCTTCTTCACCCGGCCGCGCGGAATGGCTTCCTTCACGGAGACGACGATCTTGTCGCCCACGCCGGCGTAACGACGGCCAGCGCCGCCGAGCACCTTGATGCACATCACACGACGCGCGCCGGAGTTGTCGGCGACTTCGAGGTTAGTCTGCATCTGGATCATAGAATCAGACCTTCCTTACGACGCGGCTTGAGAAGCGGCCTTGGGCAGGGCTTCCCAGGTTTTGGTTTTCGACTTGGGCGCGCATTCGATGATGCGGGCGACCTCGCCGGCCTTGTAGGCGTTGGCCTCGTCATGGGCGTGGTACTTCTTCGACCGACGGACGGTCTTCTTCAGCACCGGATGCAGGAAGGTCCGCTCGACCTTCACCACGATCGTCTTGTCACCCTTGTCGGAGACGACGACGCCTTCGAGAATTCGCTTGGGCATGTTCGTTGTCTCCTTAGGCCGCGGTCTGCTTGGAACGCAGGACGGTCTTGATCCGCGCGATGTCCTTGCGGACCTGGTCGACGCGGTGGGTCTTCTCAACCTGGCCCGTAGCCGCCTGGAAGCGCAGGTTGAACTGCTCTTTCTTCAGGTTCAGCAGGGTCTCGCCGAGTTGGTCGGGCGTCATGCCCCGGATATCGTCGATCTTCATCACGCGGCCTCCGCCACAGCGGCGTCGATACGGGTGACGATGCGGGTCTTCACCGGAAGCTTGGCCGCGCCGAGGCGCAGGGCTTCACGGGCCACATCGTCCGGCACGCCGTCGATTTCGAACATGATGCGGCCGGGGTGAACGCGGGCCGCCCAATATTCGACGGCGCCCTTCCCCTTGCCCATCCGGACTTCCGCAGGCTTGTCGGTGACCGGCACGTCCGGGAAGATCCGGATCCACACGCGGCCTTGGCGCTTCATCTGGCGGGTGATCGCCCGACGAGCGGCTTCGATCTGACGCGCGGTGATGCGTTCCGGTTCAACGGACTTGAGGCCGTAGGAGCCGAAGTTCAGCGAGAAGCCGCCCTTCGCCGTTCCATGGATCTTGCCCTTGAACTGCTTACGGTACTTGGTTTTCTTCGGAGACAGCATGGCTCTACCCTAGGCTCCAGCTTGCTCGCGGCGGTCACGGCGACCACGGTCGGGGCGATCGCCCGAACGGTCACGTCCGCCACCTTCGCCGGCCGGGCCGGATTCAGTCGCCAGGCGCTTGTCCAGCGCCATCGGATCGTGGTCGAGGACTTCGCCTTTGAAGACCCACACCTTCACGCCGATGATGCCGTAGGTCGTCTTGGCCTCGGTGAAGCCGTAGTCGACGTCGGCGCGCAGGGTGTGAAGCGGCACGCGGCCTTCGCGGTACCATTCCATCCGGGCGATTTCCGCGCCGCCGAGGCGGCCCGAGACATTGATCCGGACGCCCTTGGCGCCGAGGCGCATGGCCGATTGCATGGCGCGCTTCATGGCGCGACGGAAGGCGACCCGGCGTTCGAGCTGCTGGGCGATGTTCTCGGCCACCAGCTGGGCGTCGGTCTCCGGCTTGCGGATCTCGATGATGTTCAGGTGCACTTCGCCCTGGGTCATCGCCGCGATGTCCTTGCGGAGCTTCTCGATGTCCGCGCCCTTCTTGCCGATGATGACACCGGGGCGGGCGGCGTAGATCGTGATCCGGCACTTCTTGTGCGGACGCTCGATGATGATGCGCGAGACGCTGGCCTGGTAGAGGCGCTTCTTCAGATTCTTGCGAATCTTCAGGTCCTCGTGGAGCATCCGACCATAGTCCGCGCCATCGGCGAACCAGCGGCTGTCCCAGGTGCGGTTGATGCCGAGGCGAAGCCCGACCGGATTGATTTTCTGACCCATCAGGCGGCCTCACCCAATTCGCGGACCACGATGGTGATCTCGCTGAACGGCTTTTCGATACGCGAAGCACGACCGCGAGCGCGGGCGGCGAAGCGCTTCATCACCAGGTTCTTGCCCACGAAGGCCTCGGACACGACGAGATTGTCGATGTCGAGGTTGTGGTTGTTCTCGGCGTTGGAGATCGCCGAATAGAGCGCCTTGCGCACGTCGCGCGCGATGCGCTTGTGGCTGAACTCGAGCTCGTTCAGGGCCCGCTGGACCTTGAGGCCGCGGATCGACTGGGCGACCAGGTTCAGTTTGCGGGGGCTGGTGCGGAGAGTCGTCACCTTGGCCATCGCCTCGACGCCGGTGAGCCGGCGCGCTTTTGCTTGCTTAGCCATGGCTACTTCCTCTTGGCCTTCTTGTCGGCCGCGTGGCCCGGGAAGTACCGGGTGGGGGCGAATTCACCGAGTTTCATGCCGACCATGTCTTCGCTGACCAGGACGGGCACATGCTTTTGGCCGTTGTGCACGCCGAAGGTCAGGCCGACGAACTGCGGCATGATGGTGGAGCGACGCGACCAGGTCTTGATCACATCCTTGCGGCCGGAACCTTGGGCGGTTTCGGCCTTCTTGAGCAGGTATCCGTCGACGAACGGACCTTTCCAGACGGAACGGGTCATGGCTTAGCGAGCCTTCCGAGCGTGGCGCGAACGGATGATGTACTTATCCGTCGCCTTGTTAGAACGGGTCTTGGCGCCCTTGGTCGGCTTGCCCCACGGGGTCACCGGGTGGCGACCGCCCGAGGTGCGGCCTTCGCCGCCGCCGTGCGGGTGGTCGACCGGGTTCATGACGACGCCGCGGACGTGCGGGCGGAAGCCCATGTGGCGGACGCGGCCGGCCTTGCCGAGAACCTGGTTCATATGGTCCTGGTTCGACACGGCGCCGATCGTGGCCATGCAGGTGTCCTGCACCATGCGCAGCTCGCCCGAGTTCAGGCGGATCTGGGCATAGCCGCTATCACGGCCGACCAGCTGGGCGTAGGCGCCGGCCGAACGGGCGATCTGCCCGCCCTTGAGGGGCTTCAGCTCGACATTGTGGATGATCGTGCCGATCGGCATGCCGCGCAGCGGCATGGCGTTGCCCGGCTTCACGTCGGCCTTTTCGGCCGCGATTACGACATCGCCGGCCTTCAGGCGTTGCGGGGCCAGGATATAGGCCAGCTCACCGTCGTCGTACTTGATCAGCGCGATGAAGGCGGTGCGGTTCGGGTCGTACTCGAGACGCTGGACGGTCGCCGGGACGTCGAACTTGCGACGCTTGAAGTCGACCACGCGATAGAGGCGCTTGGCGCCGCCGCCGCGGAAGCGGACCGCGATACGGCCACCGCCGCCACGACCACCCGACTTGGTGAGGCCCTGGACGAGCGACTTTTCCGGCTTGCCCTTGTGGAGCTCGGAACGATCGACCAGCACCAGGCCGCGACGGCCGGGAGAGGTCGGATTGAATTGCTTCAAGGCCATCGGACTAGAGCCCCGTGGTGATGTCGATGGACTGGCCTTCGGCCAGCGTCACGACAGCTTTCTTGACGTCGTTGCGACGACCCGGACGGCCGCGGAAGCGCTTGGTCTTGCCCTTGACCACCAGGGTGTTGACCTTGGTGACATTGACCTTGAACAGCGCTTCGACAGCGGCGGCGATTTCATCCTTCGACGCATCGATGGCGACGCGGAAGACGACCTTGTTCTGCTCGGAGAGCAGGGTGGCCTTTTCCGTGATCACCGGCGACAGGATGGCGTCGTAGTGGCGGGCGACAGGGTCGGCCATTACGCGGCTTCCTTCTCGGCATAGCGCGCATTGATCGCCTCGACCGCGTCCTTGGTGAGGACGAGGGTGTGGCGACGCAGCACGTCATAGACGTTCAGGCCGGCGTTCGGCAGCACGTCCACGTTGGGGATGTTGCGGGCGGCGAGCTTGAAGTTCGCGTCCACTTCCGAGCCGGCGATGACCAGCGCGTTCTTCAGGCCCATCTTGGACAGCGTGGCGCGCAGCCCCGCGGTCTTCGGATCGGAGAGGGTCACGCTGTCGACGATGACCAGCGAGCCCGACTTGACCTTGGAGCTGAGCGCATGGCGCAGGCCAAGCGCGCGGAACTTCTTGGTCAGGTCGAAGGCGTGGCTGCGGACCACGGGACCGTGGGCCTTGGCGCCGCCGACGAACTGGGCCGCACGGCGCGAACCGTGACGGGCGCCGCCGGTGCCCTTCTGCTTGTACATCTTCTTGCCCGTACGAGAGACCTCGTTGCGGACCTGGATCTTGTGGGTGCCGGCGCGGCGCTTGGCGAGTTGCCAGGTCACCACGCGCTGCAGGATGTCCCCACGGATATCTTCGATGCCGAAGACGGCGTCGGACAGTTCGATCGAACCGCCCTTGGAGCCGTCGAGCTTGATGACGTCGAGTTTCATTATTGGTCTTCGCCCCCAGCTTCGGCCGGAGCCTCTTCAACAACCGGGGTCTCGGCGGCCGGAGCCGCCGCGGCTTGACCGGCCTTGCGGAACGCGCCCGGGAACGGGACGTCCGCCGGACGGGCCGACTTCACGGCGTCGCGGATCTTGACGTAGGAGCCTTCCGTGCCGGGCACGGCGCCCTTGAGCAGGATCAGGCCGCGGTCGGTGTCGACCTTCCAGACCGTGACGTTCAGGGTGGTGACGGTTTCCTGGCCGAGGTGGCCGGCCATCTTCTTGCCCTTGAAGGTCTTGCCCGGATCCTGGCGCTGACCAGTCGAGCCGTGAGCCCGGTGGGAGACGGACACCCCGTGGGTGGCCCGCATGCCGCCGAAGTTCCAGCGCTTCATGGCGCCCTGGAAGCCCTTGCCGACCGTGGTTCCCGTGACGTCGACCTTCTGGCCGGCGAGGAAGTGGTCGGCGGTGAACTCGGCGCCCACGTCGATCAGGTTGTCCTCGGTCACGCGGAACTCGGCGAGTTCGTGCTTCGGCTCGACTTCAGCCTTGGCGAAGTGGCCGCGCATGGCCTTGGAGGTGTTCTTCGGCTTCTTGGCGCCGGCCCCGAGTTGGAGCGCGACGTAGCCGTCCTTGTCCTGGGTCCGCTGTGCGGTGACCTGGCAGCCCTCGAGGCTGAGCACGGTCACCGGCACATGGGTTCCC
The DNA here is from genome assembly GCF_024298925.1 of Phenylobacterium sp. LH3H17. Taxonomy (NCBI): domain Bacteria; kingdom Pseudomonadati; phylum Pseudomonadota; class Alphaproteobacteria; order Caulobacterales; family Caulobacteraceae; genus Phenylobacterium; species Phenylobacterium sp. LH3H17. The sequence goes on along the minus strand of NZ_CP101283.1, from coordinate 1,864,537 downwards.
GCTTCATCGAAGAAGCGCGCCATGCCCAGTTTCTTGGCGATCACACCGGTACGCATCGGCAGGACCCCTTACAGCTTGATCTCGACGTCCACGCCGGCGGACAGGTCGAGCTTCATGAGCGCGTCCACGGTCTGCGGGGTGGGGTCGACGATATCGAGCACGCGCTTGTGCGTGCGGATTTCGAACTGCTCGCGCGACTTCTTGTCGATGTGCGGCGAGCGGTTGACGGTGAATTTGTTGATGTGCGTCGGCAGCGGGATAGGCCCGCGGACGGTCGCGCCGGTGCGCTTGGCCGTATTGACGATCTCGCGTGTGGAATGGTCCAGCACGCGGTGATCGAAGGCCTTGAGCCGGATGCGGATGTTCTGACGATCCATATCGCTCTTCAGTTTCCCCTACAGACGGCGGCCCGTCCGCGTGACTTTGACCATTTCAAAGACCAACCCGAACGCCTCAGAAGAGACGCACGTACGCGTAAGTCCGCAAAAACGAGATAGGCCCGCGCGAACAACCGCGAGGGCCTTGCCCCGGAACCCCAGCATTTCTGCCGATTTCCGGGTCGTTCCGCAAACCGCGTCTGTGCTTCAAATCACTTCGAAGCACACAGCCGGTCCAACAGGAGGCGCGTCTATACGTGTGCGACTCGGAGTCGTCAAGGGCTCGGTCACCGCGGCGAGGACCGCTTTCGCCGCCTAGGGAATGATCCGATAGGCGGTGAGCGAGCCCGGCATCCAGTTGGGCACGATGAGCTGGTCACCGACCCGGATGAAGTCGTTCATGAACCGTCCGGCGGCCTTGGTATCGAGGGTGACGGCCAAGGCTCCGCCGGGCGCAACCTCGAACATCCGGCCCGGCCATTCGCTGACCAGGTAGCGGCCGTCGTCGAGCCGGGCGGCGCCGTCGCCGTCGCCGATCCCCTCGGCGAGGACGGTGATCGCCTTGGTCCTATAGTCCACGGCCAGGAGCTTGCCGGCCATGGTGGTGACCACCAGCCGGTCTTTTTCCGGCAGCAGGCCGTTAACGGCCCGCAGCTCTGGCGCCTGGACCCAGACCGTCACGTCGCCCTTGCCCTGCTTGGCGTAGATGCGGGCGTTGCCGGAGTCGGAGAACAGCAGGGTCCCGTCGGGCGCCACGGCCGTGTCGTTGAGGAAGCCGGCGCCGGCGACCTCATGGGTCTCGACGGCCTTGCCGGTGGTCAGGTCGAACCCGACCAGGCGGTTGATGTCGGTGACATAGAGCCTGCCGTGGGCGAGCACCGCGCCCTTGGGGGCATTCAGGCCGGTGGCCCATTCCTTCTGCAGCAGCTTGCCGTCGCGCGAGACCCGGCTGATGAAGCCTCGGCCGTCCTTGGCGTCGCCCTCCCCCACCACGTTGGCCACATAGAAGAAGGACCCGTCGGCACTGAGGGCCACGCTCTCGGGCGCTTCCAGGCCGTCCAGGGTCCAGAGCGGCTCAAGCCGCGCCGCGGCCTGGGCCGGCAGGCCCTGGCAGGCCGCGATCAGCAGACCCGCCAGAGCCGTGAGTGCGCCTTTCACGACGGCGCCCTAGCCGATGGTGACGCCGCCCGAGCCCACGATGGACTTGGACACCTCGCCCTTGACGGACTTCACGTGCACGTCGCCGGAGCCGGCGATGCGCGCCTTCAGCGACTGGGCCGCGCCGCCGAAGCTGACGTCGCCCGACCCGGCCACCGACACGGTCATGGCGTCGGCCTGGCCGCCGGCGACGGTCACGCCGCCCGAGCCGGCGATCTTGACGTCCAGGGGGCCGCTGACCGAGGCCGACCAGACGTCGCCCGAACCGGCGATGTCGATGTCCAGGGCGCCGCGGATGTCCTGGGTCTTGATGTCGCCGGAGCCGGCCACGCGGAGGGTCGCCTGGCCGGCCGAGCCGACCTTGGAGTCACCGGAGCCCGCCTGGTTGAGCTTCAGGCGGCCTTCGACATTGGCCACGGTCCAGTCGCCGCAGCCGGCGTTGGAAAGCTCCAGGCTGGCCGACTTGCCGACCGTGCCGAACACCGCGCCGCCGGCTTCGATCTCGGCGTCCTTGGGCGTGCGGATCACCACCTGAGGCATGTCTTCGTAGCGGATCGTGCCCACCCCGCCGACGCGGACCGAGACGTGGCCGCCTTCGCTGTTGCAGTTGCGGATCTTGCGGTCGAGGTCGCCGTCGATGATGGTCTTGCCGCCCATGGTGCGGACTTCCAGCGGCAGCTGGGGATTGGTGGTCAGGAACTCCACCTTGATGTCGGTGCGGGCCTCGGGGATCACCGTGACGCGGGCGACGGCGTCCTTGATCTCGACCTCGGCCGCCTGGGCCGCCCCCGCCGCCAGAGCCAGACCGAGACCTGCGATAATGACTTGAAGACGCATGGGTCTCCTCCGTTTCGTGTTGAACAACCCGAAGCGGACGGTAGGCGGCGCTCCCCTCGGGGTCAGCTTAATTCGAGGTCATGACCCAGACGTCATCTTGGCCTGGTCTCGAACAGCTTAAGCAACCGCTCGTGACGCCACTGTTCGCGCGCCTTGTCGCTGGCCGCCAGCAGGTCGGCGCAGGGCCCGGGACGCGGGACCGCCGCGCCGATCTGGCCGGCGCAGGCCTTGGCCGGACGCTTGTAAGCATTGGGGTCGCGCCACAGCCCCTCCCCCGCCAGGAAGGAGAATGCGAGCCCATTGCGGGCCGAGCGCTTCAGGTCGTCATAGGTCGCGCCCTGGTCGCGAACGGCGCGGGCATACTCCCCCGACAGGTCGATCCGCAGGATGCCGGCGTCGTCGGTGGAGAGGCTGACCGGAACGCCGCGCTGGCGCAGCCAGCCATAGGGATGCTCGGTCCCCGACAGCTCCAGGATCACATGGTTGGAGGTCAGGTTCACCTCCACCAGCACGCCCTTGGCGGCCATCTCCGCGGCCAGGGCCTCGGCCCCGTCCTCGTGCGGCAGATCCACGCCATGGCCGATACGTCGGGCGCCGGCGACCCGCACCGCCTCGGCGATGTGGAAGCGCAGGTCCTCCGGCGTGGCGTACTTCAGGGTGAGCTCGCCGGCGTGCAGGGCGACCGGGACCTTGCGGCCGCCATCGGTCAGGGCCTCGACCATCCTCATGTGCAGCCTGTAGTTGGCGATGGAGGCGGGATCGTCCTCCGGGGCGACCATCTGCAGCCCGACCCAGCGCCTGTCGGCGCCGACCAGGGCGACGCCCAGTTGCAGCTGGGCGAAGGTGACCTCGGGCGGCAGGACCCGGATCGTCTGCATCAGGTAGCGCACGGTGACCTGGCAGCCCTTGGCGGCCTGCGGCGCGCCGCATTTCAGGATCTCACGGGCGCGAGCCTCGGTGGCGTCGGTCTCGGCGATGGCGGCGGCGAGCAGCTTGTCGAGCCCGGCGGCCTGGGTGGCCGCCTGCTGGGCGGCGAGGTCCCCGCCCCTCCACCGGGCCCTCAGGCCCAGCCCGTAGGTCGCCGCGCCCTGGGGTGTGGTCATGGCTTCGAGATAGAAGGTGTCCTGCGCCGCCAGGCTCTCCATCACCGCGGCCAGGACGTCCCCGGAGCGCAGGTTGTTGGCGGCGCCGAACCGGTTGAACGAGCCGAAGAACTGGTCGTGGCCGGAGCGGTCGCGGAAGTCGGGGTGGCGGGTGGTGAAGCTGTCGATCAGGGCGACCCGCAGCTCCGGATCGGCCACCGCCGCGGCGGCCGGCTTGTAGCCCTCGGTCGCCGGACAGGCCTGACGGACCGCCAGCGCCTTCACGTCGACGCAGAGGCCGTCGGCCACCGCCCATTGCAGCAGGATCTCGGGAAAGACCGCGGCGCTGATGTGGTTGTGCAGTTCGCCGCCCTTGGGCAGGGCCTTGGTGAAGGCGATCAGCTCGCCACCGGTCATCGCGCCGACGTCCGGCGCCGCCTGGGCCGTCCCGCAGGCGAAGGCCAGCGCCAGGCCCACCGTCCAGTTCCTCAGCCCCATGCCCCGTCTCCTTTGCCGCAAGCGGCCCGAGTGGGGGAGTCGAGTCAAGACGCAGGCCGGCGGGCAAAGAAAAGGCCGCCCGGGTTTCCCCGGGCGGCCTCTTCGCTTCGGTGTGGCGCGATCGGCTATTCGACGATCTTGGCGACGACGCCGGCGCCGACGGTGCGGCCGCCTTCGCGGATGGCGAAGCGCAGGCCCTGGTCCATGGCGATCGGGGTGATCAGCTCCACGTCCAGCTCGGCGTTGTCGCCCGGCATGATCATCTCAACGCCTTCCTTCAGCTTGATGATCCCGGTCACGTCGGTGGTCCGGAAGTAGAACTGAGGACGGTAGTTGGTGAAGAACGGCGTGTGGCGGCCGCCCTCTTCCTTGGTGAGGATATAGGCCTCGGCCACGAACTTGGTGTGCGGGGTGATCGAGCCCGGCTTGCAGAGCACCTGGCCGCGCTCGACGTCTTCACGCTTGGTGCCGCGCAGCAGCACGCCGACATTGTCGCCGGCCTGGCCCTGGTCCAGCAGCTTGCGGAACATCTCCACCCCGGTGCAGGTGGTCTTCTGGACCGGACGGATGCCGACGATCTCGACTTCCTCGCCGACCTTGACGATGCCCTTCTCGATGCGCCCGGTCACCACCGTGCCGCGGCCCGAGATCGAGAACACGTCTTCCACCGGCATCAGGAACGGCAGGTCCACCGGACGGTCCGGCTGCGGGATATAGGCGTCGACCTGGGTCATCAGCTCCAGGATCGACTGCTCGCCGATGATCGGGTCGCCGCCGTCCAGCGCCACCTTGGCCGAACCCTTGACGATCGGAATGTCGTCGCCCGGGAACTGGTAGGACGAGAGCAGCTCGCGCACTTCCATCTCCACCAGCTCAAGCAGCTCGGCGTCGTCGACCAGGTCGACCTTGTTCATGTAGACCACCAGGGCCGGAACACCGACCTGGCGCGCCAGCAGGATGTGCTCGCGGGTCTGCGGCATCGGGCCGTCGGCCGCCGACACCACCAGGATCGCGCCGTCCATCTGCGCCGCGCCGGTGATCATGTTCTTCACATAGTCGGCGTGGCCCGGGCAGTCGACGTGGGCGTAGTGGCGGTTGGCGGTCTCGTACTCGACGTGCGCCGTGTTGATGGTGATCCCGCGCGCCTTCTCTTCCGGCGCGGCGTCGATGTCGGCATAGGCCATCGACTTGGCCCCACCGGTCTTCGCCAGGATGAAGGTGATCGCCGCCGTCAGCGTCGTCTTGCCATGGTCAACGTGACCAATCGTGCCGATGTTGCAATGCGGCTTGTTGCGTTCGAACTTTTCTTTAGCCATTTCAAGCTCCAGCCCTGTTTGGGCTTGTCCTCTAAACTAGGGTTGGGCCCGAACGATCTCCGAGGAGATCGCTCAAACTTTTAGTGGGCGTTCTTCCGAGGAAGAACGCTAGGCGTACTTCTTGATCACTTCATCGGCGACGTGTTGCGGCACCGGGTTGTAGTGGTCGTACTGCATGGTGAAGGCCGCGCGGCCCTGCGACATGCCGCGAAGCGTGTTCACATAGCCGAACATGTTAGCCAGCGGAACGAACGCGTTGACGACGATCGCGTTGCCGCGCGTGTCCTGGCCCTGGATCATGCCGCGGCGACCGTTCAGGTCGCCGATGACCGAACCCAGATACTCTTCCGGGGTCACTACCTCGACAGCCATGATCGGCTCGAGCAGCTTCGGGGCGCCCTTTTCACGGAGCTCCTTGAAGGCCGCGCGCGAGGCGATTTCGAAGGCCAGCACGCTGGAGTCGACGTCGTGGTACTTGCCGTCCGTCAGGGTCGCCTTGAAGTCGATCAGCGGGAACCCGGCCAGCAGGCCATTGTCCTTCACCGAAGCCAGGCCCTTTTCGACACCGGGGATGTATTCCTTCGGAATCGCGCCGCCGACGATGGCGCTTTCGAACACAAAGCCCGAACCCGGCTCGCCCGGCTCGAAGGTGATCATCACCCGCGCGAACTGGCCCGTACCGCCGGTCTGCTTCTTGTGCGTGTAGTCGATGTCGACCTTGCGACCCAGGCTCTCGCGATAGGCCACCTGCGGCGCGCCGATGTTGGCCTCGACCTTGTAGGTGCGCTTCAGGATGTCGATCTTGATGTCCAGGTGCAGCTCGCCCATGCCCTTCAGGATCGTCTGGCCCGACTCGAAGTCGGTGGAGACGGTGAAGGAGGGATCCTCGGCGGCCAGCTTCTGCAGGGCCACGCCCAGCTTCTCCTGGTCGGCCTTCGACTTCGGCTCCACCGCGATCTCGATGACCGGCGCGGGGAATTCCATCTTCTCCAGGATCACCGGCGACTTGATGGGGTCGCACAGGGTGTCGCCGGTGCGGGTGTCCTTCAGGCCGGCCAAGGCGACGATGTCACCCGCATAGGCTTCCTTGATGTCCTCGCGGTTGTTGGAGTGCATCAGCAGCATGCGGCCGACGCGTTCCTTCTTGTCGCGGGTGGCGTTCAGCAGGCCCATGCCGGTTTCGAGCTTGCCCGAATAGATGCGGCAGAAGGTCAGCGAACCCACGAACGGGTCGTCCATGATCTTGAAGGCCAGCACGGCCAGCGGCTCATCGTCCGACGCCTTGCGGACGATCGGCTCTTCGGTGCGGAAGTCGATGCCGACGGTCGGGGGGATATCCACCGGCGAGGGCAGATAGTCGATGACCGCGTCGAGCAGGGGCTGGACGCCCTTGTTCTTGAAGGCAGAGCCGCAGAGGATCGGATAGAAGGCGCCAGTCAGCACGGCCTTGCGGATGCACTTCTTGATGACGGCTTCCGAGGGCACTTCGCCGCCCAGATAGGCTTCCATCGCCTCGTCGTCGAGCTCGACGGCGTTCTCGATCAGGTAGTGGCGGGCCTCTTCGGCCTTGGCCAGCAGGTCGGCCGGAATCTCTTCGTCGTGGAAGTTGGCGCCCAGGCCGTCATTTTCCCAGACCACGGCCTTCATGCGGACGATGTCCACGAGGCCGCGCAGGTTCGATTCCGAGCCGATCGGGAATTGGATCGGCACGGCCTTGGCGCCCAGGCGGTCGCGGATCGACTCGACCGACTTGTCGAAGTCGGCGCCGATCTTGTCCATCTTGTTGACGAACACGATCCGCGGAACCTTGTACTTGTCGGCTTGGCGCCAGACGGTCTCGGTCTGCGGCTCGACGCCGGCATTGCCGTCCAGCACGGTCACCGCGCCGTCGAGGACGCGCAGGCTGCGCTCCACTTCGATGGTGAAGTCCACGTGGCCGGGGGTGTCGATGATGTTGAGGCGCTTGCCTTCCCAGAAGGCGGTCGTCGCGGCCGACGTGATCGTGATGCCGCGTTCCTGCTCCTGGTCCATCCAGTCCATGGTGGCCGCGCCGTCGTGGACTTCACCGATCTTGTGGCTCTTGCCGGTGTAATAGAGGATCCGCTCCGTCGTCGTCGTCTTGCCCGCGTCGATGTGGGCCATGATTCCGAAATTGCGGTAGTCTTCGATTTTGTGCGCGCGGGGCATAGCGGAAGCTCTGCTGGTAAAGGCGTTCGGGGATGTCAGAACGAACGGCGCGGGCGGTTTAACTCAAACCGCCCGCGCCGGAAAGCGATGGTTGCCGGGTCTTACCAGCGGTAGTGCGAGAACGCCCGGTTGGCCTCGGCCATCTTGTGGGTGTCTTCGCGCTTCTTCACGGCCGAACCACGGTTCGAGGAGGCGTCCAGCAGTTCGCCGGCCAGCTTCTCGGTCATGGTGTTCTCGCCGCGCTTGCGCGCAGCCGTGACGAGCCAGCGGATCGCCAGCGCCTTGCGGCGGTCCGGACGGACTTCGACGGGCACCTGGTAGGTGGCGCCGCCGACCCGGCGGGAGCGGACTTCGATGCCGGGCGCGACATTTTCCAGAGCCGCGTGGAAGGTCTCCAGCGGGCCCTGTTCCTTGCGCTTGGCTTCGAGGATCTCGAAGGCGCCATACAGGATGTTTTCAGCGACGGCTTTTTTGCCTTCGTACATCACGTAGTTCATGAACTTGGTGACGGTGAGGTCCCCGAACTTCGGGTCCGGCAGAACTTCACGTTTCTCGGCGCGACGGCGGCGGGACATTCTTCTTCTTCCTTACTTAGGACGCTTGGCGCCGTAGTGCGAACGACGCTGCTTGCGGTCCTTGACCCCTTGGGTGTCGAGCACGCCGCGCAGGATGTGATAGCGGACGCCCGGAAGGTCCTTCACCCGGCCGCCGCGGATGAGCACGACGGAGTGCTCCTGCAGATTGTGGCCTTCGCCGGGGATGTAGCACACCGCTTCGATGCCGGTGGTCAGACGCACCTTGGCGACCTTACGAAGCGCCGAGTTCGGCTTCTTCGGGGTGGTCGTATAGACGCGGGTGCAAACGCCGCGACGTTGGGGGCAGCCCTTCAGGGCCGGCACCTTGTTACGCGACGGCTTGTCCTGCCGAGGCTTGCGGATGAGCTGGTTGACTGTAGGCATCTAATCTCTGCTCTGGAGGCGTGTGCCGTTTGGCCGTGGCGCCTCGAAAAAGGGTTCGGTTTGTCTCAGGTCTCGAAACCACCCGCTGAACGCAAAAACTCGCCGGCGCGCGATCTCTAGCGTTCCGGCGGGCCTGACCGTCCGTCTCGGGATGGCCGTTCATCGGGACAGGAGAAAGAATCCCCGGCCTCGAAAGGAGCGCGGTTCATACTCGCGAAGGGTCTTCTCGTCAACGCTTGCGAACGCAAGGCCGCCCCGCCCCGCCCCGCGCCGTCCTTGCGCCACGAAAACGCCGCGCGCCGCCCCCACCTTACGGTGAAGTTTGCAACGCTCGGGCGCTGAATGACCACGACGGATCGCCGGACGCTGCCGACCGTAGTGGCCGTCTCCGGCCTCGCCCATCTGGCCGTGCTGGCCCTGCTGGCCATCACCCACCCCACCTTGCGCCAAGCCGACGCCCCGCCGGTCTTCGAGGTGCAGGTCGTGCCGCTCTTCGTCCCCTCGCCGCGCAGCGAGCAGCCTAAGCCCAAGCGCCTGGTCGACCAGCCGATCCGTCCGCGCCGGGCCCTGCGGCTGCAAGAGGACCCCAGCGTGGCGCCGCTGGTCACGCCGTTCGCGCCGGACCGCACGACCGCGCCGCCGGCGCCCGCGGTCGCCCTGCCCGCCCCCGCCGCGCCGGCCGGCCCGGCGACGGGCGCGGCCCTGCGGCTGAGCCCGGTGGGCTGCGCCAATCCCCAGCTGCTCTCAAAGGCCGAGCGCGACCGCTGCCTGGAGCGGCTAGGCGCCGGGGCCAGGGACGCGCCCTACTACGAACCGCCGATGTCGCGCGACAAGCGCAAGGCCTTCGACGAGGCGGCGGCCCGCAAGCAGGCCTATCGCAAGTACAAGGAAGCCAATCTCCCGAACGGCGTCAGCCCCGGCGGCCTGGAGATGAAGCCCCTGCCCGAGGTCTGGACGCCGCACAATTGAGGCTCAGCCTCAGTCGAAGATGTCGAAGATGTCGAAGCCGCGCTTCTTCTTGCGATGGTGATAGTCGTCGTCTTCATAGCGGTGGCGCTTGGCGTCGCTGTCATAGGGATGGCTGCGCTTCCAGCTTTCCGGGTCGCGGTGGAAGGTGTCGATCTCGCGGTCGAAACGCTCGCGGGCCTGGACGTCGGCCTGCCGCACCTCGCGCCCGCCCTCCAGGATCTTCTCGAGCTCGCCGCGGTCCAGCCAGACCCCGCGGCAGGTCGGGCACATGTCCAGTTCGACGCCGGAGCGGGCGACGTTCTGCATGGAGACGTTGCAGTTGGGGCAAAGCAGCAGCGGCACGTGGGGATCCTCCGGTTGTGACCTGGCTGATCTAGGGCGTAGTGGGCGCAGAACAATGGCGGCCACGCCATTATCCGCCCCCTTGGCGACCCTAGAGCCTCAGAGCCATGAAGATGGTCCCCGGCGGGGTCGGCGCGTAATAGGGCTCGATCTCGGCGAAGCCCAGCTGGCGGTAGAGGCCGATGGCCGAGGTCATGGTGGCCAGGGTGTCCAGGCGCAGCTCGCCATAGCCGATGTCGCGCGCCGTCTGGATGATCGCCTCGGCCAAGGCCCGGCCGAGGCCCGTCCCGCGCGCTTCCGGGGCGAGGTAGAGGCGCTTCATCTCGCAGCGGCCGGCCGCCGGCAGCGGCCTCAGGCTGACGCACCCCAGGGCGCCGCCGGCTGCGTCGCGGGCCAACAGGAGCTCGCCGCGCGGCGGGGCGTACTTGCCCGGCAGGGACGCCAGCTCCGCGCCGAAATCCTGATAGCCCAGATCTACCGGGAGCGACCTGGCGTAGGCCTCGAACAGGGCCGCCGTCGCCCGGAGGTCATCGGGTGTTCGGACGGGATCGATCCTCACGGGAGGCGGCTCCCTGACACACGCTCGATCCGGATCGCGTCGAGATCGACGTCGTCCAGGCACCGTACATTGATGGCCCAGAGATGAGGCGCGGTCCGGGGGCGCCGGAACGGCAGGATTCCGCAGTCGGGACAGAAATAGTCCGTGGCCTGGCGGGTGTTGAATTTGTAGGTCACGAGCTCGTCCAGCGGGGAGAGCAGTTCGAACTGGGCCTCCTCGACCCTGTGGATCAAGGCGCCGCGGCGTCGGCAGATCGAGCAGTCGCAAACCCGGACGTGGTCGATCTCGGCGTCGACCGCGAACCGGACCTTGCCGCAGTGGCAGCTCCCCAAATACCTCGGCAACCTGGCGGCCTCGACGCTGGTGATCTGACGCCAAGCTTAGCCCGCGCCCCCCCAAAGGAAAACGGCCCGGGATCGCTCCCGGGCCGCTTCTTACGCACACAGACTGAGCTTGTTAGACGTCGACCTTCTCGGCCTCCGCCTCGACGGCGATGACGTCCGGCAGGGGCTCCATGGCCTCCTCGCGGCTGGCCGACAGGGCTTCGTCGCGCTTGGCGGCGATACGCTGCAGGTTGCGCAGGTAGGACCCGGTGCCCGCCGGGATCAGGCGGCCGACGATCACGTTTTCCTTCAGGCCTTCCAGGGTGTCGCTCTTGCCCTGGACCGAAGCCTCGGTGAGGACGCGGGTGGTTTCCTGGAACGAGGCGGCCGAGATGAAGCTGCGGGTCTGCAGCGACGCCTTGGTGATGCCGAGCAGGACCGGCTGGGTGATGGCCGGACGGCCGCCACGGGACTCGGTCTTGGCGTTCTCCTCGTTGATCTCCGACATGTCCAGGTGATCGCCCTTGAGCAGGCCGGTGTCGCCCGGCTCGAGGATTTCGCCCTTTTGCAGCATCTGACGAACGATCGTCTCGATGTGCTTGTCGTTGATCGGCACGCCTTGGAGCCGGTAGACCTCCTGGATCTCGTCGACCAGGAACTCGGCCAGAGCCTCAATGCCCAGGATGCGCAGGATGTCGTGCGGATCCGGGTTGCCGTCGATCAGATACTCGCCCTTGCGGATCACGTCGCCGTCGTGGACGGCGATGTGCTTGCCCTTGGGGATCAGGAACTCGACCGCCTCGCCACCATCTTCCGGGGTGATCTTGATGCGGCGCTTGTTCTTGTAGTCGCGGCCGAATTCGACGCGGCCGTCCATCTCGGCGATGACCGCGCAGTCCTTCGGACGGCGGGCTTCGAAGAGTTCGGCGACGCGCGGCAGACCACCGGTGATGTCCCGGGTCTTGGCGCTTTCGGTCGACATACGGGCCAGGACCTCGCCGGGCTTGATCTCATCGCCGTCGCCGACGGAGAGAATGGCGCCCACCGGCAGGAGGTAACGCGCCTCCCCGCCGTTCGAGATGCGCATATAGGCGCCCTCGGCGTCGATCACGGCCATGGCCGGACGCAGGTCCGAACCCTTGGTCGAGGCGCGCCAGTCGATGACCACGCGGTTGGAGATGCCGGTGGCTTCGTCGGCTTCCTCGCGGACCGAGAAGTTCTCGACCAGGTCTTCGAAGCGGACCTTGCCGCCCACTTCGGAGATGATCGGGGTCGAGTACGGGTCCCATTCGGCCAGGCGCTGGCCGCGCTTGACCTTGTCGCCGTCCTTGACCTTCAGGCGCGCGCCGTAAGGCGGCTTGTAGGACTCGCGGTCCTTGCCATCGACCTGGACGATGATCATCAGGTTGCGGCTCATGGCCACGACGCCGCCATCGGGCGCCACGACCGTGTTGCCGCCGACCAGGCGGGCCACGCCCTCATTGCCGCTCTCGAAGAACGACTGCTCGGCGACCTGGGCGGTGCCGCCGATGTGGAAGGTCCGCATCGTCAGCTGGGTGCCCGGCTCGCCGATCGACTGGGCGGCGATGACGCCCACGGCTTCACCGATGTTCACCGGCGTGCCGCGCGCGAGGTCGCGGCCGTAGCAGGCGCCGCAGACGCCGATCTTGGCCTCGCAGGTGAGGACCGAACGGACCTTCACCGACTGGACCGTGGCGGCCTCGACGATGTCGATCATGTTCTCGTCGAAATAGGTGTCGGCCGGAGCGATGACCTCACCGGTGTTCGGGTCCTTCACGTCCTCGGCGGCGAAGCGGCCCAGGATGCGCAGCCCCAGCGAGACCAGGACGTCGCCGCCCTCGACCACGGCGCGAAGGGTGATGCCCCGCGTGGTGCCGCAGTCTTCCTCGTTGATGATGCAGTCCTGCGCCACGTCGACCAGACGACGGGTCAGATAGCCGGAGTTGGCGGTCTTCAGCGCGGTGTCGGCCAGGCCCTTACGGGCGCCGTGGGTGGAGTTGAAGTACTCCTGGACCGACAGGCCTTCCTTGAAGTTCGAGATGATCGGGGTTTCGATGATCTCGCCGGAGGGCTTGGCCATGAGGCCTCGCATCCCGCCGAGCTGCTTCATCTGGGCCTGCGAACCGCGGGCGCCGGAGTTGGCCATCATGAAGATCGAGTTGATCTCCTTTTCGCGGCCGTTCTCGTCGGACTCGGCGGTCGAGATCTCCAGCATCATCTCGTCGGCGACCCGGTCGGTGGCCTTGGCCCAGGCGTCGACGACCTTGTTGTACTTCTCACCCTTGGTGATCAGGCCGTCGGCGTACTGCTGCTCGTACTCTTCAACCAGCTTGCGGGTCTGGGCCACGATGGGCTTCTTCCGCTCGGGGATGATGATGTCGTCCTTGCCGAAGGAGATGCCGGCCTTGGCCGCCTCGCGGAAGCCCAGACCCATGATCTGGTCGGCGAAGATCACCGTCGCCTTCTGACCGCAGTGGCGGTAGACGGCGTCGATAAGGTTGCCGATCTCCTTCTTGGTCAGGTTCTTTTCCAGCAGCCGGTGGCCGATGGCCGGGTGATGCGGGAACAGGGCCGCGATCTTCATCCGCCCGGGCGTGGTGTCGATCAGCTTGCGGACCAGGACGCCGTCGGCGTCCATCTCGGAGTGGCGGGCCTTGATCTTGGTGTGCAGGGTCACGACCCCGGCGTCGAGCGCCGCGTCGATCTCGCACATCTCGCCGAACATCTTGCCTTGGCCCGGCTCGTTGGGCTTGGCCAGCGACAGGTAGTAGAGGCCGAGCACGATATCCTGCGACGGCACGATGATCGGACGGCCGTTGGCGGGCGACAGGATGTTGTTGGTCGACATCATCAGCACGCGGGCTTCAAGCTGGGCTTCCAGCGAGAGCGGCACGTGGACGGCCATCTGGTCGCCGTCGAAGTCGGCGTTGAAGGCCGCGCAGACCAGCGGGTGAAGCTGGATGGCCTTGCCCTCGATCAGCTTGGGTTCGAAGGCCTGGATGCCGAGACGGTGCAGGGTCGGCGCGCGGTTCAGCAGAACCGGGTGCTCGCGGATCACCTCGTCGAGGATGTCCCAGACGGCCGGCTGCTCGCGCTCCACCATCCGCTTGGACTGCTTGACGGTCCCCGAGAGTCCCTTGGCGTCCAGGCGGGCGTAGATGAACGGCTTGAACAGCTCGAGCGCCATCTTCTTCGGCAGGCCGCACTCGTGCAGCTTCAGCTCGGGACCGACCACGATGACCGAACGGCCCGAATAGTCGACGCGCTTGCCGAGCAGGTTCTGGCGGAACCGGCCCTGCTTGCCCTTCAGCATGTCGGCGAGCGACTTCAGCGGGCGCTTGTTGGCGCCGGTGATGACGCGGCCGCGACGGCCGTTGTCGAACAGGGCGTCGACGGCTTCCTGCAGCATCCGCTTTTCGTTGCGGATGATGATGTCCGGGGCGCGCAGCTCGATCAGGCGCTTCAGGCGGTTGTTGCGGTTGATCACCCGGCGGTAGAGGTCGTTCAGGTCGGAGGTCGCGAAGCGGCCGCCGTCCAGCGGCACCAGCGGGCGCAGCTCGGGCGGAATCACCGGGACCACCGAGAGGATCATCCACTCGGCCTTGTTGCCGCTCTCGATGAAGCTCTCGATGAGCTTCAGACGCTTGGACGTCTTCTTGAGCTTCATTTCCGAGGTGATGGTGAGGAGGTCCTCACGCAGCCGGTCGGCTTCCTTCGGCAGGTCGATGGCCTTCAGCAGGCCCTGGACGGCTTCGGCGCCGATCTCGGCGGTGAAGCTGTCGTCCCCGAACTCCTCCTGGTAGCGCATGTACTCGTCTTCCGAGAGCAACTGGTGCTGCTTCAGCGGGGTCAGGCCCGGCTCGGTGACGATGTAGTATTCGAAGTAGAGGACCCGCTCGATGTCCTTCAGGGCCATGTCCAGCATCATCGAGATGCGGCTGGGCAGGGACTTCAGGAACCAGATATGGGCGACCGGCGAAGCCAGTTCGATGTGGCCCATCCGCTCGCGGCGAACGCGCGCGAGGGTGACCTCGACGCCGCACTTCTCGCAGATGATGCCCTTGTACTTCATGCGCTTGTACTTGCCGCACAGGCACTCGTAGTCCTTGGTCGGACCGAAGATGCGCGCGCAGAACAGGCCATCGCGCTCCGGCTTGAAGGTCCGGTAGTTGATGGTCTCGGGCTTCTTGATCTCGCCGAAGGACCACGAGCGGATCTTTTCGGGCGAGGCCAGGGCGATACGGATGCGGTCGAAGGTCGGAGCGGCCTGGACCGGATTGAAGATATTCAGGACTTCCTGGTTCATCGATTTTCCAGTTCGTCAGTATTTCCAGAGGCGGTGGGGAGGAGCTGACGGCCCCTCCCCTCGCACATTCGGTAGAAGTCGGAGCCGGCCCTAGCCGTTCTCCAGCTCCACATTCAGGCCCAGCGAGCGCATTTCCTTGACGAGCACGTTGAAGCTCTCGGGAATGCCGGCTTCGAAGGTGTCGTCGCCGCGCACGATGCTTTCGTAGACCTTGGTCCGGCCGGCCACGTCGTCGGACTTCACCGTCAGCATCTCCTGCAGGGTGTAGGCGGCGCCGTAGGCTTCCAGAGCCCAGACCTCCATCTCCCCGAAGCGCTGTCCGCCGAACTGCGCCTTGCCGCCCAGCGGTTGCTGGGTGACGAGCGAGTACGGTCCGATGGAGCGGGCGTGGATCTTGTCGTCGACCAGGTGGTGCAGCTTCAGCATGTAGATGTAGCCGACCGTGACCGGGCGCTTGAACTTGTCGCCGGTCTGGCCGTCATAGAGCTGCACCTGGCCGGAGCGGGCGAGACCCGCCTTCTCCAGCAGGTTCTCGATGTCGTCGATGTGGGCGCCGTCGAACACCGGCGTGGCGAAGGGCACGCCCTTCGACAGGTTCCGGGCCAGCTCGACCAGCTCTTCGTCGCTGTCGGGCAGTTCCTGATCCTTGCCGTAGATGTCCTGCAGCCACTCGATCAGGGCCTTGCGCTGGCCGCCGTTCTGCCAGGCTTCCAGGAGACCGGCGATCTGCTTGCCGAGGCCCGCGGCCGCCCAGCCGAGGTGGGTTTCGAAGATCTGGCCGACGTTCATCCGCGAGGGCACGCCCAGCGGGTTCAGGACGATGTCGACATTGGTGCCGTCTTCCAGGTGCGGCATGTCCTCGATCGGCAGGATCTTGGAGATGACGCCCTTGTTGCCGTGGCGGCCGGCCATCTTGTCGCCGGGCTGAAGCTTGCGCTTCACGGCCACGAAGACCTTGACCATCTTCATCACGCCGGGGGGCAGTTCGTCGCCGCGCTGCAGCTTGTCGACCTTGTCCTCGAAGCGGCGATCCAGGCGCTTGCGCGCTTCGTCGAACTGGCGGCGCATGGCCTCCAGCTCGCCCATGATCTTCTCGTCGTCGAGGGCGATCTGCCACCACAGGCCGGGCGCGATCTCTTCCAGCTTCTCGGCGGTGATCTCGCCGCGGCCCAGGCCCTTGGGGCCGGAGACGGCGGTCTTGCCGGTGAGCAGGACGCGAAGGCGCGAAGTCATGTTGCGGTTCAGGATCGCGAACTCGTCGTCGCGGTCCTTGCCCAGGCGGTCGATCTCGGCGCGTTCGATGGCCATGGCGCGCTCGTCCTTGTCGACGCCGTGACGGTTGAACACGCGGACTTCCACGATGGTCCCGGCGACGCCCGGAGGCAGGCGCAGGGAGGTGTCGCGGACGTCGGAGGCCTTTTCGCCGAAGATGGCGCGCAGGAGCTTTTCTTCCGGCGTCATCGGGCTTTCGCCCTTCGGCGTGACCTTGCCGACCAGGATGTCGCCCGGCAGGACCTCGGCGCCGATCGCCACGATGCCGGCCTCGTCGAGGTTGCGCAGGGCTTCCTCGCCGACGTTCGGGATGTCGCGGGTGATCTCTTCCGGACCCAGCTTGGTGTCGCGGGCCATGACCTCGAACTCCTCGATGTGGATCGAGGTGAAGACGTCGTCGCGCACGATGCGCTCGGAGATCAGGATCGAGTCTTCGAAGTTGTAGCCGTTCCAGGGCATGAAGGCGACGAGGGTGTTCCGGCCCAGGGCCAGTTCGCCCAGGTCGGTCGACGGGCCGTCGGCGATCACGTCGCCGGTGGCGATCAGGTCGCCGACCCGCACCAGCGGACGCTGGTTGATGCAGGTCGAGGTATTGGAACGCTGGAACTTCTGCAGGCGGTAGATGTCGACGCCGGCCTTGGTCGGGTCGTTCTCTTCCGTCGCGCGGACCACGATGCGGGTGCCGTCGATCTGCTCGACCACGCCGGTGCGGCGGGCGACCACGACGGCGCCGGAATCGACGGCCACGACGCTTTCCATGCCGGTGCCGACCAGGGGCGCATCCGACTGGATGAGCGGCACGGCCTGCTTCTGCATGTTCGAGCCCATCAGGGCGCGGTTGGCGTCATCGTTTTCCAGGAACGGGATCAGCGAGGCGGCCACGGAGACCACCTGCTTGGGCGACACGTCCATCAGGTCGACGTCGGCCTTGGGCAGCAGGCCCGGTTCGCCGTTGATCCGGCCCTGGACCAGGTCCTCGACGATCTCGCCGTTCTTCAGCTTGATGCTGGCCTGGGCGATGACGTGCTTGGCCTCTTCCATGGCCGACATGTAGACGACCTCGTCGGTCGTCTTGCCGTCCTTGATCCGCCGGTACGGGCTTTCGATGAAGCCGTACTTGTTGACCACCGCGTGGGTGGCCAGGGAGTTGATCAGGCCGATGTTCGGGCCTTCCGGCGTCTCGATGGGGCAGATCCGGCCGTAGTGGGTCGGGTGCACGTCGCGGACTTCGAAGCCGGCGCGCTCGCGGGTCAGACCGCCCGGGCCAAGGGCCGAGAGACGGCGCTTGTGGGTGATCTCCGAGAGCGGGTTGGTCTGGTCCATGAACTGCGAGAGCTGCGAGGAGCCGAAGAACTCCCGCACGGCCGCGGCCGCGGGCTTCGCATTGATCAGGTCGTGCGGCATGACCGTGTCGATATCGACGCTGCTCATGCGCTCCTTGATGGCGCGCTCCATGCGCAGCAGGCCGACGCGGTACTGGTTCTCCAGCAGCTCGCCCACCGAACGCACCCGGCGGTTGCCCAGGTTGTCGATGTCGTCGATCTCGCCGCGGCCGTCGCGCAGGCCGACCAGGGTGCGGAGCACCGCCAGCACGTCGTCCTTGCGCAGGACCCGCACGTCGTCGGGGCAGTCGAGCTCCAGACGCATGTTCATCTTCACGCGGCCGACCGAGGAGAGGTCGTAGCGCTCGCCGTCGAAGAACAGCGACTTGAACATGGCCTCGGCCGCCTCAACGGTCGGCGGCTCGCCGGGACGCATGACGCGGTAGATGTCGAACAGCGCGTCTTCGCGGGCGTTGTTCTTATCGATGCGCAGGGTGTTGCGCATGTAGGCGCCCATGGTGACGTCGTCGACGTCGAGCACGTCGAGCTTGTCGTAGCCCTGCTCTTCCAGGGCGGCCAGGACGGTGGGGTCCAGCTCGTCGCCGGCCTCGGCGTAGATCTCGCCGGTGTTCGGGTTGACCAGGTCGCGGGCCAGGTAGCGGCCGGTGAGGGCCTCCGGCGCCAGCAGCAGGGTCTTGAGGCCCGCGTCGGCGAACTTCTTGGCGTTACGCGCCGAGATCTTCTGGCCGGCGGGAGCGATTTCTTCGCCGGTCTCGGCGTCGATCAGCGCGAAGTCCGGCTTGGCCCCGCGCCAGCGCTCGGGCTTGTAGGGCACGGTCCAGCCGGCGACGCCCTTCTTGGAGTCCTCGCGCTTCTCGCAGGTGACGATCTCATAGAAGGTGGAGAGGATCTCCTCCCCGTCCATCCCGAGCGCCATCAGGAAGGTGGTGGCCGGCAGCTTGCGGCGGCGGTCGATGCGGACGAAGACGATGTCCTTGGCGTCGAACTCGAAGTCCAGCCACGAGCCGCGATAAGGGATCACCCGGGCGGCGAACAGCAGCTTGCCCGACGAGTGGGTCTTGCCCTTGTCGTGGTCGAAGAACACGCCCGGCGAACGGTGCATCTGCGAGACGATGACCCGCTGCGTGCCGTTGACGATGAAGGTGCCCTTCTCGGTCATGAGCGGGATGTCGCCCATGTAGACGTCCTGCTCCTTGATGTCCTTCACGGAGCGGGCGCCGGTCTCTTCGTCGGTCTCGAACACGATGAGGCGCAGCTTGACCTTCAGCGGCGCCGCATAGGTCATGTCGCGCTGGACGCATTCCTCGACGTCGTACTTGGGCTCTTCGAACTCGTACGACACGTATTCCAGGACGGCGCGTTCGTTGAAGTCCTTGATCGGGAAGACCGACCTGAAGACCGCCTCGACCCCCTCCTCGCGGCGATCGACCGCGCGAGTTTCGCGTTGCAGGAACTGTTCGTAGGAGGAGCGTTGAACCTCAATGAGGTTCGGCATCTGCACGGCTTCAGGGATGCGGCCGAAAGACTTACGGATCCGCTTCTTACCGGTGAAGGATTGCGCCATTTTATTCCCTTGAGCGACGCGCGGAACGGTTTCCGAGCGTCAGGTCGCTAGTGTCCTGCGTCCACCCTCGACGCCCTTGCGGGCGCCGGACGCTGGAAGCCCCTGTATCGTCAGGGGCGCTCCCTCGCATGGCCTGAGGGCGGCGGGCCATGCCTCGGAGCGTACGCGCGCGAAGAATCGCGTCTGAGACGAATCGTAAATTTCGCGAAGCACGCGATTTAGGAGTTTTGTGTGGATAAGGGAAGCCCCTTTCGCACGAAAAGTGGGGCGGCGCGGCCGGCCGCCGCGTCGCTCCACCTTTGGGTCAGCCTGGGCGCTCCCAGGTCATTTCGTCTCGCCTCTTACATGCAGACGAGAAACCAGCATCCCTGATCGAAGGTTCCAAGGCGGCGAGATTTAGCAGCACTCGCCTCGAACGAGCGCCAAGTTCTTGAAAGATTTGTGAAACTTCTCAGGCGCAAGCTTCAGCTCACCTAGGGCTCGCCAGTGAGTCGGCGGGCTCCATCCTTGGACTTGGGGGTGTGAGATGGCGCTGGACGCCGACTTTCGCAGACAACTCGAAGGCTACGGCCTGACCACGGCCGAAATCCTCTACCGGCTGCCCGATCATCCGATCCTGCTGCAGAGCTATCTCTGGCAGGAATACGACGTGGCCCCGGACTTCCCGAACCTGCGGAAGTTCCTCGACTTCTGGAGTCACAAACTGGACGGGGTGCTCGACACCATCCGGGTGGCCCACCAGGGCCTGATCCGGCCGGCCGAGTTCAAGGCGGTGGACGGAATGTTCCGCCTGCACTGAGCGGCCAAACAAAAAGGCCGGGGATTTCTCCCCGGCCCTTCCGTAACGCGTCGACGCGGCGAGCGCGCCGTTCAGTCCTACTTGATCGAGACCGAAGCGCCGGCTTCTTCCAGCTTCTTCTTCACTTCTTCGGCGACCTGCTTGGAGACGTTCTCGACGACGTTGGCCGGAGCGGCTTCCACGAGGTCCTTGGCTTCCTTCAGGCCGAGGTCCGGACGCACGCCACGGACTTCCTTGATCACGTTGATCTTCTTGTCGCCACCGGCGGTCAGGACAACGGTGAACTCGGTTTGCTCTTCGACAGCTTCGGCCGGAGCAGCGGCGCCGCCGCCAGCGGCGGCCACGGCCACCGGAGCGGCGGCGGAGACGCCCCACTTTTCTTCCAGCAGCTTGGACAGCTCAGAGGCTTCCAGCACGGTCAGGGCGGACAGGTCTTCGACGATCTTTTCGAGCTTCGACATGGGATGGTTTTCCTAGGGAATTGGAGGTGTGGGTTTCTTCGAAAATGACGATCAGGCGGCGTCTTTGGCGGCGTAAGCCCCCACGACGCGGGCGAGCTGACCGGCCGGGGCCTGCAGGACGCCGGCGATCTTGGTCGCCGGGGCTTGCAGAAGGCCGATGATCTTGCCGCGAAGCTGGTCGAGCGAAGGCAGGGTCGCGAGCGCAGCCACCTTCGACTTGTCCAGGATCTCTTGGCCCATGAAGCCGCCGATGATGGCGAACTTCTCGTTCTCCTTGGCGAACTGGGTCGAGATCTTGGCGGCGGAGACAGGGTCCGGCGCATAGGCGATGGCGACCGGGCCGGTGAACAGGGCGTCGCCCGCTTCACCGATCGAGCCGTTCAGAGCCTTCTGGGCCAGGGTGTTCTTCACCACCGTCAGCTTGGCGCCTTCTTTACGAAGGCGGCCACGCAGATCCGTCATTTCCGCAACAGTCAGACCCAGGTTGTGGGTCACGACCACGGCGCCGGCGTCGGCGAAGACGCCCTTGAGCGTCTCGATCGTCACCTGCTTTTGAGCGCGGTCCATTGCGGTCTCCATACTCAGCTTGGCCGCCGGACGATTCCGGCGACCGAGACGCTCCAGGCGCGGGCGAGCCCACGCGCGGATCGACAAGCCTGTCCTTTGAGAGAAGCCGCAGGCCCAGCGCCCATCGCATGCGATGGCCGTCGAAACCTCGTATTCCCGTCTCCCTGTGCTTGAGGAAGGGCTCTTCCTCGCGTCACGGATCCGAGCGGCCCCCGGATCCCCACAGTTCTTGGACAGGATGGCGGGCGAACCCGCCGTCCACGCCCCGTCTTGCGACGAGGCGAAACTCTTGAAGGCGCGGCGTTTACACGAACCGTGGCGCTATGACAACCGCCGGCTCAGTCCCGCGGTCGTGTCGCGATCACGGCGGTCATCAGCATCACCGCGTAACACCAGAGCACGAAGGCGCCGAACAGCGGCGCGTGGCCCGGCGGGAAGTTCGGCAGGACCTGGACGAAGGCCACCGTCACTCCGGCGTCGAGCAGCATCTGCGGGGCGACGAACGACGCCAGGGCCGCCAGACGGTGGCGTTCCTCGATCTTGCGCAGGAACAGCAGCGTGGCGACCACCAGGCCGGCGCCGGAGATCGCACCCGAGACCAGCAAGGTCCAGGCCGGGCGGTCCACCCAGGCGCTGGGCAGCAGGCGCAGGATCCCGGTCGAGACGGCCCAGACGAAGCTCCCGCGCAGCAGGAACCAGGCGTAGAGGTGCAGCGCGCCCTTGCTTTGCGCCTCGGCTGCGTCTTCGGTGGCTAACCCTGCCAATTGGCTTTCCTCTTGCCGGTCCAGGCCTTCACGCCCTCCTTATAGTCGGGCTCGGTGATCATGGCCTCAAGCAGGGCCTCGGCGGCCCTGACCGAGGCCGCGGCGTCGCGGTGCAGGTCGCGGTAGATTTGGCGCTTGGTCTCCCGCGCCGAGCCGGGGGCGACGCTGTCGGCGAGATTGCGCGCGTAGGCCATGACCGCCGGCATCAGCGCTTCGGGCGCGACCAGGCGGTTCAGGAAGCCCATGGCCAGGGCCTCCTCGGCGGTGAACACCCGGCTCGACAGCAGGATGTCGTTGGCGTGGGTCAGGCCCACAATGCGCGGCAGCACCCAGGAGAGGCCGAACTCGGCCGGGAAGTTGAAGCGGCCGTGGGCGGCGGTGAACTTGGCGCCATCGACGGCGAACCTCAGGTCGGCGAAGGCGGCCAGCACCAGGCCGACGCCAGCCGCGGCCCCGTTGATCGCGGCGATGACCGGCTTGCCGATCCCGAAATGGTAGGCGAACGCCGCGTCGAAGTGTTCGTCCACCCCAAAGCCCGGCATGGGGATGCTGTCGTCGGTGCCGGGATCGTAGCGGCCCTTCTCGGAGTGGCCCTCCAGAGCCCCCAGGTCGGCGCCAGCGCAGAAGGCCTGGCCCTCCGGGTCGCCGGTCACGACGATCACCCGCACCGCCCGGTCCCCGTCGGCCTCGCGCAGGCACCAGCGGTATTCGGTATGCATCCGCCCGGTCCAGGCGTTGCGGCGCTGAGGCCGCGCCAGGGTCACCACGGCGATCCCGTCCTGGACCTCGTAGCGGGTGGTCTTCAGTTCCATGGCCGGCCCCTCCCCTGCGCACGCCATATGAACCCGGTTCGCGCGCAAAGAAAAAGGGAGCGGCCCGCAAGCCGCTCCCTTCGATCTCCTACAGGTCAGTCGGCGATCAGCTGCCGAGCGAGCCCGCGTCGATCTTGAAGCCCGGCCCCATGGTCGAGGAGAGGCTGATCTTCTTGATGTAGGTGCCCTTGGCGCCCGACGGCTTGGCCTTGTTCAGCGCGTCGACGAGAGCCCGGACGTTGGCCAGGATCGCGTCTTCGCTGAAGCTCGCCTTGCCGATGCCGGCGTGGATGATGCCGGTCTTCTCGGTGCGGAACTCGATGGCGCCGCCCTTGGCGTCCTTCACCGCTTGCGCGACGTTGGGCGTCACGGTGCCGACCCGCGGGTTCGGCATCAGGCCGCGCGGGCCCAGCACCTTACCCAGACGGCCGACCAGGGCCATCATGTCCGGCGTGGCGATCACGCGGTCGAACTCCATGAAACCGCCCTGGATGCGCTCGACCAGCTCCTCGGCGCCGACGATGTCGGCTCCGGCGGCGGTGGCTTCGGCGGCCTTGGCGTCCTTGGCGATGACGGCGACGCGGACGTCGCGGCCGGTGCCGGAGGGCAGCGAGACCACACCGCGGACCTGCTGGTCGGCGTGGCGGGGGTCGACGCCCAGATTGACGGCGATCTCGATGCTTTCGTCGAACTTGGCGGTGGCGTTGGCCTTCACCAGCTTGACGGCGGCTTCGACGGCGTGGGCGGCCTGACGGTCGCCGGTCCAGGCCTGGATGCGCTTGGGTTGCTTAGCCATCTGATCAGGCCTCCACGATTTCGAGACCCATCGAGCGCGCGGAGCCCTCGATGATCTTGGCGGCGGCTTCAACGTCGTTGGCGTTGAGGTCCTTCATCTTCTTCTCGGCGATGTCGCGCAGCTGGCTGCGCGAGATCTTGCCCGCGACGGCGCGGCCCGGCTCTTTCGAGCCCGACTTCAGGCCGAGCGCTTCCTTGATGAAGTGGGTCGCCGGCGGGGTCTTGGTGATGAAGGTGAAGGACTTGTCCTGATAGACGGTGATCACCGTCGGCAGGGGCGTGCCCTTGGTTTCCTTCTCGGTGCGGGCGTTGAACTCCTTGCAGAAGCCCATGATGTTGACGCCGCGCTGACCCAGCGCCGGCCCGATGGGCGGCGAAGGCGTTGCGGAGCCTGCGGGCACCTGCAGCTTGATATAGCCCAGAATTTTCTTGGCCATTTTTCTCCTCGTGACCGGCATCCGGTCGGTTGAGCCGTGGTGCGGCCTTGGCTAGGCCTCCCACGGGTTTGAACGGTCGGGTTAGGAGGTCTTCTCCACCTGGCCGTATTCGAGCTCGACCGGCGTGGCGCGTCCGAAGATGGACACGGTCACGCGCAGGCGGGCGCGTTCTTCGTCGACCTGTTCGACCGAGCCGTTGAAGCTCGCGAACGGACCGTCGGTGACTCGAACCTGTTCGCCGATCTCGAACTGGATGGTCGGCTTCGGCCGCTCCACGCCCTCTTCGATGGCGCCGATGATCCGGGCGACTTCCTTCTCGGAGACCGGCATGGGCTTGTTGCCCGAACCGAGGAAGCCCGTGACCTTCGGGGTGTTCTTGATGAGGTGGTAGGCCTCGTCGGTGAGCTCCATCTTCACCAGGACGTAACCCGGGAAGAACTTGCGCTCGGCGTTGACCTTCCGGCCGCGGCGGATCTCGACCACGTCCTCGGTCGGCACCAGGATGTCGGAGAAATTATCCTCCAGTCCCTGGCTCTTGGCCTGCTCGCGGATCGACTCGGCCACCTTCTTCTCGAAATTCGAGTAGGCGTGGACGATGTACCACTTGTGGCGGGGATTGGCGGCGACGGTGGGGGCTTCGGCGTTCATGATGTCTCTCATCCCCCGTTGGCGAACTTCAGGAGCAGGTTCACCCCGGCGCCAAGACCCAGGTCGACCACGAAGAAGAAGCTCGCGGCCATGACCACCATGATCCCGACCATCACCGAGGTGATCCAGGTCTCCTTGCGGGTGGTCCAGGTGATCTTGCGGGCCTCGGCGCGCACTTCACGAATGAACTGCGCGGGGTTGGTCTTCTTCTTGTTCACCGGCGCCGAGGCGGCCAGCGCTGACGCAGGCGCGATCGCCGCGGCCGTCTTGGCGGCGCGGGCCTTCATCGCTTGCGGGGAGGAACCCGGTTTCCTGGCCATCAGGCTCTTATGACTCTCTCATATTGGGCGGCGGACCTCCGCGCCCGGGCAGACTTATATAGGGTGGCAGGAGTGGAGGGATTCGAACCCCCGGCCCTCGGTTTTGGAGACCGATGCTCTACCAGCTGAGCTACACTCCTTCGACCCTGCCCTTTTGGGGCCTGGCCTCCAAACAATGAACAGCGCGCCGGAGGGCGGCTAGGCCCGCCGACGCGCGCGGCTCATCGCCGGAGCCGGGTCGTTTAGCAGCGGCGTTCCTTCCGGGCAAGGCCGCGTGGGGTCCGAGACAGGGGCAAATCGCCCTCCCTGCATCGAACAGCCAAGCCCATGCGTTCCACCCCCAGGAGCCGCCACCGTAGGAACGCCCATGACCGACCCCGTCCAGAACCCCGAAGACGCCGCCAAGACCCGCGACGAAGACCAGCAGCCTGGTCGCCCCCCGCGCCCGGCCACCGAACCGGCCGGATCGGAGGGATCGAGCCGCAACCCCAAGACCGCCACCGATCCGGCCACCGGCGAGCCCAGCCGGGGACCACCGAGCCCGAACTAGCGCCGCCATGGCCACATTTCCGCCCCAAGCCTGAACCTCGCCTGACAGGGCGCTCAAGTCATGTTCAGGCGCGGACGGTCAGTATAACCGGCTGAATGCGCCTTCCCGGGCGCGCCGAGACGAGGACGTCGCATGTCGATTCGACCGAGGACCCTCCGCTCCAGTCTGGTGCTGTCGAGCGCGCTGTTGCTGACCCTGGCCGCCTGCAAGCCCGAGAACGGCCCGCAGGCCGCCGCCGAGCCGCTGTTCGTGCCCGCCGATTCCGCCGCCTATGAGATGAGCGTCGCGCCGGGCTGGTCGGACCTTCCCGCCTACCAGGCCGAGGTGGGCCGACCCCGCGACGACGGCTATGGATACGCCGAGCGCGCCTATGCGGTGGATCGCGCCTTCTACCAGTCGCCACCGGACTACGCCTTCGCCTATGACGACGCCCGACCGTGGGTCTGGGAGACCCAGGACGACTGGCTGATGTATGTCGAGCCGCTCGCGGTGGGCTACCGCTACTATTACTACGAGCCCGGCGAGGACTACCCCTACTTCGTCCGCGATCCGGACTACGGCTACGGCTACGATGAGGGCGGCCTGCTGGTGGTAGTCTATGACAGCCGCGGTTACCTGCTGCCGACGACCTATGTGACCCGCTATGCCGACCGTGGCGGCCGCTATCTGGGCCGGGCCCGCGCCCTGCGCGACGCGTCCGTCCACGCCCACCGCGTGTCCATTCCCGAGGAGCGCTGGGTCGACCGCCGGTCGGCCTTCGTCGGCGACCAGGCCAACTGGTTTGAGGCGGCGCAGCGTCAACCGGACTGGACGCGCTACCGGGCCAAGCACGAGGCCAAGGACCTTCGCCGCTTCGAGCGCGAGCGCGAGCGCCGCGCCGACGCCGTTGCGCGGCTGGACCGGGTCGAGGCGCGCCAGGGCGGACGCGGCCACGACGCGCGACGTGTGACCACCCTCGACAGCCCGCCCCGCGTGCTGGTCGAGCGAGACCGCCGGGACGAACGGCGCACCGCCGACACCGGGCCGCGGATCGACAGGCCCGATCGCGACGCCTCCGAGCGAGTCGCCAAGGTCCGCACCGAACGCCGGGATGATAACGGTCGCGATCGTAGCGCCCGGATCGGCGCCGAACGGCCGGAACGCGCTGAACGCCGGGCCGAGCCCGCGCGACCGCAGCAGGCCGTCGCCCCGCCGCAGGCCCGGCTCGAACGCCAGGTGCGGCTCGACGACCGCAAGCCTGAACGCCGTGCCGAAGAACGGCGCGACAGCAGCGAGCGACCCGTTGTCGCCGAACGCTCCCGCAAGGCTACACCGCCCCCTGCGCGGGTCGAACGCCAGGCGCGCCGCGAGGATCGGAACGGGCCGGCCGCGGACGCTCGACAAGGGGTTGAGCGCAAGACCCCGCCGCAGGCAGCCTCGGCCGTGATCCGAGTGGAGCGGCAGGCGCGCCGCGAAGACCGTGGCGCGGAACCTCACGCTCAGGCCCCGCGTCCGGAACGCCAGGCCAGGGTCGAACCCGGCAAGCCCGCGACAGGGGCGCGTGAGGCGGCCGGGGCCGGGCGCGACGCTGCCGCTCGCGAACACGGCGGCAAGGGCCGCAACAAGGAGTAGCGGCGCAGCCTGCGCTTGCCTCGGGGATCGAGGCATCTAAGCTCGTCGTCAACTGGGAGGCTTGGACATGAAACTCACGATTGCCTTGGTTGCCGCGGTCGCCGCGCTCGGCGCCGGTTCCGCGTTTGCGCAAGCCGACATACGCGGGGCCTCCCCGCCGGCCGGCGACTATTGGCGCACCTGCCAGAACGTCAGCACCTACGGCTTCGGCCGCGACGCAGTTGTCACCGCCCAGTGCCGTGACAACCGTGGGCGGGTGCAATCGACCAGCCTGCGCTTCGACGGGTGCGGGGAGATCGACAATCGTGACGGGCGTCTGGTCTGCATCCAGTACAACGACGACGGCGGCCGACCGCCCTGGGGCGGCGGTGACGACGGCGGACGCCCACCTTGGGGCGGCGGCGGAGGCCGCAGTTCGATCACGCTCTTCGGGGCTCCCGAGTTCCGCGCCCAGATCCTCGACAGCCGGCGTGAGATCACCAACCTGCCGCGTCAGTACAACGACCGCGCCATGAGCCTGCGCATCCGCGGGCGCGGGGCCTGGGAGGTCTGCAGCGACAAGGACTTCCGTGGCCGCTGCCAGATTTTCGACCGCGACGTCGCAGACCTGCGCCGCTACGGCCTGGGCGAGGCGGTGACCTCCATGCGTCCAGTGGATCGCGACTACGACCGCCCCTACGACAGGCCTTACGACAGGCCTTACTGATCCAAACAAAAAGGCCGCCGGATCGCTCCGGCGGCCTCTTCGCTTCGGTGTGGCGCGATCGGCTATTCGACGATCTTGGCGACGACGCCGGCGCCGACGGTGCGGCCGCCTTCGCGGATGGCGAAGCGCAGGCCCTGGTCCATGGCGATCGGGGTGATCAGCTCCACGTCCAGCTCGGCGTTGTCGCCCGGCATGATCATCTCAACGCCTTCCTTCAGCTTGATGATCCCGGTCACGTCGGTGGTCCGGAAGTAGAACTGAGGACGGTAGTTGGTGAAGAACGGCGTGTGGCGGCCGCCCTCTTCCTTGGTGAGGATATAGGCCTCGGCCACGAACTTGGTGTGCGGGGTGATCGAGCCCGGCTTGCAGAGCACCTGGCCGCGCTCGACGTCTTCACGCTTGGTGCCGCGCAGCAGCACGCCGACATTGTCGCCGGCCTGGCCCTGGTCCAGCAGCTTGCGGAACATCTCCACCCCGGTGCAGGTGGTCTTCTGGACCGGACGGATGCCGACGATCTCGACTTCCTCGCCGACCTTGACGATGCCCTTCTCGATGCGCCCGGTCACCACCGTGCCGCGGCCCGAGATCGAGAACACGTCTTCCACCGGCATCAGGAACGGCAGGTCCACCGGACGGTCCGGCTGCGGGATATAGGCGTCGACCTGGGTCATCAGCTCCAGGATCGACTGCTCGCCGATGATCGGGTCGCCGCCGTCCAGCGCCACCTTGGCCGAACCCTTGACGATCGGAATGTCGTCGCCCGGGAACTGGTAGGACGAGAGCAGCTCGCGCACTTCCATCTCCACCAGCTCAAGCAGCTCGGCGTCGTCGACCAGGTCGACCTTGTTCATGTAGACCACCAGGGCCGGAACACCGACCTGGCGCGCCAGCAGGATGTGCTCGCGGGTCTGCGGCATCGGGCCGTCGGCCGCCGACACCACCAGGATCGCGCCGTCCATCTGCGCCGCGCCGGTGATCATGTTCTTCACATAGTCGGCGTGGCCCGGGCAGTCGACGTGGGCGTAGTGGCGGTTGGCGGTCTCGTACTCGACGTGCGCCGTGTTGATGGTGATCCCGCGCGCCTTCTCTTCCGGCGCGGCGTCGATGTCGGCATAGGCCATCGACTTGGCCCCACCGGTCTTCGCCAGGATGAAGGTGATCGCCGCCGTCAGCGTCGTCTTGCCATGGTCAACGTGACCAATCGTGCCGATGTTGCAATGCGGCTTGTTGCGTTCGAACTTTTCCTTGGCCATCGGGGTCCTGCGGGCGTTTGAGGTTAGTTGGAGCGGGTAGCGGGAATCGAACCCGCATATTCAGCTTGGAAGGCTGCTGCACTACCATTGTGCTATACCCGCCGAAGATGCGCGGCGTCGCGCCAGTCTCCTTGAACAGATCGCTCCGAGGCGTGGTGGGGGAAGTAGGACTCGAACCTACGAAGGCGTACGCCAGGGGATTTACAGTCCCCCCCCTTTGCCACTCGGGACATTCCCCCAGCGCGCTCGGAACCACATCGAAAGCCTGGACAAATGTTCCGTCGCGTGAGCGAAGGAACCGTCCGGCCCCCAATTTGGAGCGCGTCTTATAGTGTCCTCATCCCGCGAACGCAACGCGCCCTGGAAGGCCGGCAAAAAGGGCGGGCCCAGACCCTTCAACCGCAAGCCCGATAACGTCTCCGACGACTGGCTGTGGGGCTGGCATGCGGTAAGCGCGGCCCTGGCCAACACCGCCCGCGAGCATCCGATGCGCCTTCTGGCCACCGCCGAGCGGGCCAAGGAGATCGAGCAGAGATTCGGTCGCCAGAAGATTCTGGAGACCCTCGACCCCCAGGCGATCGGCGCCAACCTGCCCGCCGGGGCGGTCCACCAGGGGGTGGCGCTGCGCATCCCGCACCTGCAGGCCTGGGGCCTGGACGCCTTCGAACCCAAGCCCGGCGCCGTGCTGCTGATGCTGGACCAGGTGACCGATCCGCAGAACGTCGGCGCCATCCTGCGCTCGGCCGCGGCCTTCGGGGCCAGCGGCGTGATCCTGCAGGACCGCCACGCCCCCAAGCTGGCCGGGGCGCTCGCCAAGGCCGCCGCCGGCGCCGTGGACATGATTCCCTCGGCGCGGGTGATCAATCTGTCCCGGGCCCTGGAAGAGCTGGCCGAAATGGGCTGGCGGGCCGTGGGCCTGGACGGCGGGGCGGAGAAGACCCTGGAACAGGCGCTCGACGGAACCCCCACCGTGCTGGTGCTGGGCTCCGAGGGCGAAGGCCTGCGGCGGCTCGTGGCGGAGCACTGCGACGAGCTGGCCCGGATCGACATGCCGGGCGGCTTCGAGAGCCTCAATGTGTCGGCCGCGGCGGCGGTCGCGCTCTATGAGGCGACACGTACCCGAGGCTAGGGCGGTAATTTTCGCCGATCCACGACCATAGGCGGTTGCGGAGGCCGGCCGGCTGTCGCATTCAGGGCGCGATGTTGGAAACCCTGTTTGCACCCGGCGCCTTCGCGGCCCTGCTCTCCGTCCTCATGATCGACCTGGTCCTGGCCGGGGACAACGCCGTGGCCGTCGGCCTGGCCGCCGCCGGCCTGCCGCCGGAGCAGCGGAAGAAGGCGATCCTGTGGGGTCTGGCCGCGGCCGTGACCATGCGGATCGGCTTCGCCCTGATCACCGCCCAGCTGCTTGGCATCGTCGGCCTGCTGCTCGCCGGCGGGCTGCTGCTGCTCTGGGTGTGCTGGAAGATGTGGCGCGAACTGCGCGAGCAGGCCGAGCCAGAGGAGGCCGCCGCCGAGGCGGCCATGGACGACGACCCGACCACCGAACCCTCTAGCGCCGTGGCGTCCAAGCAGCCGAAGACCTTCAAGGCGGCCTTCACCCAGATCCTGATCGCCGACCTGTCCATGTCGCTGGACAACGTGCTGGCGGTGGCGGGCGCGGCGCGCGAGCACCCGGCCATCCTGGTGTTCGGCCTTCTGCTCTCCATCGCCCTGATGGGCGTGGCCGCGACCTATATCGCCCGCCTTCTGCACCGCTATCGCTGGATCGGCTATATCGGCCTTGCGATCGTGCTGTACGTGGCCCTTCACATGATGTGGCAAGGCCACCAGGACATCGTCAGCGACCTGGGCCACACGGCGGCCTACAACGCCTTCATGCCCGACTTCCTCGACATCAAGCCCGAAGCCCCCGCCGCCCACTAGGTCGGCGGGCCGGGCGGCTTGCCCTCGCCCCCCGAATTCCACGACAATGGGCTGGTGACAAAGCTCATCATCGATTGCGACCCGGGCGTCGACGACGCGGTCGCCCTCCTCCTGGCCTTCGGCTCGCGGGACCTCGAGATCCTCGCGGTGACCACCGTGGGGGGGAATGTCGGCGCGGACCTGACCGCCCGGAACGCCCGGATCATCCGACAGATCGCCGGCCGCGAGGATGTGCCCGTCCATGCCGGCTCCGCCCGGCCCCTCTTCCGCCCGCCGGTCGATGCCGACCATTTCCACGGCGAATCCGGACTGGGCGACCTGACGGTGTTCGAACCGGCCGCGCCGCTCGCGCCGGGCCACGCCGCCGACGTCATCATCGAGACCGTGATGGGAGAGCCCGCCGGCAGCGTCACCCTGGCCGTCACCGGGCCGATGACCAATGTGGCGCTGGCCTTCATCCGCGAGCCGGCGATCGTCGGCCGGCTGGCCCAGGTGGTGGTGATGGGCGGCGCCAGGACCGAGGGCGGCAACATCACGGCCTCGGCCGAGTACAACATCTATGCCGACCCGCACGCGGCCCAGGTGGTGTTCGCCTCGGGCTGCCGCTGCGTGGTCCTGGGCCTTGACGCCACCCACCAGGCGCGCGCCACCGCCGAACGGGTGGCCGCCATCCGCGCCCTGGGCACGCCGGCGGCGCGGGCCGCCGCCGAGGTGATCGACTTCTCCAACGGCATCGAGCGCGACATCGTGGGGGGCAGGAGCGCGCCGCTGCACGACCCCTGCGTCATCGCCTACATCCTGGCGCCGAAGCTGTTCACCGCCCGGCCCTGCAAGCTGGAGGTCGAAACCGGCTCGGCCCTGACGCTTGGCCACACCGCCGTGGAGTTCCGCCTGGCCGATCCTGGCGCGGCCACCATCCAGTGGGTGACCGAGGTCGACGCCGACGGCGTCTTCGCCCTGCTGAACGAACGGCTCGGCGGCCAATGACCGGCCCGGCCATCACCGTTGTCGGTTCGGTCAACCTGGACCTGGTGGCCACCGGCAAGACCCTGCCCGCGCCGGGCGAGACGGTGACCGGCGCGGTGCTCGCCCGCCATCCCGGCGGCAAGGGCGCCAACCAGGCGCTGGCGGCCCAGCGGCTGGGCGCTTCGGTTACCCTCATCGCCCGGGTCGGCGACGACGCCATGGCCGACGAGGCCCTGGCCCTGCTGACCGCCGCCGGCGTCGACCTGTCGGGTGTCGCGCGCGACCCTGGCGCGCCGACGGGCGTCGCCCTGATCGCGGTCTCGGAAACCGGCGAGAACCAGATCGTGGTGGCGTCCGGCGCGAACGCGGCCTTCACCCCCGAGCGTCTGGGCGTCCTGCCTGCCGGCGCCCTGATCTGCCAACTGGAGATCCCGCTGGCCACCGTGGTGAAGGCGGTAGCCCAGGCTGAGGGCTTCGTCTGCCTGAACCTCGCCCCCGCAGCAGCCATCCCGGACGCCCTGTTCCAGCGCGCCGACCTGATCGTGGTGAACGAGACCGAGGCGGCCTTCTACGGCGAACAGATCCATCGAGCCCGCGGCCTGGTGGCCGTGACCCTCGGCGCGCGCGGCGCGGAGTTGCGGCGCGGCGGCGAGCTGCTGGCCTCGGCGAGCCCGCCCAAGGTCGAGGTTGTCGACACCACCGGCGCGGGCGACACCTTCGTCGGCGCCCTGACCCTGGCCTTGCTGGAGGAGCGCCCGCTGGGCGAGGCGCTCGCCTTCGCCTGCGCGGCCGGCGCGCTCGCCGCGACCCGGGCCGGCGCCCAGCCCTCCCTGCCCCTTCGGTCCGAGGTCGAGGCTCTGCTATGACCCGACAGGTTCCCGAACTTAGCCTGAAATCCTTCACGCAGGGCGGCGACGCCGAGCGCGCGCGGTTCTCCGACGCGCTGATGGCCGGCCTGCAGGACTACGGCTTCATCATCCTGAAGGACCACAACGTCCCGGTGGGGCTGCTGAATCGGGCCTATGGCCTGGCCGAACAGGTCTTCGCCCAGCCGGAGGCGCAGAAGCGCCGCCACGCCAAGGGCCTGCGCGGCTACACTCCGTTCGGGGTCGAGCACGCCAAGGACAATCCGCACGCCGACCTCAAGGAGTTCTGGCAGATCGGCCGCGAGCCGCGCCCGGACCTGGCCGAGGACCTGCCGCCCAATGTCTGGCCCGATGGCGCGCCGGAGTTCAAGGCGACCTTCTCGGCCCTGTTCGCCGGCCTGGACGAGACGGGCCGCCTGCTGCTGCGCGCGCTCGCCCCCAGGCTCGGCCTGGAGGAGGACTATTTCGATCCGCTGGTGGCCGACGGAACCTCGATCCTGCGGGTGCTGCACTATCCGCCGATCCCTGGCGACGCCGACCCCGAATGCGTGCGCTCGGCGGCGCACGAGGACATCAACTTCATCACCATCCTGGTGGCCGCCAAGGGGGCGGGCCTGCAGCTGCTGGACCGCGACGGGACCTGGCTGCCGGTGGAGACCGCCCAGAGCAACCTGATCGTCGATAGCGGCGACATGCTGCAGCGCCTGACCAACGGGGTGATCCCATCCACGACCCACCGGGTGGTCAATCCCGAGGGCCCGAACGTCAGCCGCTATTCGATGCCGTTCTTCCTGCACCCGACCTCGGCCACCTCGCTGGAGGTCCTGCCCTCCTGCGTCGGGCAAGGCGCGAAGTTCCCGCCGATCACCGCCGGTGAGTTCCTCGACGAGCGGCTGAAGGCCATCGGCCTGACCAAATGAGCGAAGCCCCAAGTGAGCGTGACTACGAGGTCCAGGCCCGCGCCGAACTCGCCGCCTGGAAGCGCAAGATCCTGAAGAAGCCGGGAGTCGTGGGCCAGGCCGCCCGCGCGGTGCAGGGCCGCATCAACCGCGCCATCCCCGAGAAGGTCCACCTGGCGATCACCGGGGTCATCGAGCAGATGACCCGGGGCATCATGACGGGCGCCGGCATCACCACGCCCGAACCGATGCTGGGGATAAGCCTCGCCGAACGCGAGGCCCTGGTCCGCGAGAAGATCGCCTTCTACCGGACCACCGCGGCGGCCGAGGGCGGGGTCGCGGGCGCGGGCGGCTTCCTGCTGGCGGCCGCCGACTTCCCGGCGCTGATCGGGCTGAAGATCAAGCTGCTGTTCGACATCGCCGCCCTTTACGGCCACTACGGCGACCGGCCCGCGGAACGGCTCTACATCCTGCAGATCTTCCAGCTGGCCTTCTCCAGCCCCGGCCATCGCCACGCCATCTACGAGGCTATGACCCGGACAGGCTCGACCCCGGTGTCGCTCGAGGACTTCGACTGGCGCAAGTTCCAGCAGGAGTACCGCGACCATATCGACCTGGCCAAGCTCGCCCAGCTGATCCCGGTGATCGGCGCGCCCGTCGGCGCCATCGTCAACTACGCCCTGGTCGACAAGCTGGGCGAGACGGCGATGAACGCCTATCGGATGCGGATCTTCGGCTAGGCGTCCTGCGTCTCCTGCACGACGAAGCCCTTCCAGGTGTTCATGTAGTCGAGGAAGGCCGGGCCCAGGCCCTCGGCGCGCAGGTGCTCGCGGGTGACCGGCAGGGGCAAGGGGTGGAAGCCCGGATCGGCCGCCCGCTTCGGGAAGTCGTGGTGCAGGATGGCCGCGCGGCCGATGAGCACGAAGTCCGCGCCGGCCTCCAGGCAGTCGGCGGCGTCCTGCGACGTCATCACCTTGCCGGCCACGCCCAGGCGAACATTCCCGCGCGGAAGCTCGGTGAAATAGGACATCAGGCTGCGGCCCTGGAACGCCTCTTCCACGGGCTCCTTGCGGTAGTCCCACAGGGACATGTCGAGGTAGTCGATCTTGCCCTGCGCCATCAGCTCGCGGGCCAGGTCGACGATGTCGGCGAGCTGCAGGCCGAACCGTTCCGGCGACAGGCGCAGGCCGAGGTTGAAGTCCGGCCGGCAACGGGCGCGCACCCCATCGATGATCTCGTGGATGATCCGGGCCCGGTTCTCCGCCGAGCCGCCGTAGCGGTCGGTGCGCTTGTTGATCTCCGGCGAAAGGAACTGGCAGAGCACATAGCCGTGGGCGCCGTGCAGCTCGACGCCGTCGAAACCCGCCTTCTCCGAGCGCACCGCCGCGGCGATGAAGTCCTCGATGAGTTGCGCCACCTCGGCCTCGGTGAGCGCCCGGGCGCCGAACTCCGCCTCGTCGGACGGACAGACCGGAGCCTCGCCGATCAGGTCCTTCGGCGAGCGCATGCCGGCGTGATGGAGCTGGATCACCGCGACGCTGCCGGCCGCCTTGATGGCGCTCGCCAGCCGGGTCAGGCCCTCAAGATGCTCGTCGCCGAACACCCCGAGCTGGCCCGGGAAGCCCTGGCCGATCCGCTGGACATGGGCCGCGCAGGTCATGGTCAGGCCGAAGCCGCCCTGGGCCCGCATGGTCAGCCACTTGAACTCGTCGTCCGACAGCCGGCCGTCCGGATGGCTCTGCAGGTTGGTCAGGGGCGCCAGCATGAAGCGGTTCTTCATGGCCGGGCCACGGGCGAAGGTCATCGGTTGGAAAAGGTCGGACAAGGCGGTCTCCTGGGAGAAATTCAGACGGCGGCCTCGATGGCCTTGGTCACTTCGGCGATGCGGGCGTCGTTGCGGCGGTAGAACGTCCATTGCTTGATCTTGGTCGGCGTGACCAGGCCCGCCTGGATCAGGACGCGCATGTGTTCGCTGAGCGTCGGGTGGCTGATGCCAAGCTTCTCGGCCAGCCAGACGCCGCACACCCCGTCGGCGATCAGGTCGCCGTGCATCTGCGGCGGGAAGTTCCCGACCGGGTCCTTCAGCCACTCCAGGATCTGCAGCCGCCGCTCGTTGGCGAGCGCGCGGAAGATGTCGGCCAACTCCATTTTGGGACTTTGCCAATCGACGAAGTTATGTCAAGCCTTACCGCCTCCCAGCGACGGAATGTCCTATGCCCGCCTCTCCCTTCGTCACCCTCGACGTGTTCACCGACACCCGGTTCGGCGGCAATCCGCTGGCCGTCTTCACCGACGCCCGCGGCCTGAGCGACGCCCAGATGCTGTCTCTGGCCGCCGAGATGAACCTGTCGGAGACCACCTTCGTCCTGCCTGCCGAAGACCCGGCCAACACGGCGCGAGTGCGGATCTTCAACCGCACCGCCGAGATGCCCTTCGCGGGGCACCCCACCATCGGCACCGGCTGGGTGCTCTCCCAGATGGGCCGGGGAAGCGACCTGCGCCTGGAGGTTCCGGCCGGCATCGTCGGGGTGACGGTGACGGAGCGCGGCGCCACCATCGCCGCGCCACGGCCGCTTTCCCTGGGCGCCGAGCTTCCGGTGGACGTCGCCGCGGCCTGCGCCGGGATCGCGCCCGGCGACATCCTGGTCGCCAACCACCGGCCGGTCGAGGCCACCGTGGGCGTGAACTTCATCTTCGCCGAGGTGACCGGCGAGGCCCTGACCCGCGCTGCGCCGGACCTGGCCGCCTTCCGCCGGGCCGGCGACGGCGATCCGGACTTCGGCGACCGGCTCTCGCTGCACCTCTACGCCCGCGACGGCCAGGCTGTTCGCGCGCGGATGTTCGCGCCCAATTCCGGCACCGTGGAGGACCCGGCCACCGGCAGCGCCAACGCCACCCTTGCGGCCCTGCTGCTGTCGCTCTCCGGCGAGGAAAGCGGCGCCTGGGACATCGTCCAGGGCGTCGAGATGGGCCGCCCCTCGCGCCTGCGCGCCACCGCCCACCGCGCGGCGGACGGCGTCAGGGCCACGGTCGGCGGCGGCTGCGTCCCGGTCCTGCGCGGCGAGGCGACCCTCTAGCGGCAGGGTGGCGGGGTCGGCGCTACTGCCCCTCGGCCCCGCCGAAGCGCGCGATCCAGTCGGCGACCTGCTCGTTCTCGACCTTCTTGAACAGCACCTCCGGCGCGGCGACCTTGCGGCCGGCGGGCAGGATATCGAGGGCTGTGCTCCCCGTCGGCCAGACACCCGGGAACGGCTCGCCGACCGCCAGGGCGATCTTCTCCGCGGCGAAGGGGATGAAGGGCTCCGAGACCTTGGCGAACAGGGCGACCAGGTTGAGGCCGGTGCGCACGGCGGTGGCCGCCCGCTCCGGATCGGTCTTGATCGCGGTCCAGGGCGCGGCCTCGGTAAGGTACTGGTTGCCCAGCACCCATAGCTGACGCAGCGACTGGCAGGCCTTCCGCATCTCCATGGCGTCGAGGTTCTCGGTCAGCTCGGCCAGCTTGGCGGCCACGTCGGCCTGCAGCTTGAGCTCCAGGTCGCCCGGCGCGCCGCCCTCGGGGACCACCCCTTCGAAACGGGTCTCGGTGAACTTCAGGATACGATTGACGAAGTTTCCCAGCACGTCGGCCAGGTCGGCGTTCACCTGGGCCTGGAACTGCTCCCAGGTAAAGGTGGCGTCGGAGGTTTCGGGCGTGTTGGCCGTGACCCACCAGCGCCAGTAGTCGGGGGGCAGCAACTCCAGGGCATGGTCCATGAAGACCCCGCGCTGTTGGGACGTGGAGAACTTGCCGCCGTAGTAGTCGAGCCAGTTGAAGCCCTTCAACCGGTCGACCAGCTTCCAGGGCGCGTTGTTGGCCGGCCGCCAGGAGCCGTCCGCCTCCAGCCGCTCGTTAGAGCCGATCAGGGTGCAGGGGAAGCCCACGGTATGGAAGGGCACGTTGTCCTTGCCCATGAACTCCACATAGGTGACGTCGGCCGCGGCGGGACCCCTCCACCAGCGTTCCCACTCCGCATCCGGCGCCGGACCCCTGCCCGCCTCGGCGGCCTGGGCGTCGGCCCATTCCCAGGTGGCGGCGATATATTCGATGGGGGCGTCGAACCAGACATAGAAGACCTTGCCGGCCAGGCCCTCGATATCGGGCAGCTCGCCCTTGGGATTGGAACCCCACTCGAAGGCGTTGACCGGCACGCCCCATTCCAGGTCGCGGGTGATGCCACGGTCCTGCAGGCCCTCGTCCAGCCATTTCAGCGCGATGGAGGTGACCAGCAGCGGCCAGTCGCCCTTCTTGCCGTCGATCCAGGCGCGCAGCTTGTCGGAGAACAGGCTCTGGCGCAGGAACAGGTGCTTGGAATCGCGGATCTCGATGTCTTCCGAGCCCGAGATCGCCGAGCGCGGATTGATCAGGTCGGCGGGGTCCAGCACCCGGGTGCAGTTCTCGCACTGGTCGCCGCGGGCCGCGCCATAGCCGCAGTGCGGGCAGGTCCCGATCACATAGCGGTCGGGCAGGAAGCGCTTGTCGAACTTGGAATAGACCTGCTGGGTGACCCGCTCCTCGATGAAGCCGGCCTCCCACAGCCCCTGGGCGAAGCGCTGGGTCAACCGGTGGTTCTGCGGCGAGGACGAGCGGCCGAAGTGGTCCCAGGACAGGCCGAACCTGCGTCCCAGGTCGTGCTGCACCTGATGCTGCTCGGCGCAGAAGCTGGCGGGGTCCTGGCCGGCCTCGGCGGCGGCCAGTTCGGTGGGGGTGCCGTGCTCGTCGGTGGCGCAGATATAGAGGGTCTCATTGCCCCGCGAGCGCTGGAACCGCGCATAGACGTCGGCCGGCAGCATGGAGCCCGCCAGAGTCCCCAGATGCTTGATCCCGTTGATGTAGGGCAAGGCCGAGGTGATCAGGATGCGGGACATGAGGTCTCTCGAAATGGGGAGGAGCGGCGGCTTATAGGGCGCCCCATCCGGTTCGCCAAAGCGCTCGCCGCAAGGTCGGTCGCAATCCCTGCTGGCTTTTTGAATGGTTAAGCTTCAATCTGCCCCTACGGAAGGCGGCGCTTCGCCAACGAAAACAACAGGCTGCCTCCGAGAAAAACGGGAGAGACGCATGTTGAAAG
This sequence comes from Phenylobacterium sp. LH3H17, assembly GCF_024298925.1. Classification (NCBI taxonomy): domain Bacteria; kingdom Pseudomonadati; phylum Pseudomonadota; class Alphaproteobacteria; order Caulobacterales; family Caulobacteraceae; genus Phenylobacterium; species Phenylobacterium sp. LH3H17. The sequence goes on along the minus strand of NZ_CP101283.1, from coordinate 1,825,939 downwards.
GTGTCAACTGGATCGCCGTCCTGGTGGCGGTGGTCCTGCTCGAGGCCCTCGGCTACCTCTGGTATGGGCCGCTGTTCGGGGAGCGTTGGATGGCGGCGTTGGGCAAGGAGCCCGACACGTCCAACCTGGCCGTGACCATGAGCCTGGGCGTGGTCAATACGATCATCATCGTGCTGGGCCTGTCCTGGCTGCTGCGCCGCCTTGGCGCGAACTCGCTCAATGCGGCCCTGATGGGCGCGCTGGCCGCCTGGTTCTTCTTCGACTTCACCACCATGGCCATCGACTACCTTTACGTCCGGCTCAGCGGTGAGCTGGTGCTGATCAACATGGGCTACCAGCTGGTCGCCTATCTGGTCGCCGGCGCCGTGATCGGTCTCATCAAGCCGAAGGCAGCCTAGCCAAGGGTCCCAGCGCCTTTCATTCGGCTGCGCGGCTCGCCTATAACGTCCCCTCCACCGGGGATGGGGAGAGCGCGATGCGGGGATGGGTGACGGCGCTGGGGCTCAGCGCGATGCTGGTCCTGGCCGGTTGCGGCCAGCGCGACGAGGCCAAGCGCCCGCAGACCCTGAGGATCTACAACTGGTCGGACTATATCGACCCGGCGATCCTGGCCGACTTCACCCAGGAGACCGGGATCCGGGTCATCTACGACACCTTTGATTCCAACGAGATCCTCGAGACCAAGGTGCTCCAGGGCCAGACCGGCTATGACATCGTCACGCCCTCCAACCACAATGTGCCCCGCTACATCGCCGCCAAGGCCATCGCGCCGCTGGACAGGGCCAAGCTACCCAACGCCAAGAACCTGTGGCCCGACGTCATGGCCCACATGGAGCCCTTCGATCCGGGGGCGAAGTACGCGGTCCCATACATGTGGGGCACCATCGGCCTCGGCTACAATGTCGACGCGGTCGCCAGGCGCCTGCCGGGCGTGAAGATCGACAGTTGGGCGGTGGTGTTCGACCCCAAGAACCTCGCCAAGCTCAAGGACTGCGGCGTCTACTATCTGGACGCCTCAGAGGACATGTACGCGGTGGCGCTCAACTACATGGGCAAGGACCCCAATTCCAAGGACCTGGCCGACTACCAGGCCGCCACCGACCTGATGGTCAAGGCGCGACCCTATGTCCGTAAGTTCCACTCCTCGGAATATATCGAGGCCCTGGCCAACGGCGATATCTGCGTGGCGGTCGGCTATTCCGGCGACGTGCTGCAGGCCAGGGACCGCGCCGAGGAGGCCAAGAACGGGGTGAAGCTCGCCTATGTCATCCCCAGGGAGGGCAGTCAGGTCTGGTTCGACGTCTTCACCATCCCGATCGACGCGCCGAACCCTGACGCCGCCTACAGGTTCCTCGACTACATGCTGCGGCCCGAAGTGATCGCCAAGGCCTCGAACTTCACCCAGTACGCCAACGCCAACGCGGCGGCGACCACGCTGGTGGACGCCGAGGTGCGCGACAATCCCAATGTCTATCCCACCCCCGAGGTGTTCAAGCGGCTGTTCGTCACCAAGGACAAGGACCAGGTCCTGCTGCGTGAGGTGACGCGACTGTGGACCAGGGTGCAGACCGGCCAATGACACGGCGGCCCCGCCCGCGCCTGAACATCGGCGCGGTCCGCTCGACCTTCGCGCCCTGGGCCGATCCGGCGGCCACGCCGTTGGTGCGGTTCGAGAATGTCGTGAAGCGCTTCGACGGCGAGACCGCCGTGGCCGGGGTCTCGCTCGACATCTACGAGGGCGAGTTCTTCGCCCTGCTGGGGCCGTCCGGCTGCGGCAAAACCACCCTGATGCGGCTGCTGGCCGGGTTCGAGGATCCCGACGAGGGCCGCGTGACCCTGGCCGGCGAAGACCTGGCCGGACGCCCGCCGCACCGGCGGCCTGTCAACATGATGTTCCAGTCCTACGCGCTCTTCCCGCACCTCAGCGTTGAGAAGAACATCGCCTTTGGTTTGCGCCGGCAGGGGATGGCCAAGGACGAGGTCGCCGCCCGGACAGCGGAAATGCTGGCCCTGGTGCGGCTGGACGGCCTGGCGCGGCGCAAGCCCCACCAGCTCTCCGGCGGGCAGCGGCAGCGGGTCGCCCTGGCGCGCGCCATCGCGCCCCGGCCCAGGATGCTGCTGCTGGACGAACCACTCGCGGCGCTCGACAAGAAGCTGCGTGAGGAGACCCAGTGGGAGCTGATGGCCCTGCAGCAGAGCCTTGGCATGACCTTCCTGATCGTCACCCACGACCAGGAGGAGGCCATGATCACCGCCGACCGGATCGCCGTCATGCGCGAGGGCAAGATCGTCCAGATCGGCCGCCCGGCGGAGGTCTATGAGGCGCCCAACTCCCGCTACGTGGCCGACTTCATCGGCGACGTGAACCTCTTCGAGGGCAAGGTCGAACGCGCCGACGGGCACTCGGTGCGCCTCGCCAGCGAGGAGGCGGAGGGCGGCTTCGAGGCCCTTGAGGACGACCGTCCGCCGCTGTTGTCCACGGCCTGGCTGGCCGTGCGGCCGGAGAAGATCCAGGTGCATCTGGAGCCGCCGCCGCCCGGCCCCAATCGCCTGGGGGGCAAGGTGGCCGACATCGGCTATCTCGGCGACTGGACCACATATCTGGTCGAACTGCCCAACGGCCGGACCCTGCGCGCCGCCCGGGCCAACGCAGCGCGATTCGTGGAACGGCCGGTGGATTGGAACGACCAGGTCTGGCTGACCTTCGCCGCGGACGCCGGCGTGGTGCTGACCCGATGAGCGCTCGCCGCGACCGGGCGGGCCTGGCCGCGCTGGCCCCGTTCCTCTGGCTCGGGCTCTTCTTCCTGTTTCCCTTCCTGCTGGTGGCCAAGCTCTCGTTCTCGGACGCCGCCCTGGCCATGCCGCCCTATGCGCCGCGGATGGACTGGGCCCAGGGTTTGGGGGGGCTGCGGCGCTTCCTGGACGGCCTGGACCTCGAAACCTACGCCCGGCTGACCTCCGACCACCTCTATGTCGCGAGCTATCTTTCCAGCCTGAAGTTCGCGGCCGTCGCCACCGCCATCCTGCTGCTGCTGGGCTATCCCATGGCCTACGCCATGGCGCGCTGCTCGCCGGCGGCGCGGCAGGCCCTGCTGATGGCGGTGATCCTGCCGTTCTGGACCAGCTTCCTGATCCGGGTCTATGCGCTGATCGGCATCCTCAAGCCCGAGGGCCTGCTCAACACCGCCCTGGCCGCCGTCGGCCTGGGGCCGGTCGCCCTGCTGAACACCGACGCCGCCATCTATATCGGCCTAGTCTACGCCTACCTGCCCTTCATGGTCCTGCCGCTCTACGCGGTGTTGGAGCGCCAGCACCAAGACCTCCTGGAGGCCGCCGCCGACCTCGGCTGCACGCCTTCGCAGGCCTTCTGGCGAGTGACCTTCCCCCTGTCCCTGCCCGGCGTCGGGGCGGGCGCCCTGCTCTGCTTCATCCCCATGGTCGGCGAGTTCGTAATCCCCGACCTGCTCGGCGGCACGGGCACCCTGATGCTGGGCAAGACTATCTGGACGGAGTTCTTCGCCAATCGCGACTGGCCCGCCGCCTCCGCCGTGGCCATCGCCCTGCTGGCCACCCTGGTCATCCCCATCGCCCTCTACCAGCGCCAGCAGGTCCGCCTGATGGGGGTGGCGAAGTGAAGCCACGGCTCAACAGATCCTCCCCCAGCGCGCATCGCGGTTTGGGGGAGGTGGATCGTCGCCCCTTCGCGACGAGACGGAGGGGGTTTCATCCACGGCGGCACGAGTCAAAGTCCCCCTCAGTCGGCTTCGCCGACAGCTCCCCCACAAGGGGAGCATCTTCGAGATGATGCGCGGCCTGACGCTCTTCAACCGCGTCTCGCTGTTGGTCGGTTTCGGCTTCCTCTACCTGCCGATCGTCCTGCTGGTGGCTTATTCGTTCAACGCCAGCCGGCTGGTGACGGTTTGGGGCGGGTTCTCCACCCGCTGGTACGCCTCGCTGTTCGGCAACGAGCAGCTGCTGGACGCGGCCTGGGTGACCTTCCGTGTGGGACTGGTCTCGGCGACCCTGGCGACGGTCCTCGGGACCTTCGCGGCGGTGGCCCTGGTCCGCGCTGGGCGGTTCAAGGGCCGGACCCTGTTCTCCGGCATGGTCTACGCGCCCCTGGTCATGCCCGAGGTGGTGCTGGGCCTGTCCCTGTTGCTGCTGTTCGTGGCTTTCGGCCTGCCGCGCGGCTTCTGGACGGTGGTGATCGGCCACGCCACGGTGACCCTCTGCTACGCCACGGTGGTGATCCAGGCCCGGCTCGCGGCCTTCGACCGCCAGCTGGAGGAAGCCGCCCAGGACCTGGGCTGCCCGCCGTTCAAGGCCTTCTTCCTGGTCACCCTGCCCAATATCGCCCCCGCGGTGGCGGCTGCCTGGATGCTGGCCTTCACCCTGTCCCTGGACGACCTGGTGATCGCCAGCTTCACCTCCGGACCGGGAGCCACCACCCTGCCCATGCGGATCTACAGCCAGGTGCGGCTGGGGGTGAATCCCGAGATCAACGCGGTCTCCACCCTGCTGATCGGCCTGGTGGCCACCGGGGTGATCGCCGCCTACCTCGTCCAGACGCGCCGGCGCCGCGACGCCTAGAGCGGCGCGACGCGGTCGAACCAGGGCCGCGCCTGCTCCAACTGCCCGGCCAGGCGGAACAGCCCCGCCTCCTCCCCCATCCGCCCGACGAACTGGAGGCCGATGGGCAGGCCGCCCCGGCTCCAGGCCAGGGGCACGGACATGGCCGGCTGGCCCGTGTTGTTGAAGGCCTGGGTGTTGGGCATGAAGGCGAACAGCCGCGGGGTGTACTGGCGGAGGTCCTCGGTGAGGTAGCCGACCGGGATCGCCGGGCTGCCCAGGGTGGACAGCAGCAGCACGTCATAGCGTTCGAACAGCCCCGCCACCGCCCGGCCATAGGCGTGGATCGCCGCCAGGCCGCGCACATAGGTGGAGCCCGCCACGCCCTTGCCGCGCTGGTACATGGCCCAGGTCAGGAGCTCGACCTCGTCCTCACCGACAGGCCGGCCGCGCCGGTCTCCCTCGGCCTCCAGGGTGGCGGCGATGCTGGCGCCGATCACGTCGCCGGCCGCTTGCTGCATGGCCGCCAGGTTGCCTGGTACGGTCACCTCCTCGACCACGTGGCCAAGGCTCTCGCAGAGCCGGGCGGCGTCCAGAACGGCCGCCTTGCACTCCGGGTCCAGGGCCTCGGAGGCCAGGGCCGCGGTGGTGAAGCCGATGGCGAGCTTGCCTGGCTCGCGCCCGACCTCACCGGCGAAGGGCCGTTCCGGGGGCGCGAGGAAGTAGGGATCGCCCGGCTGCGGGCGGCACACCGCGTCCAGCAGGACGGCGGAATCGCGCACCGAGCGGGTCACCGCATGCTGGATCGAGGCCCCGCCCCAGCCCTCGCCCGTGGGCGCGAAGGAGACACGGCCGCGCGAGGGCTTCATGCCGAACAGGCCGCAGGCCGAGGCCGGGGTGCGGATCGAGCCGCCGCCATCGCTGGCGTGGGCCGCCGGCACGATCCCCGCCGCCACCGCCGACGCCGCCCCGCCCGAGGAGCCGCCTGGGGTGCGTGAGACGTCCCAGGGATTGCGGCAGGGCCCCAGCAGGGCCGGCTCGGTCACCGGCATCAGCCCGAACTCCGGGGTGTTGGTCTTGCCGAAGATCACCAGTCCCGCCTGCTTGTAGGACGTGACGATGGCGCTGTCGGCGGCGGCCACCTGGTCCTTGAACACCGCCGAGCCGGAGCTGGTGGCCGAACCCGCCAGCTGAGCGCCGAGGTCCTTCAGCAGGAAGGGCACGCCGGCCAGCGGTCCGGGGGTCGGCTCGCGCTTCACCTCCGCCCTGCCCCATTCGGTGAGGTCCATGGTGACGGCGTTGACCGCTGGATTGACCTGCGCCATCCGCGTCACGGCGGTCTCCAACAGTTCGGAGGCGCTTACCTCCCCCTTGGCGACCAGCCCGGCCAGCCCCACGGCGTCATGTCGGCGATAGTCCTCGAACTTCATGCTGGTCCTCCCGGCGTTTGCGCCAAGGGAACACAGCCGGCGCGCGCGGCCAACGGAGACCTTGCGTCACCCCAAGCCTTCGCTTCATAAGCGGGCCGTCCAAGTGCCGGATTAGCTCAGCTGGTAGAGCAGCGGTTTTGTAAACCGAAGGTCGCGGGTTCGAGTCCTGCATCCGGCACCACCATGGGCAGTAATCCCTCGACGCCGGAAGCCTGCCGACTAGATTGCAGGCTGGGCAGGCGACGCGTTCAGGGGTGAGTCGGAGTTGGAACGACCGCAGATCCAGGAACAGGCGATCGAGGAGGGGCGCGACACCACGTCCCGGCGGCTGGTCGACGGCCTGGACGAGGCGCTCGAGGCGCTCATCGCCGAGGGCTATTCGATCCGCTGCATCTTCACCTCGCCCGAGGGCGCGGCGCGGCTGTTCCTGGAAGCCGGCGAGGACGCCATCAACCTGGACAGCGATCCGGAGCAGGACCGCGCCTGGTACGGCCCCTTCGAGTTGAGCCCCACCACTGACGGCGAGACCTTGATCCTCTACTGCCTCGGCGAGGAATGCTGGTTCAAGACCCTCGAGGGTCACTGAGCCGCACGACGGCGGCGATTGTCGCCAAATCTCCAGAACGCGAGCACCCGCAAGACCCCGCGCAACCCCGGGTTGGCACGCCCATTGCGAAGCTCGCTCGTGAATCTAGATCACATCCCGTTTGGAGACTCCAAGATGAACCAACTCAGAAAGGCCCTGCTGGGAGCCGCGTTCGTGGCCGCGACTAGCTTGGCCGCCGCCTCGGCGAACGCCGCGGTTATCGTTTCGTCCACCAATGGCCCAGACAGCCTGCCGCTCCCGGCCGGTCAATCTGTCCTGCTGGACTTCGAAGACGCCGGTCAGAACGCCAGTGTCCTGTCTGGTGACTACAGCATCGTCGGCGGCAGCGTGCCGGACCAGTATGCCGCTCCTTGGCTGGATAGAACGAGCTATATCGTCGTCCCGGCCGACGCGGCCGTGGCTCCGCAATCGGCCTTCATCAACGTCGCGGCGCTGATGAGCGGTCCCGTTCATACCTTCAGCTTCTATTGGGGTTCGAACGACACTTATAACGAGGTCCGTCTGCACACCGCCGGCGGCGTCACGACGATCGCCGGAACGGGCAACGGTGCGCAAGCCCTGCCGCTCACCAACCAGCGCTTCACGTTCACCCTGAGCGGCCTCGACACCGACCTGCAGTCGATCGAACTCTACTCGAACGGCAAGGCCTTCGAGGCCGACGACTTCGCGTTCAAGTCGGGCGTTCCCGAGCCCGCCACCTGGGCGATGATGATCATGGGCTTCGGCGCCGTCGGCGGCATGGCGCGCAGCGCCCGTCGCCGTCAGGCCGCGGTCTTCGCCTAAGTCTTAGTGCCAGTAGCGTACCCGTAAGCGTAACAGTAAGCGTAAGCGTGGATAGCGCCGTCGGCCTCCTGGGCCGGCGGCGTTTTTCGTTGAGGCCGGCGGCCGTCGCGGGCATGAGGAAGGCCCGCCGCAGACCCGGAGTTCCCGTGGCCGACAAACCCATCGAGGTCTTCATCGACGCTGACGCCTGCCCGGTGAAGGACGAGGTCTACAAGGTCGCCGCCCGTTACGGGCTGAAGACCTGGGTAGTCTCCAACGCCTTCATGATGATCCCCCAATCGCCGATGATCGCCCGGGTGATCGTCGACGCGGGGCCAGACGTAGCGGACGACTGGATCGCCGAGCATGTGGCGCCGGGCGACGTGGCGGTGACCAACGACATTCCCCTGGCCGAGCGGGTGCTGAACGCCGGCGGCCACGCCGTCGCGCCCAACGGCAAGCCATTCACGGAGAACTCGATCGGCGCGGCCATCGCGCAGCGCGCCCTGATGGAGCAGCTGCGCTCCACCGGCGACATCCTGGGCGGCCCCAAACCGTTCGACCGCAACGACCGCTCGCGGCTCCTGCAGGCGCTGGACGAGATCATCCAGAAGGAACGGCGCAAGCGCGCCTTGCAACGGCGCGATCCTTGACTAGCTTCCCATCAAATTCATCCCAGAGGTTTGGCTCATGATGCGCGCGGCGACGATGTTGATGGGGGCTTGCGCCCTGCTGGCCGGCTGCGGCCAGAAGACCGACGCGCCGCCCGCCGCGGCTCCGCAGGAAGCGACTGCCGAACAGAAGGCCGCCGTCCTGGCCTCCCTGCCCGCCCCCTACAACACCGCCGACCTGGCGAACGGCAAGGCCAAGTTCGGCCTCTGCAGATCGTGCCACACCATCGCGCCCGGCGGGGCCAACATGACAGGCCCCAACCTGCACGGGGTGTTCGGCCGCAAGGCCGGCTCGGTTGAGGACTATGAGTACTCCGAGGCCGTCGAGCACGCGGGCTTCGTCTGGGACGCCGAGCACCTGGACAAGTGGCTGGCCGAGCCGCGCACCTTCCTGCCGGGCACCAAGATGAGCTTCGCCGGCCTCAAGGACGCCAAGGACCGTGTCGACCTGATCGCCTATGTGAAGGTCGAGTCCGGCTATAAGGCGCCTTAAGGGGAGCAGCCTTGTCCCCCGGATGCTCCCCTCTGGGGAAGCTGTCAGCGAAGCTGACTGAGCGGGACCTTGACCCTATCCGCCGTGGATGAAGCCCCCTCCGTCTCGTCGCAAGAAGGCGACGATCCACCTCCCCCAGATCGCGCTGCGCGCTAGGGGAGGATCGGCAAACCGCCTACTCCGCGGCGTTGGCGGCGCGGGTCTGTTCGGCGTCCTCGAAGGCTTCGATGCGCCGGGCTGTGGCCTGGGGCGACTTCGTGAAGCGGGCCAGCATGTTGTAGAACACCGGCACGATGAACAGGGTCAGCAGCGTCGCGAAGATGGCCCCGAAGAAGATCACCACGCCGATGGTCTTGCGGCTCTCGCCCCCTGCCCCGCCCCAGACGATCAGCGGGATCGAACCCGCCGCCGCCGAGATCGAGGTCATGATGATCGGACGCAGGCGCAGGGAGGCGCTCTCGATTACCGCCTCGCGGATGGTCAGGCCGTCGTCGCGCAACTGGTTGGCGAACTCCACGATCAGGATGCCGTTCTTGGCGGCGATCCCCACCAGGATGATCAGTCCGATCTGGCTGTAGGTGTTGATGGTCGAGCCGGCGATCAGCAGGCCGAACAGACCGCCGAGAGCGGCCACCGGCACGGTGAGCATGATGACCGCCGGATGGATCCAACTCTCGAACTGGGCCGCCAGCACCAGGAAGACCAGGATCAGGGCCATGCCGAAGGCCAGGCCGACGGCGCCGCCGGCCTCAAGGAAGTCGCGCGCAGCCCCGCCCCACTTGATCTGGAAACCAGGCGGCTGCTTGGCCACCTCGGCTTCGAAGAACTTCACCGCCTCCCCCACCGGATAGCCGGGGTTGAGCTGGGCGGAGAGCGAGATCGCCCGCAGGCGGTCGACGCGGGCCCGATCAGGCGTATCGCCGCGCACCTTGGTGGTCACCACCGAGGCGAGGGGCACCTGGGCGCCGGATGCGGTCCGGACATAGAGGTTCTCCAGGTCCGATTCCGTCTGCCGCTTGGCGCGATCGGTCTGCAGGATGACGTCGTACTCCTGGCCATCCTTGATGTAGGTCGTCACGCGCCGCGAACCGAACATGGTCTCCAGGGCCCGTCCGACCGCCTGGGCAGAGACCCCGAGGCTGGCGGCCTTCTCCCGGTCGATCTCCACCAGCACACGCGGACTGGTCGGCTCGTAGTCCAGGCGAGCGCGGGCCAGGCCCGGATTGGTCTGGGCCGCGGCCAGGATCGGTTGGAGCCAGCGTTCGATGTCGGCGTACTCGTTGCCGACCACGATCAGGTCGACGCCGCCGCCGCCCCCACCGCCGCCACCCCCGCCGCGCTGCAGTCCGCCACGCACCGAGGCGATGGCCCGGACCGAGGTGATGGAGGAGAACTCGCGGTTGAGCTGGGCGGCCAGCTCGTTGGAGGTGATCCCGGCGTCCTCCGCCAGGGCCGCATTGCCGCCGGCGGTGTTGAAGGAGTTGTTGCCGAAGCGCGGCGCCGAGAGGATGTAGCGCTGGATGACGCCTTCCTCCAGCAGCTCCAGCAGGCGGGTCTCCACCTGCTTGGCGGCGACCTGGACATAGTCGTAGCCCGCGCCCTCCGGCCCGTTGATGCTCAGCTCGACGCGCCCCCGATCCTCGTCCGGCACCAGCTCCCGCGGCAGGACCGTGAAGAGTCCCAAGGCGCCCAGGGCCAGGGCCAGCACTAGCCCGCCGGCGGCGAACGACGCGGCGCGGCGGCCCAGGAGGGCGTCCAGCGAGGCATGGTACGAGTTGCGGAGCTGGTGCATGGCCGCATCCACGCGCCGGGCGATGAACCCCTGACCGTGGGCGGGCCTCAGCAGCTTCGAGGCCAGCATCGGCGACAGGCTGAGCGCCAGGACGGCCGAGAAGGCCACGGCCGCGGCGATGGCCACCGCGAGCTCCACGAACAGCTTGCCGATATAGCCGGGCAGGAACATCAGCGGCGCGAAGACCGAGATCAGCACGATGGTGGTGGCCACCACGGCGAAGAACACTTGGCGCGCCCCGCGCTGGGCCGCGACGATCGGCGGCTCGCCCTCGTCGATCCGGCGCTGGATGTTCTCGACCACCACAATGGCGTCGTCCACCACGAGGCCGATGGCCAGCACCAGGGCGAGCAGGGTCAGCAGGTTCAGCGAGAAGCCCAGCGGCGCCAGGACGATGAAGGTCGAGAGGATGCAGATGGGCGCGACCACCGACGGGATCAGGGCCGCGCGCCAGGTGCCGAGGAAGATGTAGTTCACCAGGGCCACCAGGGCGAGCGAGATGCCCATGGTGATCCAGACTTCCTCGATGGCGTGCTTGGTGAAGACCGTGAAGTCCACCGCCACTTCCAGCTTGGTGCCCTTGGGCAGCGACTTGTTGATCTCGGGCAGCTCGGCCCGAACGCCTTCCGAGATCTCCAGGTCGTTGGCCTGGGACTGGCGGGTGATGGCGATGCCGACCTGTTCGCGTCCGTTCGAACGGAACATCCGACGCCGCTCGTCCGGCCCCTCCTCGATCCGGGCGACGTCGCCCAGCCGGGTGACATAGTCGGCGCCCGGCGCCGGTGTGACGGCGGCGTTGGCGGTGGCCCCGGCCGAGGCGGCCGCCGTGGCGCGCGACCCGGACGAGACCACCGGCAGGTTGGCGAACTGCTCCGGGGTGGTGTAGCCCCGCGCCACGCGGATGGTGAAGTCCTTGGACGGCGCTTCCAGGGAGCCGGCCGGCAGCTCCAGGTTCTGGGCGTTCAGCGAGGTCTCGACATCGTCGACGGTGATCCCGCGCGCCGCCATGGCGTCGGCGTCGAGCCAGATGCGCATCGAATAGAGCTGGCTGCCCCCGACCCCGACATTGGCCACGCCCGGAATGGTGGAGAACCGCTCCACCAGGTAGCGGTTGGCGTAGTCGGAGAGCTGCAGCCGGTTCAGCGTCGTGGAATTGAAGCTGATGAAGATGATCGGCTGGGCGTCGGCGTTCGCCTTGGCGATCTGAGGCGGATCGGCCTGCAATGGCAGGTTGGCCGAGACCCGGCTGACGGCGTCGCGCACGTCGTTGGCCGCGTCGTCCAGGTCGCGGTCCAGCCGGAAGGAGATGTTGATCCGCGACTGGCCGTCCCGCGACGAGGAGTTGACGCGGTCGATCCCCTGGATGCCGGAGACTTGGCGCTCAATCACCTCGGTGATCCGCTCCTCGACGACCTCGGCCGAGGCGCCGCGATAGGTGGTGGAGATCGAGACCACGGGCGGGTCGACGCTGGGCAGCTCGCGCACGGTGAGCGAGGCGAACGAAGCCAGGCCGATCACGCACAGGATGATCGCGGCCACCGCCGCGAACACGGGCCGACGGACGGAGATGTCCGACAGCATCATGGGGCGGGCCGCGCGCCCGGCGGGCGCGCTCCGGCCGGGCCGGCGGCCTGGACCGGCCGAACCGGCTGGCCGGGCTGCAGCTTGTTCAGCCCGTCGGCCACCAGGCGATCGCCTGCCTGGACGCCGTCTAGGATCTCGACGAAGCCGTCCTGCCGCGCGCCGGTCCGAACGGGCCGCTGCTCGGCCGTGGTGCGGTCGCCCTGGCGGTTGATGACATAGACGAAGGCGCTGTCCCCCTGCACGGACAGGGCGGCCTCAGGGATCGCCAGTCCCTGGCGCTGGCCGCGCGCGATGGCCACCCGCACCATCATGCCGGGCTTCAGCCTGCGGCCGGGATTGGGAAACTCGGCCCGGGCGGTGATCGCGCGCGTGCGCTCGTCGATGCGGGTGTCCAGCTTGGCGATCCGGCCCTGGATCGTCTCCCCGGGATAGGCGTCGGCCTTGGCGTGGATCGGCTGGCCCTCGCGGAGCGAGGCCAGGTAGCGATCCGGAATCTCGAAGTCGACCCGCACGCTGCTCATGTCGTCCAGGGTGACGATAGCCGATCCCGGATTGATCAGCGCCCCCGGCGCGATGTCGGACAGGCCGACCACACCGGCGAACGGCGCACGGATGGTGCGGTCGGCCTGGCGGGCCTGGGCCGCCTGCACGTCGGCGCGGGCGGAGAGATAGGCCGCTTCGCGCTGGTCGAGCGCGGTCTTGGAGGCGTAGCCCTGGGCCGCCAGGGTCTTCCAACGGTCAAAGTCGCGCTGCGACTGCACCAGGCGCGCCTGGGCCTGGGCCAGCCCCGCGTTCTGCTCGGTGTCCTTCAGCTCGACCAGCACCGCGCCCTTGGCGACCGCCTGACCATCCGTGAAGCGCACACGGTCGACCAGCTGGGTCGCCGCCGCGGTCAGGGTGACGGACTGGCGGCCCTTGGCCACCCCGATCACGTCGATGGAATCGATGAACACCTTGGATTGAACGGTGGTGACGCTGACAGGCGCCGGACCGCCCATACCGCCGCCGGGGCCGCCGCCGGGGCCGCCCTTGCCCTTAGGCGCCCCGCCGCCCTTCTGGGCCGTCATCGCCGCGCCGGGCGGACCGCCAGGCCCCTCCTTCTTGCCGAGCGTCAGCTTCCAGGCTCCGGCCACGACCATGAGAGCGAGGACCAGGATGGCGCCGACGAGGAAGAAGTGGCGTCTGATCAAGCGACTGGAACTCCGGGAGCGTCGAAACGACGGCGATAAATATGACAATCTCCGCCGGTCTTATGGCGACCACATAGGCGCCGTCCAGTGACAGAACGATGGCTCTGCGTGTCTGCGTTGAAATAGAAGGCCAAGTAGCCGGCAAGTCCGCAGCCGGACCGCCTGCCGATGCCTGAAGATGCTGGCGACGCAAAGAAAATGGGCGCCCCGAGGGGCGCCCATATCGCCGATAGACTTGATTTCGACTCAGGCGTCGTAGCCCGGGAGCGCCCTATCTAGCTGGCGCAGGGCGCCGGGCCAGGCGAGGCCGCCGCCCAGGCCGCGCGACATCTGCTTCGCCACCTCTCCCTGGGCGTGCTCGGGCGCGAAAAGCACGTTCTCGCGACCGGCCGACAGCGCCATGACCTGCTGCTTGCAGGCGCGCTCCAGGTAGAACATGCGGATCCAGCAGTCGGCGGCGCTGGCGCCCACGGCCAAGGTGCCGTGATTGCGCAGCAGCATGACGTGCTTGTCGCCGATGTCGGCCACCAGGCGCTCGCGTTCGTCGAGGTTGAGCGCGATGCCCTCATAGTCGTGATAGGCCAGCATGGTCCGCACGATCAGCGCGTGCTGGGCGAGCGGCAGCAGGCCCTCCGACTGGGCCGAGACCGCCACACCCTGGTCGGTGTGAAGGTGCATGACGAAATGGGCGTCTTCCCGCGCGGCGTGGATGGCCGAGTGGATCGTGAAGCCCGCCGGATTGATGAAGTACGGGGTCTCCTGGAGGATATTCCCGTCCAGGTCGATCTTCACCAGCGACGAGGCGGTGATCTCCCCGAAGTACATGCCATAGGGATTGATCAGGAAGTGATGCTCGGGTCCCGGGATGCGGGCCGAGATGTGGGTGTAGATCGCATCGTCCCAGCCGTGCAGGGCGACCAGCCGGTAAAGGGCGGCGAGATCCACCCGCGCCTGCCACTCCTCCGCGCTGACCTTGCCCTTGAGCGAGCTCACGCCCGCGAGCGAACCATCGGCCATGGCGGCCTCCCTGTCTGAACCTTGGGCGCCAGGGTCGCGCCGCGCGATCGTAGCGTCAAGGCTGAACCTCAAACGCCTGTTCGAAACCAGGCGGCGGTCCTTCACGGAAAAGTTCGTAAGACCGAACCGGTTTTCTGCAAGTATGCGGGTAGCCTGTAAGTAGTGCGCGACAGCAGAGCTTGTTCGTGTTCTTCTGCCAGATAGTTTCAACACTTCTAAACCCACCTCGGACACGCACCCGTTTCAATCGAACTGGAGGCCCACATGTCTCGTAACTTGCTCTTGGCGACCGCCGCGGCGGCGATCCTCTTTGCAGGCCAAGCGAATGCGACCGCCTTCGTGTTTGAGACTGTCCTCTTGGGAGCCAACGAGGTTCCCTTCGCCGCCACTCCCGGGACAGGCACGGGTCGCGTGACCTTCGACGATGTCTGGAACACCATGCGGGTCGAGACCAGCTTTTCGGGGCTGTTGGGCACGACCACGGTGTCCCACATCCACTGCTGTCAGCCGGCCGGCATAAACGCAGGCGTCGCGACCACGACTCCGACCTTCACCGGCTTTCCAGCCGGGGCGACCAGCGGGAGCTATGATCACACCTTCGATATGACGCTCGCCAACAGCTACAACGCGGCTTTCGTCACCGCCAATGGCGGAACAATGGCCAGCGCGTTCGCCGCCTTGCTCAACGGGGCCAAGGCCGGCAATGCCTATCTGAACATCCACACCACGAGCTTCGCCGGCGGCGAGATCCGCGGACAACTTAGCCTGGTGCCGGAACCTCAAACCTGGGCCTTGATGATCGCGGGCTTCGGCATGGCGGGCGCGGCGCTTCGCCGTCGGAAGGCCGCGCCGCTGGCCGCCTGAGCTTCTACTCCGCGCCCTTGGCCCCGGTCTCGCGGCGAGCGCGCTCGAGTTCCTCGCCCTCGGGACCGTCAAGCGCCTGTTCGGCCTCCTTGGCCTTCTGCTCGACCGGACCGGTCTTGGCGAAGGCTTCCTGTTCCTTGCGGTAGCGGCGGGCGGCGTCGTAGTTCCCTTCGCCCTGGATCTGGTTGTTGTCGGCCATGATCGCCTCCTGGTTTGTCTGCCAGAAGAAAGCGACAGGCGGCGGAGACGGTTCCCGACCTCAGCCTGTCCGCACCCGCGCCACGGCGTCCAGCCAGCGGGCATAGGCCTGCTCGCGACCATGACCGTCCAGCCTGGGCTCGAAGCGCTCGGTCTTGGCGCGGGCGGCGGTCGCCTCCTCTGCGTTGGCGTAGATCCCGGCCCCGATGCCCGCGAACAGCGCCGCGCCCAGGGCGGTCATCTCCTGGAAGTTGACCCGCCCAACCGCCACGCCCGTAAGATCGGCCAGGCGCTGGCTGAACCACTTGCTGCGCGCCATGCCGCCGTCGATCCGCAGTTCCACCTGGGCGCCGAAAGCGCCGGGCGCGTCGGCCCGCATGGCCTCGATCAGGTCGCGGGTCTGCAGGGCGCAGGCGTCGAAGGCGGCCTCGGCGATCTCCGCGAGCCCCGAGTCCCGGGTCAGGCCGAAGATCGCGCCCCGCGCCCCCGCGTCCCACCAGGGCGCGCCAAGCCCGGTGAAGGCCGGGACCAGGACCACGCCATGGTCCTCCTTGGCGGTCTGGGCCAGGGCCTCGACGCCAGAGCCACCGCCGGCGACGCCCAGGCCCTCGTTGACCCACTGCAGGGCCGCGCCGGCGATGAAGATGGAGCCCTCCAGGGCGTAGGTCGGTTGGCCGTTCAGGCGCGCGGCCACGGTGGTCAGCAGCCGCGAGCGCGACGGCGCCAGGTGCTCGCCTGTGTTGACCAGCATGAAGCAGCCGGTGCCATAGGTGGCCTTCATCTCGCCGGCCCGGATGCAGCCCTGCCCCATCAGCGCGGCCTGCTGGTCGCCGGCCACCCCGCGGATCGGGACGGCGGCGCCCAGCAGGTCGGCCTGGGTGGTCCCATAGTCGTCGGCGCAGTCCAGCACCTTGGGCAGGAGGGCCGCAGGCACGTCCAGCATGTCCAGCATCTCGGTCGACCAGGCCTGGGCCCTGATGTCGAACAGCAGGGTGCGCGAGGCGTTGGTGGCGTCGGTGGCGTGAACCGCCCCGCCGGTCAGCTTCCAGATCACCCAGGCGTCCATGGTGCCGACCAGCAGTTCGCCGGCCTGGGCGCGGGCCCGGGCGCCGGGGACGGCCCCCAGCAGCCAGGCGATCTTGGTGCCCGAGAAATACGGGTCCAGCAGCAGGCCGGTGATGCTGGTGACCTTCGGCTCCAGCCCCGCGGCGCGCAGCCGCTCGCAGGTGGGAGCCGTACGGCGATCCTGCCAGACGATGGCCTTGTGGATCGGCTTGCCGGTGACCTTGTCCCAGATCACCACCGTCTCGCGCTGGTTGGTGACGCCGATGGCCGTGACCTCGGACATCGACCGCCCGGCCTTCGCCACCGCCTCGCGCAGCACCTCCACGCAGGTCTCGAATATCTGCTCAGCGTCGTGCTCGACCCAGCCGTCCTCGGGATAGAATTGCTCCAGCGGGCGCCCGGCGTCGGCCAGCGGCGCGCCCTGGGCGTCGAACAGTATGGCGCGGGTCGAGGTCGTGCCCTGGTCCAGGGCCAAGATCAGCGGATCGGCCATCCTCGTATCGCTCCCTTGCGTGCCCGCGGCCCTTAAGGGCCTTTCATGGTCAGAGCCTTCTAACCATGTTTTCATTCAGCCTCAGCAGATTCGCCAGCTTGGGCGCCGGGAGTTCCGAGTTTGAGCGTGGCCGCGAAAGCCGACGAGATTCTAGGGCTCGCCAAGAGCAAGGCGCCCGCGGACCGTGAACGCCTGCTGCTGGCCATCGTCGATCTGTGCGACGCGGGAGAAGGCGCCCAGGCGGTGATGAAGGCGCCGCCGATCCAGGCCCTGCTCAATTCCATCTTCATGAGCCTGGTGGTCGAGGCCGAGCGCGACATCCGCGCCCGCCTTGCCGACAAGCTGGCCGGCGCCGACTGGGCGCCCGCGGCCTTGATCAACGTCCTGGCGCTGGACGACATCGAGATCGCCCGCCCGATCATCGCCGGCAGCCCGGTGCTCAAGGATCACGACCTGGTCCGGCTGCTGGTCGAGGCCACGATCGAGCATCAGATCGAGGTGGCGCGGCGGCCCAATCTGGGCCCGCCGGTGGTCGCCGCCATCCTGCAGCAACAGGAGCCGGCGGTGCTGACCGCCCTGGCCGGCAATTTCACCGCCCAGGTCAACGCCCACGACATGGGCCGGCTGGTCGCCGCCTCGGAGCGGATCGTCGCCCTACGCGCGCCCCTCTCGCATCACCCGGCCCTCACCGACGACCTGGCCCGGCAGCTCTATCTCTGGGTCGGTCAGTCCATGCGCCAGGGCCTGGTCGCGCGCTTCCGCCTGGACGGCGCGGCCCTGGACGCGGCGCTTGGGGCCGCGGTCCGCGAGGCCCACGGCGGCCTGGCGCCGGCGTCCGGCGAACTCGTGGTCCGTCGCGAGGGCGAACGCGAGGAGATGGAGGAACAGCTCCTGGCCAAGCTCAACACAGCCGGCCAGTTGCGTCCCGGCTACCTGCTGCGCGCCCTGCAGGAAGGCAAGCTGTCGCTGTTCGTCGGCGGCCTGGCGACCCTGGGCCGTTTCGACCCCGCCCAGGTGCGTCGGGCGCTCAACTCCGACCGGCCCGAACTGCTGGCCCTGGCCTGCGCCTCCGTCGACATCGACCGCAGCGTCTTCCCGACCATCCTGGAGCTGGTCCGCAAGCTGAACGGCGGACGGCCTGGCGGCGGGGACGAGGCCGCGCGCCGGGCCGGGGGCGCCTTCGGCCCCCTGGGCGCCGACATCGCCGGCGCCGCCTTCCGTCAGGCTGTCACGCCGCGGTGACGCGCCAGGTTTAAGAGCCTGGTTGACGGATTGGGCGATGCAGGAGCTTCTGACCGCCGATGTTCAAACCCGAGCCCTTCGTCACCCGCCTGCACTTCACCGCCAGCGACCGGCCCGAGGCCCAGGAGGCGCGCGAGACGCTGATCGCCCGCTATGGCCAGGCGTCGCTCGCCGAAGCCCAGGTGATCGTGGCGCTGGGCGGCGACGGCTTCATGCTGGAGACCCTGCACGAGAACCTGTCTGGCGGCCTGCCGATCTACGGCATGAACCGCGGTTCGGTCGGGTTCCTGATGAACGAGTACAGCGAAGACGCGCTTCTGGAGCGGATCAACGCCGCCGAGAGCGCCGTCATCCATCCCCTTCAGATGGTGGCCATCGACACCGACCGTCGCGAGCACCGGGCCGTGGCGATCAATGAGGTCAGCCTGCTGCGCCAGACCCGCCAGACCGCCAAGCTGCGCATCTCCATCGACGACAAGGTGCGGCTGGGGGAACTCTCCTGCGACGGCGCCCTGGTGGCCACCCCGGCCGGCTCGACCGCCTACAACCTCTCGGCCCACGGCCCGATCATCCCCCTCGACGCCCGCGTCCTGGCGCTGACGCCGATCAGCGCCTTTCGCCCCCGCCGCTGGCGCGGCGCGCTGCTGGGCCACACCGCGCGGGTCAAGTTCGAGATCATGGAAGCCGATAAGCGCCCGGTGAGCGCCGTGGCCGACAATTTCGAGGTACGCGATGTCCTGGAGGTCCATATCGCGGAGGATCGCGACGTGGCCTTGCATATGCTGTTCGACGCCGGGCGTAGCCTGGAGGAGCGAGTGCTGGCTGAGCAATTTTCCGTTTGAAATCAATTGGATTCACACTCCATTCGTTGTTAACGGATGAGCCGTAGTCTGTTGACGACTGTTTAGGAGGCGTCTCGTGAGCCAGCAGAATCCGGGCCAGGTCATTCCCGCCCCCACCAGCCTTCGACTCAAGGTTGGCGGCCGCTTCGGCGCAATCGATCCCAGCGCCATCGCCAAGGCGGAAGCCGCGCTCAAGAGCCTGTCGGGAAATTTCTCGCAGTGGCTCGCCGATGAAGTCGTGAAGCTGGACGCCGCCCGCCAGACCGTGC
The DNA here is from genome assembly GCF_024298925.1 of Phenylobacterium sp. LH3H17. Taxonomy (NCBI): domain Bacteria; kingdom Pseudomonadati; phylum Pseudomonadota; class Alphaproteobacteria; order Caulobacterales; family Caulobacteraceae; genus Phenylobacterium; species Phenylobacterium sp. LH3H17. The sequence continues at coordinate 1,806,851 of NZ_CP101283.1, read as the reverse complement.
GCGCCCAGGGCGTCTCGCCCGAGACCATGGAAACGCTCTATCTCCGCGCCCACGACCTCAAGGGCCTGGGAACCACCTACGAGTTCCCGCTGATCACCCGGATCGGGGCTTCGCTCTGCCGGCTGATCGACGACAAGGACAAGCGCCTGACCGTCTCCATGCCCCTGGTCGACGCCCACATCGACGCGATCAAGGCCGCCGTTCGCGACGACATCAAGACCGACGAGCACCCCGTGGGGAAGATCCTCATCGAGGAACTGGAACGCAGGGTCATCGAGACCGGCGCCTGACGCGCCCGGCGCGACCGCCTTACATCACATTGGCGAGCGGCTCGGCCACATCGCCGTAGCCGGCGTCCGGCGGCAGGACCAGCACCTTGCCGCCCGGCCCGTCCTGAATTTGTGGCTCGACGGTGACCAGGGTGCGGCCGACCGCCCGGGCGATGCAGTCACTGGCGCTGCTGGCCTCGGCCAGCAGCTGGACGTTCATCCGGGTCGGAAAGATCACCTTGCGTTCCCCGGCCGCGGCCAAGCGCAGCACCTCCTTGGGCTCGATCCACTCGGCGTCGACGGTTTCGTGTCCGTCGCAGGCGGCGAGCTGGTCGTCCGGCGCATCCGCCACATAGAACCAGGTATCGAAACGCTTGGGGGTGAGCGGCGGGGTGATCCAGCGGGCAAAGACGGTCAAGGCGTTGAGGTCGAGACGAACCCCAAGATCCTTCACCACGTCCAGGAAGGCGGTCTCGCCCTTATCGACCGCGCGGCGGACTTCCATCGGACAAGCCTCGCCGCCGATGGGTTCGCCGTTCAGCCGTTCCCCGAACAGGATGCCGGCTTCCTCGAACACCTCGCGGATCGCGGCGATCCGCAGGCCCCGCTGCTCGGCGTCGAAGTCGTTCCAGCCCAGGACATGGTTCGCCCAGGCCGGGTCATGGTCACCCGCGTGGCTCTTGCCGCCCGGGAACACCAGGGCGCCGGACGCGAAGTCGATCTGGTGGTGGCGCTTGACCATCAGCACTTCGAAGGTCGGATCGTCGCGCAGCAGCAGGATGGTGGCGGCGGGCTTGATGTCCTGGGTCATGGCGCCAGCTTGAAAGCCTCGGCGCCCGCACGCAAGTCTGACCCTAGGTCAGGCGCTCTGTTCGGCGCGGAACGACTTGCGGGTCTCGATTGAGATCCGGTCCATCTTCTCCAGGAGGTAGTCGACATCCTCGCGCGAGGCGGCGGTCGGCTGGGTGAGGAACCGCTGCAGCATCTTCTCCTGGAAGCGCTCGCGGTCGCGGGCCCCGCCGTCGAACTCCATGGAGTGGAAGGTGTCCACGCCCGAGCGGAAGGCCGGATAGAGCCGCGCCGGCAAGCCGGCCCGCTCATAGATCGCCCGCAGGCCAAGCGGGCCGGCGTCATGGATCATCAACCAGGTGCGATGGTGCGGCACCCCCGCCAGCTCGGCCAGGCCCCATTCGAGGAAGGTCATGTGGCCGTGCGCCATGCCCCGCAGAAGCAGGGATGCCGAAAGGCGCTGGTTCTTGTTCAGGTGCGCGACGAAGGCCCTCACGTCGCTGGTGCGGCCGGCCTGGTCGACCAGGTCGATGGTCGCGCGCTCCTTGGCGCCCATGGCGATCTGCAGCGCCAGTTCCGGCGAGACGGCGTGGTGGTTCAGGAGGTGGTCGCGCACGGCGTCGCCGACCATGTCGATCAGCCGCTCGGTCACCGAGACCGGCAGGGCGTCGCGGTAGGCGACCGCGGCGAGAACCCGTTCGGACTGTTCGAAGCGCTCGATCACGCGCTGGAGGGTCGCCTCGGCGAAATCGGCGTTGTCGTTGGCGCAGGCCGCCTCGACCGCGCGCTCCACCCCATGCTCGGCGATGGCGGCGGTGACGACCTGCGACACCCGCGGGCGCTTGGCGATCACAACCTGGCGCACCGGCCCGCCCAGCCGGACGATCTCGGCCAGGTCCTCGTCGGTGAAGGCCGGCGAAGCGCCCAGGATCGGCAGGGCGACGCTCTCCACGTCGCGGGCCAGGGTCAGGGCCACGTCGCGCGGCACTACCGAGGAGTTCTTGAGGGTCACGGCCACGGCCCGGCGCACCAGTTCGGCGGCGTCGACGGCCATTACCCGCAGGATTTCGTGGGCCTGTGCGCGCTCCTCCTCGGAGAGCGTGGCGGTCTCGATGGAGCGGCACAGCCGGTGCGCGGCGACGGCGCGCTCGTCGGGCGTCGCGCCCTTAACGAGCGTGCGTATATCGTCGTCCGTCAGCGCCGCGCGCGTGGTCGCCATTTCTCCGCCTCACCCCAGCCCGGAACCGAAGGCTCCGAGGGCGATAATGGCTGGTTAGGCTTAATGATCGGTTGCCCTGGAAGGTGTGGATTAGCGGGCCTCGTAAACCCCTCGCAAACCCTGCGGCGACTAGACTTGCGGTTCGTCACCGAGGAGCTCGATTTGATGATTGACCAGACCGAGCGGACCCCCGAGCAAACCCGTGACCGCGGCGGGCTTTCGGTCACCCAGCAGGCGCTGGACGCCCAGACCGCGCTGCTCCCCTACGCCCTGGCCGTCTTTTCGGTCAGCCTGCCAGCCTATGTCTGGGCCGGATCTCACGCCGAGAACGCGGTCTGGATGAGCGGGACCTTCGCCATTTTCGCCGCGGCCTGGGGCGCCTTCTACGCCGTGGTGAACTGGCTGAAGCGGCCCGAGGCCCGAACCGACCTGGCCATGCGCGGGCGCATCCAGATCTTCAGCGGCCTGCTCTGGGCCGCCGCCGTCGCCCAGATGTCGGCCTTCGCCGACGGGGCAGGTCTGGCGCGAGAGCCCCTGCTGCTGATGTCCCTGGCCGCGGCGATCGTGGTCATCTTCTTCGCCGCCTCCTGGCTGCCCAGCCTGTTGATCCTGGGATCGGCCGCGGTGGCCGGTCCGCTGTTCTTCCTGTTCTCCAGGCCCGAGACGCGTGAACTCGCCAACATCGCCTGGGGCGCTGTGGCGCTGGCCCTGGCGCTCGCCCTCATCGTCAATCGCATCCTGCGCAGCCAGTTCGCCCTGGCCGTCGAGCGCGAAGTGCTGATCGCCGACCGCGCCGGAATGGTGGACGCCGCCAACAAGCTGGCCCGGTCCAAGTCCGACCTGGTGGCCACGCTCAGCCACGAGATCCGCAACGGCTTGACGGGGGTCGCCCACGTGCTCTCGGCGGCCGTCGGCCACAACGGGCGTTCGGCGCCCTCGCGCGAACAGCTCGCCGCGGCGCTGGACGCCGCCAACGACCTGATCTCGGTGCTGAACACCACGCTCGATTCCGAGACCGCCGAGGCCGGGCGGCTGTCGGTGGACACACGCCCCTTCGATCCGGTCGCCCTGATCCGCGACCTGGTGCTGCTCAACCGGCCCAACGCCTCGGCCAAGGCGCTGGAGATTAACCTGCACGTATCTCCCGAACTCGCCATGGCCGACCGCGGCGCGGCGATCGCCGACGTGCACCGGGCTCGCCAGATCCTCGCCAACCTGCTGGGCAACGCGCTCAAGTTCACTGTTCGCGGCCGGGTCGAGGCGCGGATAGAACTGGCAGGCTCCGGACGCCTGGCCATCGAGATCGCCGATACCGGTCCGGGCCTGGCCACCGACGAGCTGGATCGGGCCTTCGAACCCTTCCACCGCATCGAGCGGACAAGCGCCGGCACCTCCGGCGCGGGCCTGGGCCTGTCCCTCTCGCGCCAGCTCGCGCGGCTCATGGGCGGCGAACTCACCGGCCACAGCGCGGTCGGCGTGGGCTCGTGCTTCCGGCTCGAACTGCCCTATGACATCAACGCCCTGCCCGACCGTGACGGCCAGGCGGCCGAAGCCGCCGCCCCGATCGCCGTGGAGCGCCGCGCCCTGCGGGTGCTGATCGCCGAGGACGACGCGCTCAACGCCGCCATGCTGCGCGCCGTGATCGAGCAACTGGGCCATCAGGTGGTGCACGCCATCGATGGCCGCCGGGCCGTGGACCTCTCCAAAGTCTGTGAGTTCGACCTGCTGATGATCGACGGGCGCATGCCCAACATGGACGGGCCGGCCACCATCGCCGCCATCCGCGCCCTGGACGGCTCGATGCGCCGCGTGCCGATCGTCGCGGTGATCGGCGGCGACGCGACCGAGGCCATGGAATGCACCCAGGCAGGCGCCGACGCGGTGTTGCGCAAGCCGGTCAGCGTCGCGGCCGTGGCCCGCGCCGTCGCCGACGCCATCGCCGTGGAACGCGACGAACCGCAGATACGCGTCGTCGCCTAGGCTCGGACATGCCGCGCGCCCTTGAGGCGCCATCCCCCAGCGGTCACTATGGCCGAAAAGTTCGGGAGGGATGTGCGTGGTTCTCAAGGGTCTGAAGGTCGTCGAGTTCGCTTCCTATATCGCCGCGCCCGGCGCCGCCGGGGTCATGGCCGACTGGGGGGCGGAGGTGATCAAGGTCGAACGGCCGCAGGGCGACCCGATGCGCCACGTCTTCGCCGACGCCAAGAGCGAGATCTCGATCAACCCGACCTTCGACCTGGACAACCGGGGTAAGCGCGCGGTGGTCCTGGACATCTCCAAGCCGGAGGGCCGTGACGCCCTGGCCAGGCTGGCCGCCGAGGCCGATGTCTTCCTGACCAATGTGCGGCCCGCGTCGCTGAAGCGCGCGGGGCTGGACGATGTGACGCTGCGCGCGGCCAATCCGCGCCTGGTCTATGCGGTGGTCACCGGCTACGGCCTGGAGGGGCCGGACGCCCACCTGCCCGGCTTCGACGTCACCGCGTTCTGGTCGCGGGCCGGGGTGGCGCGGATGCATGCGCCCAAGGGCCAGGACCCGCACATCCTGCGCACCGGGGTCGGCGACCACATGACCTCGCTGGCCACCGTCTCGGCGATACTGGCCGCGCTCTACGAGCGTGAACGGACGGGCGAAGGCCGGCTGGTGCAGACCTCGCTGCTGGCCACCGGGGTCTATGCGGTGAGTTCCGACCTGGCGGTGCAGCTGGCCATGGGCAAGCTCGCCTCCAACCGCCCGCGTAGCGACCCCTTCGATCCCGTGGCCAATTTCTACAAGAGCCGCGACGAGCGCTGGTTCGTGCTCAATCCGCGCGGCGCGTCCAAGGACTTCGCCCTGATCACGGAGGCCTGCGGACGACCGGAGCTGGCCACGGACGAGCGCTTCGTCTCGGGCAAGCTGCGGCGGGTCAACAACCGGGCCCTGGTCGCCGAGTTCGACGCGGCCTTCGGGGCCCTGGACTTCGAGGAGATCGCCAGGCGGCTCAACGCGGCCGACCTGGTCTGGGCGCCAGTCCAGACCCCGGCCGAGGTCGCCGCCGACCCGCAGGTCCAGGCCGCCGGGGCCATCGTCGAGGTGGAGGACGGACACGGCGGAACCTTCCGCTCGCCCGCCGCGCCCGCCCGCTTCCCGGGCGCCGACTCCGATCGGCGTCCCGCCTCGCCGCGCCTTGGCCAGCACACCCACGAAGTCCTCGCCGAGCTCGGCTATTCCGCCGCGCAGATCGAGGCGATGGTGGCGGCCGGAGCGGCGGTCTAGCTCGCCTTGTCGCGGGCCTCGGCCAGGACGCGGAGCATCTCGCTGGAGAACATGGAGCCGCCCAGCCGCGAGCTGACGCTGGCGGCGGCGTCGTCGCGGGTTTGGGAGCCGCGCAGGATGATCTCGACCAAGGCGTCCTGGTCGCGCTGGGCCGCGCCCTGGCGCGCCGAGGCGTATTGGATGAAGCCGCCCTGCGGCTCCGGCGTGGCGGGCCTGTCGGCGGTCGCCCGGGCCGAGCCCCCGGTCTTGGTCAGGTTGGCGTAGACCTCGGCCACGGTGGCGGCGCGGCCGTCGCGGTAGAAGATCGAGCGGTTGGCGCCCGCCGCGTCGGGGAAGATGCTGGCGGCGCTGGCGCCTGGCCGGGTGCGCATGGCCTCGATCAGCCGCGCCGAGCCTTGCGGGCCCAGGAAGTGAGCGGCGTAGAGTTCGCCCGCCGTCGGGGTGCGGCCGGTGCGGCCCTTGAGGTAGGAGGCGTGGTCCGAGGTGAGTTCGCCCGCCATCAGCGAGGCCGCGTGCGGGTCCATCCGCAGGTCCATCACCGCCTTGCGCGCCTCGGCGCCGTTGACCCGGTAGCGGCCGTCCGAGCCCTTCTGGATCAGCTCGGCGTAGCGTGCGTAGCCGTATTTGGCGCCGTGCTGCTTGAGGGTGGAGAGCCAGGTCTGCTCCACGAACTGGAACAGGCCGGCGGCCGAGGAGGTCGACGCCTTGGCCTTTGGATTGTAGCCGCTCTCACGGGCGGCCGTGCCCATGAGAAAGCTGAAATCCACGCCCGTCGCATTCGACGCGCGCTGGATCGCGGCTTCGACGACGCCCCGGATTCCATGGATGGCCATGATCCCTGGTTTGCGCCGACATGGTTAACGGCGCGCTAACCAAGACGCGACCGGAGCGCGCACCATTCCGACGTGAAAGCGTCACCATTCGGCTTGCCAACGAAGGCTTCGGCCGGGCCCCCTGAAGTCCGCCCACTGTTTCCTCGACTGACGGCGCCGGATCCCTAATAGCTCTTGGGCAGGCCCAGCACCCGCTCGGCGATGTAGTTCAGCACCATCTCGCGGCTGATCGGCGCGATGCGGGCGATCATGGCCTCGCGGAAGTAGCGCTCGACGTCGAACTCCTTGGCGTAGCCCATGCCGCCATGAGCCAGGACCGCGGCCTCGCAGGCGTTGAACCCCGCCTCCCCGCCCAGATACTTGGCCGCGTTGGCCTCGGCCCCGCAGTCGCGGCCGGCGTCGTGGAGGGCCGCGGCCTTGAAGGCCATCAGGTTGGCGGCCTCCAGTTCCACCCAGGCCTTGGCCAGGGGATGGGCGACGCCCTGGTTCTGGCCGATCGGCCGGCCGAAAACGATCCGCTCCTTGGCGTAGGTCGCCGCGCGCGCCAGGGCCGCGCGGCCCAGGCCCACGGCCTCGGCGCCGAACAGCACCCGCTCGGGGTTCAGCCCCTCCAGCAGGTAGTAGAATCCCCTGCCCTCCTCGCCGATCAGGCTGTCGGCGGGGATCTCCAGGTTGTCGATGAAGACCTGGTTCGATTCGACCGCCCTGCGGCCCATCTTGGGGATCGGCTTGGCCTCGATCTTGGTGCGGTCGAAGTCGATATAGAACAGGCTGAGCCCCTGGGTCGACTTTGTCACCTGGTCGCGCGGAGTGGTGCGCGCGATGATCAGCATCTTGTTGGCGCGCTGGGCCGAGGTCGTCCAGGTCTTGCGGCCCTGCAGGACGTAGCCGTCGTTGGTCCGGGTGGCCTTGGTGGTCAGGCTGGTGGTGTCGAGGCCGGCGTCGGGTTCGGTGATGCCGATGCACATCTTGTCTTCGCCGGCGATCAGCCGTGGGATGTGGCGGCGCTTCTGCTCGTCGCTGCCGAACTTCACGATGGGCATGGGGCCGAAGATGTTGAGGTGCAGGGCGCTGGCGCCGGAGAACCCGGCCCCGGACTGGGCGACCGCCTGCATCATCACCGCCGCCTCGGTAAGGCCCAGGCCCGAGCCTCCCAGTTCGATCGGCATGGCCGCGCCCAGCCAGCCGGCCTCGACCATGGCCGCGACGAAGGCCTCGGGGAACTCACCGGTCTCGTCGGTCCGGCGCCAGTAGTCGGCGTCGAACCGGGCGCACAGGCGCGCGACGCTCTCGCCGATGGCCTCCTGCTCCTGCGTCAGCCAGAATCCGGTCATTTCGCCTCCCCAGACACGCTGAACCGCGCGGGGTCCAGCCGCTGGGCATAGGGCGCGGCTTCCCCTTCCGTCACGCAAGCCGCGATGATCCGGCCCACCAGGGGCGCCAGCAGCCAGCCGTTGCGCCGCGCGCCCACCGCCAGCAGGACCCCATGATGGCGGCCGCGCCCGACCATGGGCAAGCCATCGGCGGTGGCCGCGCGCACGCCCGCGGCGGCGCTGAACGCCGCCCCCGAGACCTGCGGGAACAGCCGCGCCCCGGCCGCCAGCAGGGGCGAGACCTCCGCCGGATCGACCTCGCGGTCGCCGCACCCGGGCTGCATGGTGGCCCCAATGGTCATGGCGCCAGGGGCGGCGGTGACATAGGCGCCCTCGCCGCGCACCACGATCCCGTCATAGGCGCAGGCCTGGCTGCGCAGGATGTGGCCCTTGATCGGACTGAGCGCCGAAATCTCGGGCGCGACCACGGCCAGGTCACGGGCGGCGCCGGTGGCGATCACCAGCCACGTTCCGCCCTCGAAGCCGCGGGCCGCTTCCCTGCGAAACACCACCCCCGCCGCCTCGCAGGCCGCGCGCAGGGCGGTCAGGGCGACGCCCGCCTCGATCCGCCAGTCTTCGCGGATCAGCACACCGCGGCCCCAGGCCGGGGCGAGGCCCGGCGCGAGGTCTTCCAGCGCCTGGCGGGGAAGATCGGTGGGATGCAGGCCCAGCGAGCGCAGCCCCGCCTCGGTGCGGGCCAGGAAGTCGGCCTCGCCCACCGCCACGGCGCCGGCCCGGTCGACCACGATGCCGATCCGCGCCTCCAGGGCCGGCCACAGGTTCCGAGCGGCCAACATCAGGTCGAACTGCGGCGCGGCGGCGGGGTCCAGCACGCTTTCGAAGGCCGGCGCCAACATGCCGGCGGCCACGCCCGAGGCGTTGTCCAGAGGGTCCGCCGGATCGAACACCGTCACCTCGGCCCCAGAGTCGGCCAGGGCGAGGGCCGTGGTCAGCCCCAGGGCTCCGGCGCCCGCCACCGTGATCTTCACCCGCTTGGCCATGCGCCTAACCAGCCGTCTTCGAGCGCGAAATCAAGCTCGCAACGAAAGGCGCCCGCCGTTCGCACGGCGGGCGCCAGGTCGTCAGAGCGCAGGCAGCGCCTATTCCGCGGCGATGGAAATCGCGCGGCCGCGGTCCTTGAAGTTGATCTCCTGGAGGTACTTGATCCCCTCCTCGGCGATGTCGTCGCCGACCATCTTGTCGCCCTCGGCCTTGAGTTCCTCCATGTCGACATAGGTCGCGTAGAAGGAACGGGTCCGATCGGTGATCAGGCCGGCGTTGAGCAGGGTCTTGATGAGCACCCGGAAGATATTGGTCTGGCTCTTCAGCCGCTCGCGACGGCGATCGTCGTTCTGGATCAGGACGACCAACTCGGCGCGGACCCGGTCGGGATCGAGCCCGAAGTCGGCGTAGACGCCGGCCTGCTGGTTGGGCGAGCCCATGTTGAACAGCAGCGACTGGAAGCAGTGCGCGGCCCAGTCCTCGACCATCTCGCGCTCGTCCTGGGTCATCCTGGGGATGGTGCGGTCCGCCCAGATCTTCCCGAACTTGTGGTGGAAGGCCTCGTCGGTCATCACCAGCTGGAACAGCTTCTTGGCCAGCGGGTCGCGGTTGAACTGGAAGCCCGCGGCGAAAGCCCCCATGGCCAGGCCTTCCACCAGCATCTGCATACCGATGATCTTCTTATAGACTTCCGGCGCCTCGATGATGTCGACCAGGAGCTGCTTCAGCACCGCGCCACATGGCCGCGGCCGGCCCCAGCGGGCCTTGATATACTTGGCGAAGGCCGTGACGTGTCGGGCTTCCTCGCGAGTCTGATTGGCGGCGTACTCCTGGGCCCCCTGATCCTTCAGCACATGGCAGAGGCTGGCCGACAGGTTCAGAGCGCCCTGCTCGCCATGCAGGATCGAGGAGAAGTTCCACAGCGCCATCTCGTTGATGAACTTGGCCTTCTGGCCGGTCTTCTCGAGGTGGTCCAAGACATAGGGCACGCCCAGCGACATGATCTGGTCGTCGGGCAGCAGGGCCTCGTTCTCCATGTCCCAGGGGGCGGTGAAGTCGATGTACTTCGGGTCAAGAGGATCCCAGAAGTGATCGTGCGTGGCCGAGATGATCTTGTCGAACGCCGTCGAGCGAGCGTTGTAGCGATCGAGTTCCAGCATGGACTCGAAGTCGTTCGGAGCCACCGCGTCATACATGACGTCTTTGGTGATGTTGCCGTCGGCCATTCTTTTCCTCCCGGTACAGCAACCTGGAGGAGATTCCGGTGAACGACGTTTGGATAGCGCGCCGTCAGTCCCGCCGGAACAGCACTTCCAGGCCCTGGATGACGTCTTCCATCAGCGGGGTCTGAGCCCCCTCCCCGCCCGCGAGCGTCATCGAGGCCGCACCATGACCGCAGGCCCAGACCGCCAGGGCGACCTTGTACACCTGCTCCTCGGTGCGGTCCTGCTGGCTGGCGGCGTGGCCGATGACCTGTTTCAGCACCTCGAAGGCGCGGTCGCGGGCGGCGCTGACCTCGGGCTCGGCCAGGATCTGCGGATCGAACATCAGGCCGTAGACCCCGGGCTGGCTGCGCGCGAAGCCGAAATAGGCGAGCGCCGAGGCGCGGATCGGCGTGCCCTCCGGCGAGGTCGCCGCATGGCTGAGCGCCGCCTCCAGCTCGCCGAAGCCCTCGGCCGCCAGGCCCGCCAGCAGCGCGTTCTTGCTGGCGTAGTGGTGATAGACCGACCCCGCCGCGATACCGGCCCGCGCCGCCAGGGCCCGAAGGTTCAGCTTGGCGATCCCGCCCTCACGCAGCAGGGTCCGCGCCTCGTCCAGCAGCTGGATGCGCAGGTTGCCCACATGATAGCCGCGCCGGCGGCCGGAATCGGCGTCAGCCCAGGGCATCAGGCGATCTCCCGGCTCGGGCGGGGTTGGGGCTCATGGTCCAGGCTCCGGCCAATGACATGACGCATTGTCCCCCGCGTTGCGTGCCAATGTCGAGACCCGCCCGCGTCAGAGTTACCGCCGATTACCTAGAACCGCGCGCCAGGCTGCCCTCGCAACCTGCCGGTCCAGTTCCGGCTGGACACCTAGGCCGCCTCCGCCGCATCCCGGGCTTCCAGCACCGCCTGCAGGGCGTCGAATAGCCGCCCGACCTCGATGGGTTTGGCGACGAAGCCGTCCATGCCGGCCGCGGCGTACTCGGCCACCTGGTGGGCCATGGCGTTGGCGGTGAGCGCGATGATCGGCGTCCGTGGGCGGTCCCCGGCCGCCTCGCGGCCGCGGATGATCCCCGTGGCGGTCGGACCGTCCATCTCGGGCATCTGGACGTCCATCAGGATGGCGTCCCAGGGCTCACGGTTCCAGGCCTCCACGGCCTCAGCCCCGTTGTTGACGATGACCGGATCTATGCCGACCTGTTGCAGCAGGGTCTTCAGCACCAGCTGGTTGACCGCGTTGTCCTCGGCCGCCAGCACCCGGAGCGGCCGGGTCGCCATCTCGCCGTTCCCGGGTCCGCTCTCGGCGGGTGACGGCGGCGGAGCGGGCAGCGGCACGCTGTCGCCGATCCTCGCCAGCGGCAGGCTGACCACGAAGGTGGTGCCCGCGCCCGGGGCGCTGGAAGCGTCGACGACCCCGCCCATCAGGCTGGCGAGTTCACGGCAGATGGCCAGGCCCAGGCCCGTGCCGCCATAACGGCGGGTGGTCGAAGCGTCGGCCTGCTCGAACTTCTGGAACAGGGTGGCGAGGCGCTCGGCCGGGATGCCGATCCCGGTGTCGGCCACGGTCAGTCGGAGGGCCTCGTCAACGCGGTCCACAGTGACGCGCACCTCGCCCGTCTCTGTGAACTTGAGCGCGTTGGAGACCAGGTTGTAGAGGATCTGCCGCACGCGAGTGGAGTCCCCGCGATAGACTCCCTGAGCGGCGGTGGCGATCGCCAGGTCGAAGGCCAGCCCCTTCTTGCTCGCGATGGCGCTGAAAGCCGCATGCGCCCCGCGGGCCAGCTCGGCGACGTCGAACAGCGCCTCCTCCAGCTCGAGCTTGCCTGCCTCGATCTTCGACAGGTCCAGCACATCGTTCAGAATGGCCAGCAAGGTCTCGCCAGACTGGCGGATCACGTCCAGCCGGTCGCGCTGACGCGCGGTCAGGCCATCCATGGCCATGGCCTGGGCCATGCCCAGCACCCCGTTCAGCGGCGTGCGGATTTCGTGGCTCATGGTGGCGAGGAAGGTGGACTTGGCGCGATTGGCGGTCTCGGCGTCCTCCTTGGCCTGCAGGAGCGCCCGCTCGGCGGCCTTGCGTTCGGTGATGTTCTGAAGCGCGCCGATCAGCCGGTGCGGCTGGCCCCTCTCGTCAAGGATCAGCCGGCAGGCGCCTTGCACCCAGACCTCCTTGGCGTCGTTGCGCGCGACCCGGTACTCCGGGCGATAAGGGACACCCTCATTCAGGTGTCGGTCCCAATCCTGCATGACCTTGGCGCGGTCGCGCGGGTCTATGGTGCCGAAGATGTCGGCATGAAGCTCCTTGTAGGTCTTCGGTTCGGAAAAGAAGGTGTCTTCGCTTCCCGTCTTGATCAATTCGCGACGGGCCCAATCGACCTCGTAGACATGCAGCTCGGCGATCTCCATGGCCAGGGTAAGCCGCTCCTCGGAGCGCCTGGTCTCGTCCAGGGCCTCGACCATGTTGGTGATGTCCAGGCTGACCGCCACCATGCCGCCGACCTCGCCGCGCGCATTCCACCAGGGCGCGAGTTCGATCTGGGTCCAGACGGCGCGGCCGTCGGCCGCGGCGCCTGGAAAACGCTCGTGGCGTACGGTTTCGCCGGCAAGACAGCGCGCGTAGCTGTCGCGGTGGCCTTCGGCCCAGGGCGACACCTCATAGAGCGAGCGTCCGATCACCTGACTGACCTCGTAGCCGATCCGTCGGGCCCAAGCAGGGTTGCAGCAGATCACCCTCAGATCATGGTCGGTCAGCACTACCGTCCCGGGCAAGGCGCCGAAGATCGCCCCCATGGTCGCTGACAGCTCGGCGTTCTCGCGCTGAGCAGCCTCGCGCGCCCGGGTCGCCTGGGCGCGGTCCCACTCGTCGGCGACGAAGTCCGCGAGATCGGCCAGGCGGTTGGCCAAGCTTTGGTTGAAGGCCCGCGGCTCCAAGCCGGTGACGCCCACGACACCGGCGCAGGACCCGTCCGCCAGCAGGATCGGCGCGCCGGCGCAGAACCGGACATACGGCGGACCGGCCACCGCGGGTGAGTGACTGAAGCGTGGGTCGAGCCGGGCGTCGGAGACCCAGAGCAGCTCCCCGCTCTCCAGTATGATGTCGATGGCCGGGGGCCGGCTCTCGACAGTCTTCCCTTGCGAGTCGCGATTGCTCCAGAATGCGTCGCCGTTGACCAGGACGATGCGGGCATCCACGGCGCCGAACAGGGTCTTGGCCAGGCGCGTGGCACGATCACAGACCGCCTGGGATATCTCCAGGCCGAACGGACGCACGTCTGGAGTCGCCGCCCCCTCGCCCGACATCCGAACTCCCCATGTTCTTGTTTTCGCTTACGGAGGCTGAAGCGTGGTCGAACAAGGTTAAGGTCGGATTGAGCCCGCGCCGGGCAATCCGCGGCCTAGCGGCGCACCCCGGCCGTGGCGGCCGGCCAGGACCATCCGGCGAATTCGGAGGGATGAACGAACTCCGGCCGGAACCAGGGTCGCTCGCGCGCATCGAAGATCGAGACCAGCCAATCGGCCACCCGCGCCACCCGCGCCGACTTCATCGCCTCGCGGTGATGGCACAGCCACAAGGTGGCCGAGGCCAGCGGCGGGATGTCCAGCATGACGAGGTCGGGTTCCAGGCTGCTGATCGCCGTCGGGATGGCGCCGATCCCGGCTCCCCGCTGGATGGCGTGCAGCATGGCGGTCGAGGAATTGAGGACGAGGGCGGGGCCGGCGAGCTCCATGAAGGCCGTGGTCTTCGCCCCCCAGTCACCCCGTTCGCGGACCTGGGCGGAGTGATGGACGAACCTGTGGCCCGCGGCCGCCTCCAACCGCGTGGGGGCCCCATACGTGTCCAGGTAGTCCTGGCTGGCGAACAGGGCGTAGTGCAGGGTCGCCAGCGGCGTCGCGGCCATCTCGGGCGCCGATGAGGCGTCGGTGAGCTGAATCGACAGGTCGACATGGGCATCCACCGGATTCTCCGGATAGAAGCCGCAGTCGATGCCCAGCCTGATACCCGGGTTTTCCTTCATGAATTCCGCGATTTCCGGACCAACGACAAAGCCGCCGATCCCCTCGGGCGCGGCGATCGTCACGTCACCGGCTTCGGGCCGTTCCCCGTCCAGCGCCAGGCGCTCGATCTCGACGGACGCCCGCTGCATGGTCAGGGCGCGGTCGTAGACCTGCTCCCCCGCACGGGTGAGCGTCACCCCCCGCAGGCCGCGGTCGAATAGGCGGGTCCCCAGCCGTGTCTCCAGATCGTCGATGCGGCGGGTGACCGTTGGCTGGGTCGTGCGCAGGCGTCGCGCCGCCGCGCCGAAACTGCCGGCCTGGGCCGCGGCGACGAAGGTCTTGATGTCGTCCCAGTCGGCGCGCGCGCCGTCTCGCGTATCCATCCAGATCCCCATCAGAACCGTGGCGCCCCCATTCGAAGTTCGAGGGCGCCCAGTCCGCTGCAGACGCTCTACCAAATAGGCGCTTCGCACAAGAAGGCCGCCGCGATGACAGTTATCCGGGATTTCGCTGAACGAACGGTTCGAGGCCTCGCCGAATTGGGCATGACCCTCGCCGACGAGACCCAGATCATCGCCGGCCGGGACCTGGCCGCACGGACCGTCGGCCCCCACATCGCCAGCGTCGAAACCCTTTGTCTGCTGCAGGCCTGGACCGGGTGCTCGTCCTTCGCGCTCACGAGCGCTGACGGCGAGCTGGCCGGCGTGATCGCGGTCTTCCCATTGAAACCGGCGGCGCGGGCGACCCTGGCGGCGGGCGTGCTGAACGGAATCCAGCCGGACCTCGAGCTCGTCGCCCGGCCCGGGGATCCGGTCGAAGCCTGGTACGGTTGGGGCATGGCCGGCGCCACCTGGCGCGGTCGCGCGACCGTCATGACCGGCGCGATCCGGCTGCATCGCGAGATCCACCCTGAGCTTCCGCTCTACGGACGCGCCGCAACCCCCGGCGGCGAACGCACCCTGCTCAAGCGCATAGGCGCCCATCCGGTCCCCGGACCGGGCGGGCTCGTCATGGCGCCGGCCTGGCGCAGACAGAGGAAGGCCGCCTGATGAACGCCAATGTCCGCCTGCCGCTGGAGGCGCGCGCCGCCACCGAGATCGACGAGGCCGAACTGGTGGTCACCGTCTGCCGAACCCTGGACGACGTGATGCAGGCCATGGCGGTGCGGGCCCTGGTCTATATGGGCGAGCAGGCCTGCCCGTATCACGAGGAATACGACGGCAACGATTTCGCCGGGTCCACTCACCTGGTGCTGCGCCGCGACGGCGAGCCGATCGGGACCCTGCGCGTTCGCTGGTTCGCCGACTTCGCCAAGGTCGAGCGGGTGGCGGTGCGGCGCGAATACCGGCGCGGCCGGGCGACGCTGATGCTGATCCTCGCCGCCAAGCGGCTGGCCGAGAAGAAGAACTACCGTCAGATCCTCGGCTACGGCCAGGTGCGCCTGATCCCCTTCTGGGAACAGTATTTCAACGCCAGGGTCCGCGAGGATCGCCGCAGCTTCGTGGTGTCCGACCACGACTATGTGGAGATGATCGTCGAAGGCGCGCCGCCGCCCGACGCCCTGACCCTCGACAGCCCCGCCCTGGAGCTCCTGCGACCGGAGGGAGCCTGGGACCAGGCCGGCGTGCTGGACCGCTCCACTGCGCGGCCGGCGGCCAATTTCGGAGCAGTCGCCCCATGAGGTGCGGCCCCTCCGTCCTGGTCTGCCTGGATCTCCAGCGCGGCCGCGTGGCCGCCGGAGCCGGTTGCGAGAGCGCCGAGCGCGCCATCAAGGCCTGCCGCCGCGTCCTGGACCAAGCGCGCCGCCGGCGCTGGCCGGTGCTGCATGTTCATCGCCGCGAGGCGACGCTAGAAGCCGGCCGGCCCATTGCGGGCCTGGAACCCCTGCCCAGCGAGCCGGTCTATCTGCGCAACGGCCCGTCGGCCTTCTCGCACCGCGGGTTCAGTCAGACGGCGAGCGCCTATGGCGGTCCGTTGGCCCTGATCGGCTTTTCTCTGTGCGACAGCGTGCTGGCCACCGCCTTCGCCGCCGTCGACCGGGACCTGTCGATCGAGGTGGTGCGCGACGCCGTGGCGCTGGGCGCCCGCGACGAGCTGCCCCTGCGCCAGGCCATGGCCGCGCCGCTCGTATCCCTGTCGCCGATGGTCCGCATCATCGATTCCCATGAGCTGTTTACAGAGGACGCCGGGGCGCTCGCCGCGGCCAACGCCCCATGACCCTAAAGACTCCCTCAGAGATTCGCGGCCGTCCCATCCTGTCGCAGGCGCTTGGCGGCGACGCCATACCGCGGTCCGATGAGACCGAACAGTTGTTGCAGATGGCCAGCCTGCTGGGCCCCCGGGACCTGGCGGCCCTGTCATGCATCATTCAGCGGGCCGGCGAGATATGCGAGAGTCATGGCGAGGAAACAGCCCTGGCGGTCCTCGACCAGATTGACGCCATCCTTCAGGATCGCGGCCCGAACGGTTGAATTCTCTCAATAGGCGCATATTAACTCTGCGCTGCGGCGCAACGTCCACTTCACCATAAAGATGTGGCGGCCTAGCTTGGCGCCGTGTCAAATAACGACGTGCGCAGAGTGCAGCGCCGCGATGAGGACGTTTCGGTGAACGAGAACGGCGAAGACCAAGGCCCAGACCCGATCGATGTGGCGGTAGGCCACCGCATTCGGGTTCGACGCAAGTGGCTGGGCATCTCGCAGTCGACCCTGGCCGACCATCTTGGGGTCAGTTTCCAGCAGGTGCAGAAGTACGAGCGCGGCGCGAACCGCGTCTCGGCCTCGATGTTGGTGAAGATCGCCCAGAAGCTGGACACGTCGGTCGGCGAACTGGTCGGCGAGACGGCCAGTCCGCAGGGTGACGAGAGCCTGTTCGAGAAACTGGCCGTGCCTGGCGCGGTGCAATTGCTCGAGGCCTTCGCCAGCGTCCAGCAGCCCGCCCTGCGCACCGCCATCCTGAACCTGACCCGCTCGCTGATCGAGGAAACCGACGACGGCGCGGCCACGGTCCGCCGCGCCCGCTAGCCCTCGCCCGAAGCGGGGGCCGCGAAGGCCAGGTGGTGCAGAACCACGCCCGCCGTCACCGCGACGTTCAGGCTGTCGAAGCCGTCCGCCATGGGGATCCGAACGGTCCTGGCCCGCGCCAGGAGCGCCTCCGACAGTCCAGCGCCCTCCGCCCCCAGCACCACCGCGACCCGAGGAGGGCGTGAAAGTTCGGCCAAGGTCGCCGCCCCGCGCGGGCTGAGCGCCACGGCCTCGAACCCCTGCCCTTCCAGCAGCCCCAGCAGGTCCGCCCCCGGCGCCAGCCGCGCAAATGGCTTGGTCAGGGCCGCGCCCACTGACACCCGGATAGCCTTGCGGTAGAGCGGATCGCAGCAGTCGGCGTCCAGCAGCACGGCGTCTGCGCCGAAGGCGGCGGCGTTGCGGAACAGCCCGCCCATATTGTCGTGGTTGGCGATGGCGCTCAGCACCAGGACCAGGGCGCGCGCCGGCAGGCCGCCCAGCAGCTCGGCCGGATCTGGCTCTGCGACGCGGGTCCCGAGCGCCAGGATGCCTCGATGGATCGGGAAGCCGACGACCGCGTCCATCACCGCCTGGCCGGCGGCGTAGATCGGCACGTCGTCTGGGATGGCGGCCAGGGTCTCCGACAGGCCCGCCATCCGCTTCTGCGCGATCAGCAGCGAAACGGGCCGGTGCAGTCGCGAGCTCGCCAGCACGCGAAGCACCACTTCGCCCTCGGCCACGAACAGCCCCTGGCGCCCCACAAGGTCGCGCTCGCGCACGTCGCGATAGGCGGCGACCCGCGGGTCGTCCGGATCATCGATGGGGACGATCCGGGCTACCAGATCTTCACCCGATCGGCCGGCGCCAGATAGAGGCCCTGATCCGCCTTGACGTCGAAGGCGCCGTACCACGGATCCTGGTTGCGTACGGTCTGGGCGCGGTACATGCCCGGCGAATGGACGCCGGTGAGCACCGCCCGCCGCAGGGCGGCTTCCCGGTACTTGGACCGGTAGTTCTGCGCCCAACCGAAATAGAATCGCTGGTCGGCGGTGAAGCCGTCGATCACCGGGGCCGCCGCACCCCTCAGCGACAGGTGATAGGCGTCATAGGCCGTGGCCAGGCCGGCAAGGTCGGCGATGTTCTCGCCCAGCACCTGTTCACCGTTGAGATGCAGGCCGGGCAGCGGCTCATAGGTGCTGTACTGCCGGGCGAGCGCGGCGCCGCGCGCCTTGAACTGGGCCATGTCGGCCGGCGTCCACCAGTTCCTCAAATTGCCCTTGGGGTCGAACAGGGCGCCGATATCGTCGAAGCCGTGCACGATCTCGTGGCCGATCACTCCGCCGATGGCGCCGTAGTTCACCGCGGCGTCCGCGTTTGGATCGAAGAAAGTCGGCTCCAGGATCGCGGCAGGGAAGATGATCATGTTCTGCATCGGCATGTTCAGCGCGTTGACGTCCTGCGGCAGCAGGTACCACTCGTCGCGGTCGACCGGCCTGCCCAGCTTGGCCACGTTGCGCCGGTACTCGAACAGGCTTCCCCGTTCCCAGTTGCCGTAGGCGTCGCCGCGCACGATCCGCAGGGCCGAATAGTCCCGCCACTTGTCAGGATATCCGACGCCCACCCTGAAATTGGCCAGCTTCTCCTTGGCTCTGGCCTTGGTCTGCGGGCTCATCCAGTCCAGCCGATCGACGCGCGCGTCGAAGGCGACGAGCAGGTTTTTCACCATGCCCTGCACCTGCGCCTTGGCGTCCGGCGAGAAGTGCCGTTCGGCGTAGATCTTCCCCACGGCCTCGCCCAAGGCCAGGCTGGTGTTGTCCACGCCTCGCTTCCAGCGCTCGCGCTGCTGGGGCGTGCCCGAGAGCGCCGTGCCGTTGAATGCGAAGTGTTCGTCGACCAGGGCCTGGCCCATGTACGGGGCGCCCCGTTCCACCGCGTGGAAGGCCAGGTAGTCTTTCCAGGCGGTGATCGGCTGGTCGCCGACGAGCTTGGCGAGCCCCGATATGGCGCTCGCCTGCCAGGCGCCGAAGCGGGGCTGGTCGGCCAGGCCGGCGGCGGTCAGATAGGCGGTCCAGTCGAGGCCCGGGGCTCTCGTGGCGAGTTCGGCCCGCGTCCAGACGGTATTGGCCTTGGCCACGTCCGAGGTGGCGTCCACGCTCCAGTGCGCCTTTGCCATGGCGGTCTCCAGGGCCAGGACCCGCGCCGCGCGCCTGGACGCGTCGTCGTAACCTGCCAGGGTCAGCATCTTGGCGATGTGGTCCTGGTACTTGGCCCGCAGGTCCTTGAAGCGCGGCGTGTCGCCCAGATAGTACTCGCGGTCGGGCATCCAGAGGCCGCCCTGCATCAGATAGGGCCGGTACGTCGAGGTGTCGTTCATGTCCTCGGCGACCCACAGGCCGAACAGCCGGTCGGTCTGGAAGTCGGTGGCGTTCAGCGCATCGACGTCGGCCCGCAGGCCCTCGCCCAGCTCGCGCGACAGGTCGGCGCGGGTTTTGATGGCGGCGATCCGGTCAAGCTCCGGCTTCAGCGGCTGGAGCCCCGCGGCCTCGATGGCCGCCTGGTCCATGAAGCTCGCATAGTAGTCTCCGATCTTGCGTGCATCGGAGCCCTCGGGCGCCTGGGCCTTGGCGGTGTCCTCGATGATCGCCCGGGTCCGTACGCCGGCAGCCTCGATGAGCGCCGTGAAGGTGGTGGCGTTGCCCCGGTCGGCGGGGATCTCGGTGGTCTTGACCCATTCGCCATTGGCATGGGCGAAGAAGTCGTCACCGGGCGCGACGGCGGTGTCCATGCCGGCCACATCGAAGCCGAAGGTCCCGAATTTCGGCTTGGGCTTGGGCGCCTCGACCGCGGGCGGCGGGGCGACTTGCGGCGCGGCCGGCGGCGGCGCGGGGACGGTGGCGCAGGCGGCGAGCAGAATCGGGGCGCAGGCCCCCAGCAGGATGGACTTCCAAGAATTCATTGCGGGCTCCCAGGCGCGGCGCTCCAGGGCGCCGGCGGCGTTTGGGGCCTTCATACACCGCTGATCAGCGGTGGCGCGGGGTGGCGGATTAAACTTCTGTCATATCACCGCCGAACGTCGAGGCTGTCGCTGGCGACCAGGGCCTCGACCTCGGCGCGGCTGGCCAGGTTGAAGTCGCCGGGGGTGGCGTGCTTCAGGGCCGCGGCCGCGATGGCGAACTCCAGCCCCGCCCCCTCCTCAAGCCCAGCCAGCAGGCCGTGCAGGACCCCGGCGGCGAAGGCGTCGCCGCCGCCGATCCGGTCGATGATGGGATTGAGCGGCCGGCTCTCGGTGCGCCAGGTCCGCTCGCGGGTGAAGACCAGCCCTGAAATGTCGTGGTGGTTGACGGTGTGCTGCGCCCGGTCGGTGCAGGCCATCCGCTGCAGTTTCGGGAAGGCCTCGAAGGCCGCCGTGGCCGCCCGGCGGCGCAGGTCGCCGGTGCTCTCGCCGGGCTGGGCGGCCGGAAACCGGGCGCCCAGCACCAGGGCGATGTCCCGGTGGTCGCCAAACACCAGGTCGGCGTGGCTCAGCATCTCGCCCAGGATGGCCGGCGCGTCGCCGTTCCAGGCGTGCCACAGGCTTGCCCGGTAGTTGCAGTCCATGGAGACCTTGATCCCCATCCGGTGGGCGACCCGCACCGCGGCGACGGCCGCGTCCGCCGTATGCTGTCCGATGGCCGCGGTGACGCCCGAGATGTGCAGCCACTCGGCCCCGGCGAGGGCCAGGTCGCAGTCGAGGCTTCCCGCGCCCAGGGCGAAGGCTGAGCCGGCGCGGTCGTAGAGCACGTGCGAGGCGCGCTGGGCGGCGCCCGGCGTCAGGAAATAGAGGCCCTGGCGACCTGGCGTCACCGCCACCCGCGAGACGTCGACCCCGTAGCGACGGAGCTCGTCGATCCCGGCGCGGCCCAGGGCGTTGTCGGGGGCGACCGAGAGCATGGCCGCCTCATGCCCCAGCCTGGCCAGGGACACGGCCACATTGGTCTCGGCCCCGCCAAAGCAGACCTTCAGACTGGGCGACTGCAGCAGCAGCTCGGCCTCCGGGGCCGAAAGCCGGATGAGGATTTCTCCGAAACAGACGACGCGGCCCACCTTGGCGGTCTCCTTCAACAAGGCGGCGCGCCGGTCGTCCCGGCGCGCCGATACAGTGGTCTTCGGGGAGAAGGCGCCTAGTAGGTGTAACGGACCCCGACCAGGAACTCACGGCCGGTGTGGTGGTAGAACGACAGCCGGTCGGTCTGGTCGTTGAACTGGTCCTGGAACTCGTCGGTGAGGTTCACCCCCTCGACGGTGAATTTCAGATTGTCGTTCCAGGTGTAGGTGAACGAGGCGTCGACGTTGAAGGTCTCGTTGGTCCCGTCGAAGGTCGTGCCGGCTTCGGCGCCCGGCACGCGGGTCAGGTAGCGGCTGCGATAGCTGGCCGAGACCCGGGCGCTGACCTTCTCGTCCTCGTAGTAGAGCGTGGCGTTGTAGGCCTTGCGCGACAGGCCGGTGATGTCGTTGGTCGCCACCACCGCGCCCGCGGCGTTCAGGTAGTCGATGGACGATTTCACATAGGTGTAGTTGGCCAGGACGCCGAGGTTGGCCAGCGGTCCCGGCAGGAAGCTCAGCGGCTGCTGGAAGCTGATCTCATAGCCCTCAAGGTCGCCGCCGGGGGTGTTGCGCGGAGTCGAGAACTGCCAGAGCGCGGCGGGACTGCAGCCCGGCGTGGAACCGCAGGCGGCGGTCGCCACGCTGTCGGGGATGCCGAAAGGATTGCCGGTGAAAGGAATTCCGGTCGACAGCGTCTGGACGAAGCTGTCGACCTTCTTCTTGAACAGGGCGACGCTGATCAGCGCTTCGGGGTGGTAGTACCACTCGAACGACAGGTCGTAGGCGTCGGCGCGGAACGGATCGAGATTGGGATTGCCGGCGGTGACCGAGCGGGTGGTGCCCGAGACGCTGACCGTCGCGCCCGGCGTCAGGTTGCCGAGATCCGGCCGCGACATGGTCTGGGCCGCGCCGAACCGGATCAGCAGGTTCTCCATCGGCTCCAGCACCGCGTTCAGCGACGGCAGGGTGTCCTCATAGGTGCGGTCGACGGTGATCGGCACTGCCGCGCCCGACAGGAATGTGTAGCCCGAGGCGCTCTGCTGGGTCTGCACATGGCGCACCCCGATATTGCCGCGGAACGGCATGCCGGCGATCTCGGTCGACCAGTCGACCTGGACGAAGCCGCCCTTGTCCTCTTCCGAGACCCCGCGGTTGTTGCCCAGCGCCGGTTCGCGGCCCAGCCGCCAGGCGCCGCCGAAGGCGGTGGGGTCGGCGAGGTTGAAGGCGGTCGCCGCGGCGAAATAGCTGGGCGACACCCAGGAGGTCACGGTGCCGGCCGGCGCGCCCAACCCGCTGGTCGGCAGGTTGACGGTCTTGGCGTAGCTGGAGAGCGCGATGGCCGCCACGCCCGCCGGGATCACCGGCTCCTGGTTGGCGCTGGTTCCATTGGAGCGGCGCAGTTCGGTGCTTTCGAACTCGTAGCTCTTCCAGTTCAGGCCCGCTGAGAACTTGAAGATCTCGTTCGGCTCGAACTCCACCTCGGCCTGGACGGTGTCGTAGACATTGCTGGCCGTCTGCGGCCGCATGCGAACCTGGGTGAGCGTCCAGGCGTTGGCGTCGGTCAGATTGGCGGCGCCATAGGTCAGTAGCGGCGCCCGGCCCTGGCTGTAGTCGTAGCGATAGCCGTCGACGTTGAACTGATCCCAGATGATGGTGGTCTGGACTGGGTTGTCGTGGTCGGACTTGGAGTGCCCGGCCAGGGCGTGGATGCGCAGGCTGTCCGAGAACTCATGCCGGAAATCGAGCGAGTACTGGGTGAAGGTGGTGGTCAACTCGTCGTAGCGGTCCTCGACCCGCAGATCGACGTCGTTGAACGTGCCCGCCACCAGGGTGTTGTCGGCGTCGATGGTCGAGGCGGTGACATTGGTGTCGGCGATGCCGCAACTCGTCGCCACATTGGCCGCCGTGCAGGCGCCGTTGACGCTGAACGATGGCACTTCCAGGAACTGCTCCTCCCGGTTCCCGTCCAGCTTGGCGTACAGCAGGTCGAAGGTGAGTTCGGTCTGATCGCTCGGCTTCCATTGCAGGGCGAGCGTCGCGCCCAGCCGGTCCTGCTCCTGGTCGTATCTGTCGTAACGCGGAATCCGCGGGTGGTAGGCCGCATTCACCGCCGCGGCCGCCGGGTTGGCGGTGGTCGGCAGGCCCGCGGCGTTCGGCAGGGCGTCGAAGCCCGGCGCGACGTTGGTTCCGCGCGCCCAGCGCACCGTGGATGTGCCGACGTCCAGCAGGGTGCGCTTGTTGTAGGCCACCGACAGCAAGGCGCCGAGGGTGTTGTCGGCCCAGGTGTTGGAGATCATCGCGGCCATGCGCGGCGAGGTCTTCTCCGACAGGCCGTTGTAGGAGGCCTGGGCGGAGGCTGCGAACTTGAAGCCGTCATAGTCCAGCGGCCGGGCCGTACGAAGGTCAACGGTGGCGCCCAGCGACCCCTCCTCGGTCTGGGCCGAGGCGGTCTTCTGCACCGTGATCGAGCTGAACAGGTCCGAGGCGAAGATGTTGAAGTCGAAGCTGCGGCCGCGGTTGGTGCCGCCCGAGGCGTCGGTGCCGCCGGCGGTGGTCAGGGCCTCCATGCCGTTGATGCGCACACGGGTGAACTGCGGGCTCAGGCCGCGCACGGTGATCTGGCGGCCCTCCCCGGCGTCGCGCGCGAGCGCCACCCCGGAAATCCGCTGAATGGACTCCGACAGGTTCAGGTCAGGGAACTTGCCGATGTCCTCGGCCAGGATGGTGTCGGCGGCGACGGAAGAGTCGCGCTTGAGGCTCAGCGCCTGTTGCAGGCTGCCGCGAAAGCCGGTGACCACGACCTCCTCGACGTCCGAGGTCGCGTCCTGCGCCGCGGCGGGCGTGGCCAGGCTGAGCGCCGTCAGCGACGCGCCGGCCAGCAGCCAGCGCGACATCGTCCAAGTTCGACCCATGGCATCCTCCCTCGAAGGACCGCCGACCTCGCAGCCTTGCAGCATGTCGGATCGACGTGTCCCAACCGTTATAAGTCATGACACCGGTGTCATTGCGGAATACAGCATCTGACACCGGTATCATCAGAGCATAGCCATGATTTTGTAGCTCTAGCAATACCGCTCGCCTGCCAGTTGGGCAGCGAGGGGCCCAATCCATGATCAAGGCGCCGCAGTCGAACTTTGAACCCGGGCACCCCGCTGCTAAGCTTACCCGGTGACGGGCCCGGCGATCATCCTGTTGAACGGATCTTCCAGCGCCGGGAAAAGCGCCCTCGCCCGCTCGCTGCAGAAGCGCCTGGCGCCGCAGCCGGTGATCATGAGCCTGGACGCCTTTGTCTTCGGGCAGATGCCGCCCACCTGGCACAACACGCCCCACGGGACGTTTTTCACGCACGAGCCCGACGGGACGACGCCCCTCCACCTGGGCCCCGGCGCCCAGGCCATGGTCCGGGCCTTCCACAGATCGGTCGCGGCCATGGCTGACTGCGGCCTCTCGGTGATTGTCGACGACGTACTGTTCGAGCCGTGGCTGCTGCCGGACTGGCTGGAGGCGACCCGGGACCGCGAAGTGTTCTTCGTCGGGGTCCGCTGCGATCTGGCCGAGGCCGAACGGCGCGAGATCGCGCGCGGCGACCGCCAGGCCGGCCAGGTGCGGAGCCAGTTCGGCCTGGTCCACAGGCATGGCGACTACGACTTCAGCGTCGACACCACGAACACCATACCCGGCGCCTGCGCCGACCAGGTCGTGGCGGCCTTAGCGGCCCGCCGTCGCCCCTCGGCCTTCGAGCGGCTCGCATCTAAATCCTCCCCCGCTGGGGGAGGTGGATCGTCGCCTCTTCGCGACGAGACGGAGGGGGTTGAAGCCCCCTAGAGAGAGTCAAAGCCCCCCCTCACCCGGCCATGCGGCCGGGAGCTCCCCCAGAGGGGGAGCACCTTGGATGCTTCAGCGAGGCCTTCGGCGCTAGCGGGCCAGCCAGCCGCCGTCGACCGGGACGATCGCCCCGTGCATGTAGTCGGCGGCGCTTGAGGCCAGGAACACGGCCGCTCCGCCCAGGTCTTCCGGCCGACCCCAGCGCCCGGCCGGGATGCGGGCCAGGATATCGCGGCTACGGCCCTCGTCGGCGCGCAGGGCCTCGGTATTGTTGGTGGCGAAGTAGCCGGGCGCGATGGCGTTCACATTGATGCCCTTGGCCGCCCACTCGTTGGCCAGCAGCTTGGTGAGCCCGGCGATGCCGCTCTTGCTGGCGGTGTAGGAGGCCACCCGGATCCCGCCCTGGAAGGACAACATCGAGGCGACGTTGACGATCTTGCCGCCTCGCCCCTGTTCGACCATCCGCCGCCCGACCGCCTGGGTCAGGAAGAAGGTGGTCTTCAGGTTGACGTCCATCACCGCGTCCCAATCGTCCTCGGTGAACTCCAGCGCATCGTTGCGGCGGATGATCCCGGCGTTGTTGACCAGGATGTCGACCCCGCCGAGGTGCTCGACGGTCTCGGCCACGATGCGCTCGATCGGCTCCAGGCTCCCCAGGTCGGCGGTGATGTCGTGGAAGCGCCGGCCCTTGGCCTCGACGGCGAAGCGGGTGTCCACGGGGGGCGTGCGGCCTACCGCGGCGATGTCGGCGCCTGCGCCGGCCAGGGCCTCGGCTATGGCCTGACCCAGGCCGGTATTGGCCCCGGTGACGATGGCGGATTTTCCGGAAAGATCGAACATTCGCAATGACATGGGACGCCTACTTCAACTGACAGATGTCGAGGACGTGCATGTCGGTATAGTCGAGGTTCTCCCCGCCCATGGCCCAGATGAACCCGTAGTTTGATGTCCCGGCCCCCATGTGGATCGACCAGGGCGGGCTGATCACCGCCTCGTCCGCGCCGACCACGATATGGCGCATGGCCTCGGGCTCGCCCATGAAGTGGAAGACCTTATTGTCCCCCTCCAGGTCGAAGTAGAAATAGACCTCCGAGCGCCGGTCGTGCAGGTGCGGCGGCATGGTGTTCCAGACGCTGCCCGGCTTCAGGAAAGTCACCCCCAGCAGCAGCTGGGCGGTCTCGCAGACGCCGGGAATAAAGTACTGGAAGATGGTCCGCTCGTTGGACTGCTCGCTGGAGCCGCGCTCCAGGGGATTGGCCTGGGAGATGGCGATCTTGGTGATCGGGCAGGCCTTATGGGCAGGTGTGGAGGCCAGGTAGAACTTGGCCGGGTTGGCCGGATCGGCGCTCTCGAAGACCACGTCCTTGGAGCCCATCGGCACATAGAGGCCGTCGCGGGGGGCCATGTCGAAGGCCTGGCCATCGACGGTGATCCTGCCCGCCCCGCCCACATTGACCACGCCGAGCTCCCGACGCTCCAGGAATGGATGGCCCGCGGCGCTGGCCGGCTCGGTCTGGTCGGGCAGCTTCACGGCGCCGGAGACGGGCGCCGCCCCGCCGATCACGAAGCGCTCGTTGTGGCTGTAGTTCAGGCTGACGGTGTCGGCCGAAAACAGGTCCTGGACCAGGTAGCGGTCGCGCAGGGCCTCGTTGTCGGCGGCCTTCATCATGTCCGGATGGGTGGCGTGGTAGGTTTTCTTGAACATGATCGGGTCCTTAGGGTGTCAGGCGCTGAGCGCCATCGGGGCGCCGGTCTCGGAGAACCAGGTCGGGGCGGTGTGACCGTGCGGCCTGATGATCGGCAGGCCGCGAACCTCGGCATGGAGCGCCCGGGCGATGGCCCTGGTCGCCAGCTCGACCGGCAACAGCCGATCGTCGTTCAGCTTCAGGGACCTGGCCATCAGCGGCCTCTTTTCGGCGTTTCCGGGGCGCGAGCCTGACGCTCGCCCGAGATCAAGGTAACCGGTGTCATTAGCGTGAGCAATGAACTTTCGCGGCAACACGACGTCTGGGTGGAAATCGTCGGCGTGCCCGGGGGAGCGTGACAGATCTTGTCGTGGCAAAAGGGAACCTGTGGAGCGTTCTGTGGGCGCTTTGCAGAAGGCCGCCGCCGTCAACGGGTCGTGCTTGTCCACAGCCTGGGGTCTTTCCTGTTAGCGGACGGCGAACGGCCTATGCGCCGCAGTGCAAGGCCACATCGAATGGGTGCAACCTGTGCCCATGACCCTACCGTCCCAATACGCCAGGGCGACCGAGCTGGTGCTGTCGGCCATCGACGGTGCCGAAGGCAATGACGGCAGCCGTATGGCCTACATGATCGCCCGAGCAGCGCTGGTGCATGTCCAGTCTACTCGTGGTGCGCGGCCAGCGTCGGAGATGGCCTATAGGCTCAGGGACGAGTTCGCGACGGTAGACTCTGCCGATGACTGGTGAACTCAGCGGACAGTGGCCCACTACCGTCGCGCTGGCTTGTGCCAAGCCCTGGACTGCGCCCTACCCCACTCGTGCGCTTGAGGCGCGGACGATCAGCTCCGGCTGGATGTCCGGCTGGACCTTGGGCTTGTCGCGCATGGGGTTGGGCACCAGCATCTCGCCGGCGATGCGGCCCATGTCGCGCAAAGGCAAGCGCACCGAACTCATCGGCGGCCACAGCCGGCTGGCGATGGACGAGTCGTCGAAGCCCACCACCGAGACGTCTTCGGGAATGCGCAAGCCGGCCTCGCGGGCGGCGGTGTAGACCCCCGTGGCCATTTCATCGTTGAGGCAGAACACGGCCGTCGGCCGGGCCTTCAACGCCAGCAGTTCCTTCGCCGCGTTCACCCCGGACTCGTAGGTGTAGCCGCCGACCTTGACCAGCGCCGGGTCCAGCGACAGGCCGCGTTCGGCCAGGCCGGACTCGAAGCCCTTCCGCCGCTCCACCGACGACCGGAAGGTCGAAGGGCCCGAGATCAGCGCGATGCGGGTGTGGCCCAGGTCGGCGAGGTGGCGGGCGGCCTCGGCCGCGCCCTTGCCGTCGTGGCTGACCAGCATGCGGCCGGGTTCGTCCAGGGCGACCGAGCCGATACGCACATAGCGGACGTCCAGCTCCCGCAGCAGGGCGGCCAGCCGTTCGTCCTCGGAGACCGGCGAGGGCAGCACCACGCCGAACAGCTTCTGGCGCTCGATGAACACGCGCATCTCATCCAGCAGGCGCGGGCTGGTCCGGTCCACGGGGCGGACCACCAGCTCGAAGCCTGAACCGGCCATGGCGTCCAGCAGGCCCTGCTGGTGGCTGACCGTGTGCTGGGGATTGGGGTTGTCGTAGATCAGTCCGACCAGGAACGAGCGGCGGAAGGCCAGGCCACGGGCCTGGGGATCGGGGGCGTAGCCGGTCTCGCGAATGATCGTCTGGACGGCCTTGCGGGTGTCTTCCTTGACGAAGGGGCTCTCGTTGATGACCCGCGAGACGGTCTTCTTGGAGACCCCAGCCATCCGGGCCACGTCATTGATGGTCGGGCGACGGGAGGAGCCCTCCATCCCCGCCGGCTTCGGTTTCGTCCCTGCCTCGCGCGCCGCCACCGATGTCTTCTTCCGCAATGTGCCTGGGATGTTCATAGCCTGCGCGCCGTGGCCGCAACAAGTAAGGCTTGCGCATGCCATGACACCGGTAGCAGACAAGCCCGCGGGCGTCGCCGGGGGTCAGCGCGATCTCGCTGAAGAGTCTTGGTTTCCGCGGCGCTGGTCCGCAGGACGGGATCGTCTTTCAGACGACTGGAGGATGCCGAGCGTTGTGGGCCGGCTCAAGTGCCCTTCGCCTTCGCCCCGGAATCCAACACCTCCGGCCGCTTGGGGGTCATGTCGTCCAGGTTCCAGTCGGCGTCCACGAACGGCCGCCGCGTCTCCTTGGGATGCGGATAGCCATGCAGCTCCTGCTCGGAGTCGATAATTTCACCGCGCCCCTCGGCGACGTCGGCCAACAGGCGCACGTCGTCGGCGTCGCGGTCCCAGGGCCGGGCTCCGGCATTGGCCAGGACCGCCTGCTGGACGTCGACGGCGGCCATGGGCGTGAAGCCCTGCGGCCAGAGCGGCGGCGTCCTCACCTGGATGATCCTGGCCGGGGCGGTGGTGTATCGACCGAACATCGGCAGGGGGACGCCGAAGCGGTCCACGGCGATGTTGTCCTTGCCGTAGAACTGCACGTCGCCATAGCCGCCCAGCTGGAAGAACGGCAGGCCCGCCGGAGTGTCGAGGCCGCCGCGCAGGACGTTGCCCACCGCCACCACCTGTCCGACCTGCCATTCGGCGTCGCCCCACTCGGCGGCCATCAGGTTGTAGTGGATCGCCCGCTGGCCCGGATTGAAGATCAGGTTGTTGGCGATCACCCCGCGCACCCCGCCCTTGAACAGCGGATTGCGCTCGTAATTGTGGGCGTAGAGGTTCCCGACGATCAGGATGTCGGTGACGTTGTCGTGGATCAGCGAGCCCTTGGAGTGCTCGATCTTGGCGTGGGTCGAATAGGCCAGGCTCTCGGCGATGATGTTGTTGGAGAAGGTGATGGCGCGGCTGGCGCCCGCCCGCCAATCGTCCGGCGTCTTGCCCACGAACCGGGGCCCGGAGGCCGAGAGGTTCTCGTCGGTGCCCCAGGTCAGGCTGTTGTGGTCGATCAGGATGTTGAACGACACGCCCTGGGTGGAGATCGAATCGAAGTCCTTGCCGCTCTTCTTCGCCTCGCCCGCCTCGCCGGGCCGCACGCGAAGGTGCTGAACCACCACGTCATGCGTAGCGATGTCGAGGCCGCCGCGGATCAGGGTCACCCCCGGGGAGGGCGCGGTCTGGCCGGCGATAGTCAGGAACGGCTCGCGGACGGTCAGCGTCTTCACGCCCAGGTCGATCACCCCGCCCACCTCGAAGACGATGATCCGCGGGCCCCTGGCCTCGACCGCCGCCCGCAACGAGCCCGGACCCTCGGCCGCCAGGGTGGTGACCCGCAGGATCTGGCCGCCCCGGCCGCCGGGCGTGGCCGCGGCCCAGCCTAGCGCCTCGGGAAACGCCTTGGGCGGGGATGGGGCCGTCACCCCCGGCGAACTCATGCACAGAGCGGCCATCGCCGCCAAGGCCAACATCCTGATCATCGTCTCGCTCCACGCCCGATGCGGTCATTAGCAAAATCGCGCCGATTTGGGCTTGATTTGAAAATGACACCGGTTTCCTTTAGAGACAACAGGGCCGTTCGGGGCGGGATTTCGGGAGGGTTTTTGCGCGTGAGCGTCCCAGCGGCGGATTCGGCCGAAGGCTATCCGGTGGCTTCCGTCGCCGAGCGGTTCGTCCGCGCGCGCCGGGCCGCGAGCCCCCTGCCGGAGTTCCCGGGCCCTCTGCCGACCGATCTAGCCACCGCCTACCGCGTGCAGGACGCGGCCCTCGACCTCTGGCCCGACGAGGTGGTCGGCTGGAAGGTGGGCCGGGTGCCGCCCGAGCATGAGCCCCGCCTGCGGGCCAACCGGATCTTCGGACCGGTCTTCGCCAAGGCGCTGTGGCGCGTGAAGCCCGGCGACGTGACGGAATTCCCAGTGTTCGTGGGCGGGTTCGCCGCCGTCGAGGCGGAGTACGTCCTGCGCCTGGCCCACGACGCCCCGGCCGACAAGCTCACCTGGACACCGGAGGAAGCCGCCGAGCTGATCGAGTCCATGCACATCGGCATGGAGCCCGCCGGCAGTCCCCTGGCCACCATCAACATCGTGGGGCCCACCGCGGTGGTCTCCGACTTCGGGAACAACGCCGGCCTGATGGTCGGCGAAGCCATCGAGAACTGGCGGTCCATCCCCCTGGAAAGGCTTCGCTGCGAGACCATCATCGCCGGCGAGCGGGTCGGCGAAGGTGGCGCCTTCGTCCTGCCGGGCGGACCCATCCAGTCCCTGCGCCTGCTGGCCGAGAACCTCGCCGCGCGCGGCCGGCCGCTGCGCAAGGGCATGTACGTCTGCACCGGCGCCGCGGCGGGCATCCATGACATCGTGGCGGGCCAGGATGGGGCCGTGCGGTTCGCCGGCTTCGGAGAGATCGCCTGTCGCGCCTATCCGGCGAGGCCGGCCGAGACCTGAGACCAGGCCCCGCGTCGGGCGACAGCGCGGGACCATCAGAACATGTCGCCGCGGGTGGAAACGCATTTGGGGGCGCGAGCCATGACCACCGTCGAAACCGCCGCCTTCGAAGAGGGCAAGATGACCCGTCGCCGGTGGGTGATCTGCGGCCTGCTCTTCACGGCCGTGGTCATCAACTATGTCGACCGCCAGATGCTGGGCGTGCTGAAGCCCTTCATGTCCGATGAGATGGGCTGGAGCGAGACCGACTACGCCGACATCGTCTTCTATTTCCAGGCGGCCTACGCGGTCTCCTACCTGTTGTTCGGCGCCTTCGTGGACAAGGTGGGCGCCAAGATCGGCTACGCGACGGCCTTCGTGATCTGGCAGCTCGCTCACCTCGCCCATGCCGGCGCCAGCAGCCTGAACCAGTTCTTCCTGGTCCGGGTCCTGCTGGGGATCGGCGAGGGCGGCAACTTCCCGGGCGGGGTCAAGGCCGTCACCGAGTGGTTCCCCAAGAAGGAGCGCGCGCTCGCCACCGGCATCTTCAACGCCGGGGCCAATATCGGGGCGGTGATCACCCCGATCGCGGCGCCGATGATCATGCTGGCCTACGGCTGGCGGATGGCCTTCATCATCACCGGCGTGATCGGCATGCTGTGGATCGTGGCCTGGCTGATCATGTACCGCGCGCCCGAGCAGGAGAAGAAGGTCAACGCCGCCGAACTCGCCCACATCCGTTCCGACCCGGAAGACAGCGACCGCAAGATCGGCTGGTTCACCGTCCTGGGCAAACGCGAGACCTGGGCCTACGCCGCCGGCAAGTTCCTGATCGACCCGGTCTGGTGGATGCTGCTGTTCTGGCTGCCGGACTTCTTCAAGAAGACCTTCGAGCTGGACGTGCCGACCTTCGCCGCGGTGCTGGCGGCGGTCTATCTGATCTCCGACGTGGGGAGCGTCGCGGGCGGCTGGCTGTCCTCGCGCCTCATGAAGAACGGCCACAGCCTCAACTTCGCGCGCAAGATCACCATGCTGATCTGCGCCGTCGCCACCCTGCCCTACTTCTTCATCATGCAGATCGACAACCTGTGGCTGGCCACGATCGTCGTGGGTCTCGTCGCGGCCGCCCACCAGGCCTTCTCGGCCAATCTCTACACCCTGCCCGGCGACGTCTTCCCGCGCAGCGCGGTCGGCTCGGTGATCGGCATCGGCGGCATGCTGGGCGGCGTCGGCGGCATGGTCATGGCCAAGTCGGTCGGCCAGGTGCTGGAAGCCGCCGGCGGCTATGCGCCGATCTTCGCCGTCTGCGGCTGCATCTACCTGCTGGCGGTCCTGGTCATCCACCTGCTGACGCCGAAGATGGCGCCGGCCAGGTTCGCCGAGGGCTAGGGGCGTATCCACCCCAAATTCGTTCTGAAGGAATTCGGGGCGGCGCCGCACCCCCATGCTGCGCCGCCCCGTCCAGGGCGGAAAGTGCGCCCTGCGCCGACCCTGGCCGAGAAGCCCAAGAGCCGACCCTACTGAATCCCGTGATCTCGGCGTTCGCCAACCCCATTGCCGACCCCAGGTCGGGTCGGCTTCAATGGTGTGGTCCGGCCGCCTCGATACGCGCCGCGACGCAGGTCGCGGACAAACAGGAGGCTGGCGCCGAAAGGCGCTTTGACCGACGACTTCGACCTGATGATTGACCGATGATTCGATGATGACTGCGGAGTGTCGATGACGGAGCAGCCGCAGGTGGACCTGGCCCACACCCCGCCATTTCGGCTGGGCGCCGTCGAGGTCCGGCCCGCGACCCGGGAGCTGGTCGGCCCATCGGGCCGCGAGCGGCTCGAGCCGCGGGTGATGCAGGTTCTGGTCGCCCTGGCCAAGGCCGGCGGCGAGATCGTCTCCCGTGACGACCTGATCGAGAGCTGCTGGGAGGGCCGCATCGTCGGCCAGGACGCGGTCAACCGGGTCATCTCCAAGATCCGCGCCCTGGCCGAAACCATGGGCGCCGGTAGCTTCGGCGTCGAGACGATCACCAAGGTCGGCTATCGCCTGATCGTCGCGGCGACCCCGTTCGCGCCCCCGCCGGCTCCGGCCGTCCAGGCCGCCCCGCCGGCTCCGGCCGGCCCGGCTCGCGGGGCCATCGACCGTCGCCTGTTGATCGGAGGCGCCGCGGCGACCGCGGCGGCCGGTGGGGCCGCCTGGTGGTTCTACAAGGGCCGCAAGCCCGACGTGCCCGAGGCGGCGCTGATGCTGCACGCCAAGGGCATGGAGGCCTCCCGCATCGGCACGGTGGAGGCCACCGCCCAGGCGACCGGCTTCCTGCAGCAGGCTGTCGCCCTGGCGCCGGAGTATGCCGAGGGATGGGGCGCGCTCGCCCTGGCCTATCAGAACGGGCTCTACTTCCTCGCCGACGACGCCGCGCGCCAGGCGGCGCAGCGCGCCAAGGCCGCCGCGCGCCGGGCGATCGAGCTCGACCCCCGCAACGCCAGCGCCCATGCCGCCCTGGCCCTCGACATCCCCAGCTACGGCAACTGGCTGGGCGCCGAGCAGGCGCTGCGGAAGGTCCTGGAGCTCGATCCGGCCCAGTTCGAAGCCTGTTCGGCGCTGTCGCGGATCCTCGCCAGCGTCGGACGCAGTCGCGACGCCATCTCCGCCCTGGAGCCGATCGCCCGGCAGACCAAGCTGGAGCCGACCATTCAGTTCCGCCTGGCCTATCTGCTTTGGGTCGTCGGACGACTGGACGAGAGCGACCGGATCATCGACGAAGCCATGGACCTCTGGCCGCGCAGCTACCAGATCTGGTTCACGCGGTTCTGGCTGTTCGTCCACACCGGCCGATCCACCGAGGCGATCGCCATGTCCCGCGATCAGGTGCGCCGCCCGCCCGGCATTCCCGACTGGAACTTCAAGCTGATCGAGGACACCGCGCACGCCCTGCTCACGCGAGCACCGGCCGATGTCGAGAATGCGGTCCAGGCCAACCTGGAAGCCGCCCGCAAGGGCGCGGGGTTCGCCGAGAACGCCGTCGAGGTGATTTCCGAACTGGGCCGCGTCGATCAGGCCTATGCGGTGATCGACGCCTACTATTTCGGCCGCGGCTTCACCATCGGCTCTGTCCGGTATTCAACCCAACAGGGCTCGTACACGCCGCCGTCGCGGCTGCAGACAGGGTTCCTGTTCACCCCGCCCAGCACAGCCCTGCGCGCCGTGCCGCGGTTTGGACAACTGGCCCAGGCCCTCGGCCTCACCGACTACTGGCGCAAGAGCGGCAAGACCGCCGACGTCCTGGCCGACCGCGAGCAGGGCTAGGGGTCCCCTAGGCCGCCGCCGATCCCAGTTTCAGCCCTCTTAGGATCGCCTGGGCCACATCGGCGGCCTGGGTGCGGATGTCGGGGACCGAGGTGATCTCCCAGAAGGCGCCGCGGGTGAGCGGCCCCACGGCGTAGAGCCCGGCCTGGGCCCCGCCGCCGGTCCCGATCAGCCGCGAGCCGGCGTCCACATCGGCGCCCAGCCGGCTGGGGTCCGGGCGGATCAGGCCGCGCGACAGCAGGTGGCGCAGCAGCGGTTCGCTCGTCTGGTCCAGATCGCCAAGCAGGCCCGCGCAATTGACCACCGCCCCCACCCACAGCCTTCGGGTGAGTTTGGCCCCGCGCGGCCGCCACAGGACCTCGACGCCTTCGCGGCCCGGCGTCAGGGAGGTCACCTCTCCGGCCCGCACGACCAGCTCCCGGCCGCGCATCAGCATGGCCACGCGGCGGGCCACGCTGGGCGCCAGGCGATGGCGGTGAACGTCCCACCAGGGCCGCAGGTGGCGCAGGAAGGAGGCGCGCTCTGCGCCGCTCCAACCCTGCCAGACGGTCCGCACGTGGGGGCGCAGGTCGTCGATCGCATCGCGCCAGCGGCCGTCGGGCGAGGCGCGGCGGATGTTTCGGAGGATCGAGATCGGCGAGCCGCGCGGCGCCTCGATCTCCGGACGCGAACCAACGGGCGCATGAGGGCGCGGCACTAGCCCCCGCCGCGAGAGCGCCCAGAACCGGCGCCCCGGCCGCCAGAGGCTGACGGCCGCATCGATCATGGTCAGGCCCGTGCCCAGCAGCAGCACCTCTTCGACATCTTCGTCGAACACGGCCTTGGGGCTCCACGGATCGGCCACATAGCGCGGTGAGGCCAGAACGTAGGGCCCCGCGACGGCCGGCGGGGCGGGCCGCAGGACGCCCAGCGCCAGGACCACGGCGGCCGACTCGATTTCGCGCCCCATCCCCAGCCGGACCTTCCAGGTCGCTCCAGCGCGGGAGACATCGACCACCTCGTCGCCCTCCAGCAAGAGCCGGCCAGCGGCGGAACGCTCCACGGCGTCCTTCAAGAGGTCCTGCAGGTAGTCGCCATAGACCCCGCGGGTCACGAACCCCCCGTGGGCGCTCCAGCCCTCGTGGCGGGCCAGCCAGCGGGTGAAGTGCTCCGGGTCGTCGGGAAAGGCGCTCATATTGGCGACGCGCACATTGAGCAGGTGGTCGGGATTGGCCGTGGCGTAGGCCGCGCCCCGTCCGAATGAGCCCGACCGCTCGATCAGCCGGACAATAGGCCCCTCCGGGTCCGCCGTCAGGTGCAGGGCGGTCAGCAGGCCCGAGAACCCCGCGCCGATAATCGCCACCGTCGGCCGAATGGACATGCCCGCCTGCTCCGCAAAGTGCTTCGACTAATTCCTATCAGTTTAATGGGAGTTAAAAATGAGAGAAAATCTGTGACTGAACGCAGATCAGTTGGAGACGGGTAACCCATTTCAGGCTAAAAAATTGACGGTAGCGTCATCTTTGGTGGAAGCCTGGAGACGCCCACAAGGGACCGAGGACACCATGAGCGACGGCAATATCGATCTGAGCAAGGACGCCCGAGCGCAGGCCTACGCAACCCCGCTGGACCAGCTGAACCCGGCCCAGCCCGCCCTCTTCCAGTCCGACCAGATGTGGTGGAACTTCGAGCGGCTCCGCAAGGAAGACCCGGTCCACTATACGGCTGAGAGCGACTACGGCCCGTACTGGTCGATCACCAAGTACAACGACATCATGACCGTGGACACCAACCACGGCGCCTTCTCCTCGGAAGGCGGCATCACCATCGCGACCCAGGACGGTGACAAGGGTCCCCTGCCCATGTTCATCGCCATGGACCCGCCCAAGCACGACGTGCAGCGCAAGACCGTCAGCCCCGTG
Organism: Phenylobacterium sp. LH3H17; assembly: GCF_024298925.1. Lineage (NCBI taxonomy): Bacteria > Pseudomonadati > Pseudomonadota > Alphaproteobacteria > Caulobacterales > Caulobacteraceae > Phenylobacterium > Phenylobacterium sp. LH3H17. Next base: position 1,770,752 of record NZ_CP101283.1, on the reverse strand, counting down.
GTCTCGCCCATGAACCTGCAGATCCTCGAGCCCCTGATCCGCGAGCGCGCGGCCAAGATCCTGGACTCCCTCCCGATCGGCGAGGAGTTCGACTGGGTCGACAAGGTGTCGATGGAACTGACGGCGATGACGCTCGCCACCCTGTTCGACATGCCGCAGGAAGACCGCCGCAAGCTGACCTACTGGTCGGACGTGGTCACCGCGGTTCCCGGCCAGGGCCTGATAGACACCCTCGAACAGAAGATGCAGATCTTCATCGAGTACCACGCCTATTTCACCAACCTTTGGAACGAGCGGGTCAACGCCCCGCCGGCCGGCGACCTGATCTCCATGCTGGCCCATGGCGAGGCCACCCGGAACATGGAGCCGCGCGAGTACTTCGGGAACATCGTGTTGCTCACCGTCGGCGGCAACGACACCACGCGGAACACCATCTCGGGCTCGATCCTGGCGCTGAACCGCAATCCTGATCAGTACAGGAAGCTGCGCGAGAACCCCGCCCTGATCCCGTCGATGGTCTCCGAGACCATCCGCTGGCAGACCCCGCTGGCCCACATGCGCCGCATCGCCACCCAGGACTTCGAACTGGGCGGCAAGACCATCAAGAAGGGCGACAAGGTCGTCATGTGGTACGTCTCGGGCAACCGCGACGACGAGGTCATCGAGCGGCCCAACGACTACATCATCAACCGCGAGCGGCCCCGCAACCACATCTCCTTTGGCTTCGGCATCCACCGCTGCGTGGGCAACCGCCTGGCCGAGCTGCAACTCAAGATCATCTGGGAAGAGATCCTCAAGCGCTTCCCGGAGGTCGTGCTCCTGGAGGAGCCCAAGCGGGTCTATTCGACCTTCGTGAAGGGCTACGAGTCCATGAAGGTGATCATCCCCTCGCGGAACTAGGCCACCCGAACGCTGGTCATCCTCCGGTCGTGCATGCTTAGTTTTGCGCGAGCAAAACGGAGGCGACCATGGATATGACGCCCGCGACCTTCGACCTCGATGCCCACGTCGAGCGGCTGACCCACGACGGCTACACAATCATTCCGGACTTCGCCGATGCGGACCAGCTGGCCCAGGCGCGGGCGGCGCTGGCCCCGCACATGGGGACCCACCACGGCCGCAACGACTTCGAGGGCCTGGACACCGAGCGGGTCTACACCCTGGTCGCGCGCGGCAAGGTGTTCGAGGAGCTGACCGCCGAACCGCGGCTGCTCGCCCTGCTCGACCGGTTCCTGCAGCCGAGCTATCTGCTGACCGCCAGCCAGGCGATCTGCATCCATCCCGGCGAGAAGGCCCAGGCCGTCCACTTCGACGACGGCTTCTATCGCCAGCCGCGACCGCGTCCCGCGATCAGCCTGTCGATTGTCGGAGCGATCGACGAATTCACCGAAACCAACGGCGCCACCGACATCATTCCCGGCAGTCACACCTGGAGCAGCGCCGAAGTCGCCGCCCTGGACCCACGCGACGCCCAGGCCATGCTGGTCCCCGCCGTCATGCCGGCCGGCGGCGCCATCGTCTTCCAGGGAACCCTGCTCCACCGCGGCGGAGCCAACCGCAGTTCGGCCCCGCGCCTGGCCTTCACCAACCAGTATTGCGAGCCCTGGGCCCGCACGCAGGAGAACTTCTATCTCGGCGTTCCCCGTCGGCGCGTGAAGGCCATGTCGTCGCGCCTGCAGGATCTGCTGGGCTACAACATCTGGCCGCCCTTCATGGGTCAGGTGACCGGCTCGCACCCGCTGAAGAGCCTGGACGACGACTGGGTGGCGCCGGTGGATCGGGTCTAGGGGCGCGGCTCCGGGCGAGGTCGCCCCAGGCGGGGCTCTGTCCCAGCCAGTAGGCGCTGAATGTTGGCGCGATGGCGCGCAATCACGTAGATGCCGCCGGCAATCACCAGCAACCGATAGGCTAACGGTTGTTCCAGGCTGCAGATGAGGGCGATCGCGGTCAACGCCCCCAGCATCGAGCTAAGCGAGACAATCCGGGAAACAGCCAGCGCAAGGCCGACAACCATCGCGGCGCCCAAGCCGACTGGCCAGGACATCGCCAGCAACACGCCCAGCCCCGCCGCGGCCGATTTTCCGCCCGTGAAGTTCAGCCAGATCGAACGGCCATGCCCCAGCAACACGGCGAGGCCGGCCAGGCAAACGGCCCACGGCATCCAAGCCTGCAGATCAGGCGCGGTCGGGGGCGTGACGGACGAGAAAGTATAGAGCCAGGGAAAATACCAGCGGACAAAGGCGATCGCCGCCCCGCCCTTCAGCAAATCCACCAGGAGCACCACCAACCCAGGCCATTTCCCCAGGGTTCGCAATACGTTGGTCGCCCCCGTGGATCCGGAGCCGTGCTCGCGGATATCTATCCCCTTGAGCAGTCTCCCCGCCAGATAACCCGTGGGCGTGGAACCCAGGAGGTAGGCGATCGCCAGTCCAGCCGCGCTCGCGATCCAGAAGACCATGACTTCACTCAGCTCGCGTCAATGAGATCATGGCTTTCCCGCCAACCCGTCCGCGCGCTAACCCAGCCGGCGACGGAACAGGGCGTTGAGCCGCTCCCAGTGGCGTTCGGCGGCGGTCTTGTCGTAGGCGGCGCGGTTGGGGAAGGCGAAGCCGTGCTCGACGCCGGGATAGAACTCGACCTCGGCCTCGATCTCGTCCGATTTCAGCGATGTCTCCAGGGCCTGGACCATTTCCAACGGCGCCCAGCGGTCGATCTCGGCGCAGGCGAAGTAGAGTTCGCCCTTGGCCTTGCGGGCCGCGACATGCGGGCTGTCGGGTTTGTCGGTGACCAGGAAGGTGCCGTAGATCGAGGCCGCCGCCTTGACCCGGTCGGGATGGCGCGCCGCGGCATTGATCGAGAACTGACCGCTCATGCAGTAGCCGACGCAGCCCACGGTCTTGGCGTCGGCGGCGGCCTGGCCGTCGGCATAGGCCAGCAGGGCGTCGGTGTCCTCCATCACCAGCGGGATGGTCAGCGAGTACATCAGCCCGAACATCTTCTTCCGCTCGGGGTCGGCCCAGTCCTCGGCCGTTAGTTCCAGCACGCCGGAGCGGTAGTAGAGGTTGGGCAGCATCACGTAATAGCCGGCGCTGGCGAACCGGCGGGCCATGTCGCGCAGCTCTTCGCGGATCGCCGGGGCGTCCATGAAGAACAGGATCACCGGATGCGGCCCATCCCGTTCCGGATGGACGATGAAGGTGGTCGTGGCCCCGTCCTTGGTCGGGACCTCCACGGTCTGCTCGATCATCCCAGGCTCCTCGGATTGGGGCCGCTAGGCCCGCGGAATGACCAGGCAGCTGCGGGCCAGGGAAACACGCGTCAGTTCGCGGCGGCGCAGGAAGACCTGCATGGCCTCGGATGTCGGATCGCGGGAGACCTGCCACTCGCCAAGGTCTCGATAATTGGTCATCAGCAACAGTCGGCGCGCGCCTTCAGCCCGGTCCGCCTCGGTTTCCGCGGCCAGGAACAGGCCGTAGATTTTGGTTTCGAACCGGCTCTCGAAGGCGGGCCAGGCCTCACCGGACAGCCGCACGAACTCGTCGACCGCGCCGCCGTCGATGGTGAACCAGTTGTGGACATAGACCCCCTTCGGCTCCGGCGGGACGTCCGACGTGGGGCGCAGGGTCGGGGTCAGCCGATCGACGGCCTGGGCCGGAAAGCCAAGCTCCGCCCCGGCCCTGGCCAGGACCAGGGCCTCGTTGGAGGCGAAGCCCAGCAGCGGCGAGAACACGGCCACCACCTCGGGTATGGGATACAGCCGCTCGGCCAGCGTCTTGTGAGCCGTCCGCTCGCGGCCGAGCTTGAGCTGGAAGTAGTCGTAATCCAATGTCTTGGCCCTAGAAGTTCACGCGCGACGAGATGGCGCCGTCGACCAGCATATTGATGCCGGTGGTGAAGCTGGAGCGCGGACTGGCCAGGAAGACGGCGGCGGCGGCCACCTCTTCCGGCGTCGCCATCCGGCCGGTGGGGTTGCGCTTGATCATCTGGTCGAAGAACTGCGGCATGCCGGCCTTCACATTGCCCCAGACCCCGCCCTCGAAGAACACGGTGCCCGGCGAGATGACATTGGCGCGGATGTGCTTGGCGGCGTTCTCGCGGGCCAGGCCCTTGGCGTAGTGGATCTGGGCCGCCTTCATGGCGCCGTAGGACGAGGCGGCGGTCGCCTCGGCCGCCGAAACCGACGAGGTGATGATGAAGGCCGCGTCGCCCTTGGCCGCGCCGGCCTTCTCCAGGAACGGCTTGGCCGCCTCGAAGGAACGGACCGCGCCCATGACGTCGATGTCGAACATCGCCTTCCACTCGTCCTCGCCGGCCCCCTGGACCAGGGCGCTGGCGTTGGAGACCAGGATGTCGATGCCGCCCAGCTCATTGCCCGCCTGGGTGACGAAGGCCTTCAGCGCCGGGCCGTCTGCGATGTCCACCGCCTGGCCGAAGGCCTTTACGCCCTTGGCCTGCAGCGCGGCGACGGCCTCGGCCACCTGGCCGGCGTTGCGCGCGCAGATCGCCACGTCGCAGCCTTCGTCGGCCAGCAGGTCGGCTATGGCCCGGCCGATGCCGCGCGATCCGCCGGTCACCACCGCGGCCTTGCCCTTCAAGCCCAGATCCATGGTTCTCTCCCGTTCCCTATCGTTGATAACCTTGTAGCGCGCCGCGTGGTTGACGCTAGAGCGCCCGTACGCCCAAGGTCCGGCCTGATGCTCGACCATTTCGACGCCCGACTCGATGCGGACTTCCCGGTGCTTTCGGCCCAGCGGCTGGGCGCGGCCCTGCGCGCGGTGCTGCCCGCCGATGCGATCCTGACCGAGGTCGAGGCCCTGCGGCCCTATGAGAGCGACGGCCTGGCGGCCTACCGTTCCCTGCCCGGCGCGGTGGTCATGCCGACCACCGTGGCCCAGGTGGCCGGCGTGATGAAGACCTGCCGCGACCTCGGCGTGCCGGTCGTGGCGCGTGGGGCCGGCACCGGCCTCTCGGGCGGCGCCCTGCCCTTCCCCGGCTGCGTCCTGCTCAGCATGGCCAAGTTCTCCAAGATCCTGGCGATCGATCTCGACGCCCGGATCGCCCGGGTCCAGCCCGGGGTCCGCAACCTGGCGATCTCGGAAGCCGTCGCCCACCTGGGCCTGTTCTACGCCCCGGATCCCTCGTCCCAGATCGCCTGCAGCATCGGCGGCAATGTCGCCGAGAACGCCGGCGGGGTGCATTGCCTGAAGTACGGCCTGACGGTGCACAACATCCTCAAGCTGGAGGTGGTGACCCTCGACGGCGAGGTCCTGACCCTCGGCTCCGAGGCCCTGGACGCGGCGGGCTTCGACCTCATGGCCCTGATGACCGGCTCGGAGGGGCTGCTGGGGGTGGTGACCGAGGTCGTGGTCAAGCTGCTGCCCCTGCCCGAGGAGGCGCGCGTCCTGCTGGCCGCCTTCGACGACGTGGAGAGGGCCGCCCAGGCGGTGGCCGACATCATCGCCGCGGGGGTCACGCCCGGCGGCCTGGAGATGATGGACGGCCTGGCCCTGCGCGCCGCCGAGGACTTCGCCCATGCGGGCTATCCCAAGGCCGCCGAGGCCATACTGCTGTGCGAGCTGGACGGTGTGGCCGCCGATGTCGCCGAGGAGGTGGAACGCGTCACCGCCCTGATGTTCGCAGCCGGCGCCGTGGAGGTCCGCGCCGCCCGCGACGAGGCCGAGCGCCAGCGCTTCTGGGCCGGCCGCAAGAACGCCTTCCCGGCGGTGAGCCGCATCGCGCCCGACTATTACTGCATGGACGGCACCATCCCACGCCGCGCCCTGCCCAAGGTGCTCTCCGAGATCACCCGTCTGTCGGACGCCTGCGGCCTGCAGGTGGCCAATGTGTTCCACGCCGGAGACGGCAACCTGCACCCGCTGATCCTCTATGACAGCCACAGGCAGGGCGACCTGGAAAAGGCCGAGGTGCTGGGTGGGGCGATCCTGGAGCTGTGCGTCGCGGTCGGCGGGACGATCACCGGCGAGCACGGGGTGGGCCGCGAGAAGATCAACCAGATGTGCGTCCAGTTCGACGCCGCCGAGATCGAGGCCTTCTTCGCGCTCAAGGCCGCCTTCGATCCCCTGGGCCTGCTCAATCCCGGCAAGGCGATCCCGACGCTCAACCGCTGCGCCGAGTTCGGGGGCATGCACGTCCATCACGGGGAGCTGCCGTTTGCCGACCTCCCCCGGTTCTGACGCCGACCAGACCGAGCGCCTTGCCCATGTGGTGAGCGCCGGGCGGTCCGAGGGCCTGAAGTTCCGCATCATCGGCGGCGACACCCGCGCCTTCTACGGCCGCAGGATCGAGGCCGAGCCGCTGACCCTGGGCGCCCACCGCGGCGTGGTGGCCTATGACCCCAGCGAGCTGGTGATCACCGCCCGGGCCGGCACGCCCATGGCCGAGATCGAGGCCCTGCTGGCGGCCAACGGCCAGATGCTGGCCTTCGAGCCGCCGGTGTTCGGCGAGGCCAGCACGCTCGGCGGCACGGTGGCGGCCGGGCTCTCGGGATCGCGGCGGCCGTTCTCCGGCGCCCTGCGCGACTACGTCCTGGGGGCAAAGGTGCTGGACGGGCGCGGCGAGGTGCTGAACTTCGGCGGCACGGTGTTCAAGAACGTGGCCGGCTTCGACGCCTTCCGGCTGATGGCCGGGGGCCTGGGCTGCCTGGGCGTGATCCTGGAGGCGTCGATCCGCGTCACGCCCCGGCCGCGCGCCGAGACGGCCCTGGCCTTCGAGCTCGCCAGCGAGGCCGCCCGGCGCCGCGTCATCGAACTGATGCGCCGGCCCCTGCCGATGTCGGGCGCCTTCCACGACGGCGAGCGGCTGCACCTGCGGCTGTCCGGCGGCGAGGCGGCGGTGGTGCAGACCGCACGCGAACTGGGCGGCGAGACCGAGACCGGCGAGATCTGGGCGGCCTTGCGCGACCTGAGCCATCCGGCCTTCGACGGCCCGGCCCTGTGGCGGCTCTCCCTGCCCCAGACCGCGCAACTACCCAGCCTGGACGGCCACCTGGCCTGGGACTGGGGCGGCTCGCAGCGCTGGCTGGCCGCCGACAGCGTCGACACCACGATCTGGGACGTGGCCGCCGCGGTCGGCGGCCACGCCACCCTGTTCCGCGGCGGGGTCGACCAGGTGTTCCAGCCCCTGCCCGCCCCCCTCCTGGCCCTGCACAAACGGGTCAAGGCGGCGCTCGACCCCCATGGCCTGTTCAATCCCGGACGCATGTATGAGGGCCTCTAGATGCGCACGGTGATCTCAGGCCCGATCGCCGGGACCATCGCTGGCGGGGTGGTCGAGCGGGCCCTGCGGGCCTGCGTCCACTGCGGCTTCTGCAACGCCACCTGCCCTACCTATCAGCTCACCGGCGACGAGCTGGACGGCCCGCGCGGCCGCATCTACCTGATGAAGCAGGCCCTTGAGGGCCAGCCGGTCAGCGCGCTCAGCCTCAAGCACCTGGACCGCTGCCTCTCCTGCCGCGCCTGCGAGACCACCTGCCCGTCCGGCGTCCAGTACCACCGGCTCTACGACATCGGCCGGGAAGCCGTGCGCGCCGCCGCCCCGCGTCCCTGGCCCGCGCGCCTGGCCCGCCAGGCCATCCGCCGGCTCACCACGTCCGCGATTCTGTTCGGCCTCGCCCTGACCTTGGGCCGTCTCACGCGCCCCCTGCTGCCGGGCTTCCTCAAGGCCAAGGTCCCGCCCGCCGTGGCTCCAGGCGCCTGGCCCAAGGCAGCCCACGCCCGCCACATGCTGCTGCTGAAGGGATGCGTCCAGTCCGCCGCCGCGCCGCACTTCAACGCCGCTACCGCCCGCGTGTTCGACAAGGCCGGCATCGCGCTCACCGAGGCGCCCCGCGCGGGCTGTTGCGGGGCCGTGGACTTCCACCTGGACGCCCCGGAGGCCGGCCGCGCCGCCGCCCGGCGCAACATCGACGCCTGGACCCCCGCCATCGAGGCCGGCGCCTCGGCCATCGTGGTCAATTCCAGCGGCTGCGCGGCCTTCATCCGAGACTATCCCGACGTGCTGCGCGACGACCCGGCCTATCTGGAAAAGGCCCGCGCCGTGGCCGGCCTGGTGCGCGACCCCATCGAGGTCCTGGCCAACAGCGACCTCACAGCCCGTCGAGCGCCCGCGAAGCCGCGCATCGCCGTCCACGAGCCCTGCACCCTGCAGCACGGCCTGAAGCTGACCGGTCGGATCGGAACCCTGCTGACCCGCCTGGGCTACGAGCCCCAGCCGGTGGCCGACAACCACCTCTGCTGCGGCTCGGCCGGCGCCTATTCGCTGCTCCAACCGAAGATGGCGGGCAAGCTCAAGACCGCCAAGCTGGCCGCGCTCAACGCCGCGTCCCCAGCGGCGATCTACACGGCGAACATCGGCTGCTGGATGCACCTGGCCGATGGCGGAGCGGCGCCGGTCAGGCACTGGATCGAGGCGGTGGACGAGGTGGTCTAGGCTTGGGATCTGGCCGATCCGCCTCTACAAGCCTCACCTTGGCGGGAATCCATCCCTAGCTCATCAGGAGGTCGCCCGTGGCGGTCAGTCTTTTCACCTACGTCGAACAGTACGCCCACGCCCTGGAGACCGCCTCGCACATCCTGGCCAAGGGCGCGGAACACGCCGCCGCCAACGGCGTCAGCGAGGCGCAGATGCTGGACTGGCGGCTGATCGAGGACATGTCGCCCCTGCGCTTCCAGCTGATGGTGGTCTGCAACTTCGCCCGCCAGTGGCCGGCGCGAGCCGCGGGCCTGCCGGTCCCGGCCGACATCACCGACGACCTCGACGTGGCCGGGTTCCAGGCCGCGATCGCGCAGGCCAAGCAGTACCTGGCGAGCCTGAAGCCCGAAGAGTTCGCGGGCCGCGACGATGTTCCCCTGACCATCGCCATCGGGACGGGGATGGAGCCAACCCTGCCCGCCGGCCGGTGGCTGACGATCTTCGCCACCACCAACCTCTATTTCCACCTCTCGACCGCCTATGGGATCCTGCGGTCCCGAGGCGTGCCGATCGGCAAGGTGGACCTGTTCGCCGGCGGCCTCTGACGCCCGGCGTCATCCTTGGCAAGATGCTCCCCTCCTGGGGGAGCTGTCAGCGAAGCTGACTGAGGGGGACTTTGACTCGCTTCAGCGGGCTTCAACCCCCTCCGTCTCGTCGCCCAAGTGGGCGACGATCCACCTCCCCCAAACCGCGCTGCGCGCTGGGGGAGGATCTAATCCTGTGCTTCGCGGCTCCTCACCGGAACGCCAGGCCCTCGAACTCGCCTGAGCTGCGCCAGCCGTCGATGTACTTGAAGAAGGCCGTCGCCCCGGCCGGATAGCCGACATTGAGCCGCGCCGCCGGGCCCGGGTCCTGCCCTTCGTTGTTGTAGTAGCCGGGGGTGCAGTCGGGGGCGCCCAGCATGCGGCCCATGCCGGTGAGCAGCAGCTCGACCCATTTCCCTTGGGCCTCCTCAGTGACCTCGACCTGGCTGTAGCCATGATCCAGGGCGTGCTTGACGGTCATGGCGATGGTCTTGCCCGATTCCGTCAGGTTGTGCGGCACGTTGGAGATCAGGTTCGCGCCCTGGGTCGGCTGTACGAAGAAGGCGTTCGGGAAGCCATGCACATGGATCCCGTGCTTGGAGCGCATGCCCTCACCCCAGGCGTCCGAGAGCTTCAGGCCGTCGCGGCCGGTCAGGTCGAAACCGGCGCGGCGCTTGTACTCGGTGCCGACCTCGAAGCCCGAGGCGTAGATGATGCAGTCGACCTCGTACTCGACCCCCGCGACCACGAAACCCTTTTCGGTGATCGCCTCCACGCCCTTGCCGTCGGTGTCGATGAGGCGCGTGCCTGGCGTGTTGAAGGCCTGCAGATAGGCGTCGTGGAAGCAGGGCCGCTTGCAGAGCTGGCGGTACCAGGCCTTGAGGCTCTGGGCGGTCTCGCGGTCGGCGACGATGGAATCCACCCGCGCGCGGATCTCCTCCATCTTCTCGAAGTCGCTGTCCTCATAGGCGGCCAGCATCTTCATCGGCACACGATCTTCCGGCGGAAGTTGCATGATCTTGCTGCGGATCCGCCGCGACAGGTCGGTCCAGCCGTCCATGACCAGATCGACCTCGGCATTGCCGCCCGCCTGGTTGGCGGTGAAGTTCTCCAGCCAGCGGGTCTGCCAGCCGGGGGTGGCGATCTGCGCGAACCATTCCGGATCGATCGGCTGGTTGGCGCGCACGTCGATGGACGAGGGCGTGCGCTGGACGACCAGCAGTTCCTTGCAGGCCCGCGCCAGGTGCGGGACCGCCTGGACCGAGGTCGCGCCCGTGCCGATGATCGCCACCCGCTTGTCGGCCAGCTTCTCCATGGGCGCGCCCTTGGGATCGCCGCCGGTATAGTCATAGTCCCAGCGGCTGGTGTGGAACGAGTGGCCCTTGAAGCTCTCGATGCCCGGAATGCCCGGCAGCTTGGGCACGTGCAGGGGCCCGGTGCCCAGGCCGATGTAGCTGGCCGTGAAACGGTCGCCGCGATTGGTGGAGATCACCCAGCGTGAGTTGGCGTCGTCCCAGCTCAGGTCCTCGACCTCGGTGTGGAACAGGGCGTTCTCATAGAGGCCGTACTGCTTGCCGATGCGCTGGCACTGTTCCAGGATTTCCGGGGCGTGCGCGTACTTCTCGGTCGGCATATGCCCGGTCTCTTCGAGCAGCGGCATGTAGATCATCGAAGCGGTGTCGCACTGGGCGCCGGGATAGCGGTTCCAGTACCAGGTGCCGCCGAAGTCCCCGCCCTTCTCCACGATCCGCACGTCGGTGACCCCGGCCTCGACCAGCCGCGCGCCGGTCACCAGGCCGGCGAACCCCCCGCCCACGAAGGCGAAGGTCACGTGGTCGGTCTTGGCCGGCCGCTCGACGCGCGGGGTGTAGGGATCGTCGAGGTAGTGGGCGAGACGTCCCTTGACCTCCAGGTACTGGGCGTTCCCATCGGCGCGGAGTCGCTTGTCGCGCTCTTCGATGTACTTCGTCAGCAGCGCCTGCTTGTCGATCCGCGGCTTGGCCGCCGCATCCGTCGTCATCGTCATGCAATAGGTTCCAATCGAAATCCGGGCCGAAAATCCCTTGCCGCCCGAGGCCTTTGCGCGACGATGATCGCCGGCGCGCCGCGCCTCGGCGGCTGCAATGCCTTCGAAGATAGAGTATGGCGTGAAGCCGCGCCATATCCCCGCGACCGCTTTCTGAGGAGGCCCCATGATCCGCACGGACCTGCCCAAACTGGCCCGGCCGGCGCAACGGGCCCTGGCGGGCGTGGGCGTCACCTGTCTCGAAGACCTGGCCGAGCACACCGAGATCGAGATCGCCGCGCTGCACGGCCTGGGCCCCAATGCGCTTGGCTGCCTCAAGGAGGCCCTGGCCGCCATGGGATTGGACTTCAAGGTCGCCTGAACGCAACGCCCTTCCCGCCGCGCCGGCCCGGGAGAAAGCGAGCCGCTTGACTCGCGCGCCCTGAACCCCGACGTGTGAGCGCATGCTCACAGACACCCTCAGCACCAAGGACCGGCTGCTGCGCGCGGCGCTGAAGATCGTCGCCCGCGACGGGATGGGCGCGGCCACCACCGCGGCCATCGCCGCCGAGACGGGCGTCGCCGAGGGCACGCTCTACCGCCACTTCCCCAGCAAGGACGACCTGCTGATCGAGGCCTATCGCCGGCTGAAGGGCGAAGTGTTCACGGCCATCTCCGAGGCCGGCGACGGCGACGGACCGCCGAGCGAACGCCTGAAGCGCCTGTGGCTGACCCTGCTCAACGCCTACCGCTCCGACACCGAGGCCTTCACCTACGGACAGCGTTTCGCCGAGTCCGCCCTCTCGGAGCGCGAAGGCGGGGCGGCGCACGAACGCATCCAGGCCGCCCTCACCCGCCTGCGCGACGCAGGCGTGGCGCAAGGCGTGTTCAAGAACCTGCCGACCGACATCCTGTCGAACCTGTTCTTCGGGCCCGTCGTTTACATGGTCAAAAGCGAGATCAAGGGCCGCGCCTGGAGCGAGGCCGATCTCGACATGGCAGCCGATGCGGTGGTGGACGCCTGGCGGGCGTAACATCGGTATTGCCGATTGACGTCCTCAGGAAGTGGGGCCTATAAGCTCATGTGAGTGAACGCTCACACACCCCGCCATATCCCATCTCGACAGAACGGAGCTCCCCATGATCCGTCGTGAAATCGGCCGTACCGGCCGACAAGTAAACGCCATCGGCCTCGGCTGCATGGGCATGTCCATCGCCTATGGCGCACCCATGGACAAGGCCGACGCGGTCAAGCTGCTGCACGCCGCCCTGGACCGCGGCGTCGACCACTTCGACACCGCCGAGCTCTACGGCTTCGGCGCCAATGAAGAACTGCTGGGCGAGGCGTTCCACGACCGCCGCGACAAGGCCTTCATCGCCACCAAGTTCGGCCCGGTGGGCGATCTCGCCACCCGTACCGTGACCGGAGTCGACGGCTCGGAGGCCAACATGCGCCGCGCCATCGAGCAGTCCCTGCGCCTGCTGAAGACCGACCATGTCGACCTCTATTACCTGCACCGCAAGGATCCGGCCCGGCCGATCGAGGAGACGGTCGGGGCCATGGCCAAGCTGGTGGCCGAGGGCAAGATCGGCGCGATCGGCCTCTCCGAGGTCAATGCCGAGACCCTGCGCCGCGCCCAGGCGGTGGCTCCCATCGCCGCCGTGCAGTGGGAGTATTCGATCTTCACCCGCGACATCGAACGCGAGGTCCTGCCCCACTGCTGCGAGACCGGGGTGAGCGTGGTGGCCTATTCCCCACTCGGACGGGGGATGCTGACCGGCGCCTTCAGCCGCGAGGTCCGCCCGGAGGGCCAGGACTACCGCGCGGTGGTCTCGCCCCGCTTCCAGGGCGACGCCTACGGCGCCAACCTCGCCCTGGTCGAGGAGATCGAACGGCTGGCCACGGCGCGGGGCGCAACGCCCTCGCAGATCGCCCTGGCCTGGGTGCTGGCCACCAAGCCCAACGTGGTGGTGATCCCCGGCACGACGAAACTCGCCAACCTGGAGAGTAACCTCAAGGCCGCCGAGCTGCAGCTCACTGCCGCCGAGACCGCCAGCCTCGACGGCCTGGCCGACAAGGTCCAGGGGACCCGCTACGACGAGCGCGGCATGACCCTGGTCGACGCGTAGCTCCACAGCGACGCGTATCTTTTTCCGCGTCCGTTGATGCGCGGCGCTGAGCGGCATTATGGTCAAGCTTCCAAGAGGGACAGCATGGCCACGATGGACAGCTCGGCGCCGCACACCGACTCCCGCCACCGCCAGGCGATCCTCTGGGCCTGGCTGGCGGCCGGGACCCTCGACATCGCCGACGCCGCCCTCTGGTCGATCTACAAGGGCGGCTCGCCGATGGACATGCTGCGCTACGTGGCCAGCGGCCCGTTCGGCGATGGCGCCCAGCAGGGCGGGACCGGCATGGCCCTGGCGGGACTCGGCGTCCATTTCGCCATCATGCTGGTCATGGTCACCACCTATGTCCTGGCGGCCGCGCGACAGCCCCTGCTTATCACCCGGCCCTGGCTCTTCGGACCGCTCTACGGCCTGGCGCTCTACGGCGTGATGTTCCTGATCGTGCGCCCCCTGCGCTTCGGGACCTGGCCCAACCTGGCGGCCGACAGCCTGACCAATCAACTGGTGGCCCACATCGTCTTCGTCGGCCTCTCGATCGGACTGATCACCGCCCATTTCCTGCGCAAGCCCGCCGATTGATTGCCCTCGCCAACTGAACGGCGACAACCTAGCCTGCGGACTCAAGGGGCGCGCCAGACGCCGCTGGGAGGACGCCATGAGATCGCTCGCCATCACCCTCGCCGCTGTCCTTGCGGCCGGCTCGGCGCAAGCCAAGACCCTCGCCGTGACGCCCGGGGCGAACGCCCAGGAGCGCGTCCAGACCGCCCTGCTCGACGCCAAGCCCGGCGACGTGATCGAGCTGGGCGCCGGCCGCTACGACTTCACCGACGGCCTGTCGCTCGACGTCGATGGGGTCACCGTCAAGGGCGCGGGCCCTGGCCAGACCATCCTCTCCTTCGCCGGCCAGAAGGGCGCGGGCGAGGGTCTGTTGGTCACCTCCGACCGCGTGGTCATGCGTGACTTCTCGATGCAGGACACCAAGGGCGATGGCATCAAGGCCAAGGGCTCCGACCAGATCAGCTTCGTCAACCTGGTGGTCGAGTGGACCGGCGGGCCGAAGGAGACCAACGGCGCCTATGGGGTCTATCCGGTCTCGTCGACCAATGTGCTTGTCGACAAGGTCACGGTGCGCGGGGCCTCGGACGCCGGCATCTATGTGGGCCAGTCGAGGAACATCGTGGTCCGCAACTCGACTGCGGAATTCAACGTCGCCGGGATCGAGATCGAGAACTCGATGAACGCCGACGTCTACGACAATGTGGCCACCCGCAACGCCGGCGGCATCCTGGTGTTCGACCTGCCGAACCTGCCGCAGATGGGCGGCCACTCGACCCGAATATTCCGCAACAGGGTGGTCGACAACGACACGCCCAACTTCGCGCCCAAGGGCAATATCGTCGCCAATGTGCCGACCGGCACCGGCGTCATGCTGATGGCCAACAAGAACGTCCACGTGTTCGACAACGAGATCGACGGCAACGCCAGCGCCGCGGTGATCCTGATCGCCTACAGCCAGACCTTCGACGACAAGACCTACAATCCCCTGCCCCGCGACATCGTGGTGCGGAACAACAGGCTGGGCCGCAACGCCTGGGCGCCGGCCTTCCCCGGCGGGGCGGTCCTGGCCAAGGCCCTGGGTGGGACGGTGCCGCCGGTGATCTGGGATGGTGTCGTGACCTGGCCGGGCAGCGAGGCGGTCCGCGTTCGCCTGAGCGACGGGCCGGTGGTCAATCTCAACCTGCCCAAGCCCGGCGCCATGATGGAGGCCAATCCCCAGATCTCGCCCACCCTCGGCGACGCGGCGATCGAAGAGCCCAAGCCCGTCGTGCTGCCGGCCGACCAGGACAAGCTGATCCCTTGAAACGGCTGGCCGCCATCCTCGCGGCGGCCGCGCTGCTGGGCGCCGCGCCCCAGGCCCCGCCTGTCGCCCTGGACGCTCTGCTGGCCGAGACGCCCGCGCCGACCCTGGACGCCTATCGGCTGTTCACCGACGCGGGCGGCCGCTCGCCCAACGCTCGGGTGACGCCCTATGGCCTGAACACCCCGCTGTTCAGTGACTATGCCGAGAAGGTCCGCTTCGTCTTCCTGCCGCCCGGCCAGGCCGCCGCCTATACCGCGGCCGGAGCCCTGGACTTCCCGGTCGGCACGACCCTGGTCAAGACGTTCGCCTATCCCGCCGACTTCCGCCGCCCGGGCGAAAAGGTGCGCTTGCTGGAGACCCGGCTGCTGATCCGCAAGGCCGAGGGCTGGACGGCGCTCGCCTATGTCTGGAACGAGGAACAGACCCTCGCCAGGCTGAAGCGCGCCGGAACCCGACTGGACGTCGGCTTCATCGACGCGGCGGGCCGGCCGTGGCAAGTCGACTACGCCGTGCCCAATGTGAACCAGTGCAAGGAATGCCACTCGGTCGCCGGCCAGATTGCGCCGCTCGGCCCCAAGGCGCGGAATCTCAACGGCGCCTTCCCCTATGCCTCTGGACCGGAGAACCAGCTCGCCCATTGGACCCGCGCGGGTATGCTGACCGGCGCGCCGGCGCTCGCCAAGGCGCCGCGCACCGCGGTCTGGGACGACGTCGCCGAGCCGCTGGCCGCGCGCGCCGAGGCCTATCTCGACGCCAACTGCGCCCACTGCCACAACGCCCGGGGCATGGCCTCCAATTCGGGCCTGTTCCTCGACGTGGATGAGACCCGCCCCGCCGCCCGGGGGATCGGCAAGCGGCCGGTGGCGGCCGGCCGCGGGTCAGGCGGGCTGGAAGTCTCCATCGCCCCCGGCGACCCAGCTGCGTCGATCCTGCTGCATCGGATGAGGTCGGCCGAGCCCGGCGTCATGATGCCCGAACTCGGCCGCTCGCTGGTCCACGAGGAAGGCGTCGCCCTGGTCGCCCAGTATATCGCCGGCCTACAACCCCCACATTGACAGCCTCGAGGGCCAGTATCGTACTCAAGGCGCCGGCCCCTGCCGGCTAGCGGATTCAACGGAGACCATATGGAAGTCGCACAGGTTCTAGGCGTCAACGCCATGGTGGTCGCCGTGTGCTTCCTGTTTCTTTGGCTGCTCTCGATCCGATTGAAGGATCCCAGCTTCGTCGACAGCTGGTGGGCGCTGGGCATGGTGGTGATCGCCTGGACCGCCTTCCTGTTCACCGGCGGTCGCGGACCCCACGCCCTGGCCCTGACGGCGCTCTGCACGGTTTGGGGCCTGAGGCTCGGTCTCTACCTGCTCTGGCGCTGGCGCAAGGACGGGCCGGACCGGCGCTATGTCACCATGATGGGCAAGGCGCAGGCCGAGCGCGGCTGGAGCTTCGCCAAGTCCTCCCTGCTGCTGGTCTTCGCCCTGCAGGCGCCGCTGCAGTTCCTGGTCTGCCTGCCGGTGCAGCTTGGCCAGATCGCGCCGACCTTGGCGCTAGGGCCGTTGGCCCTGGCCGGCGTGGCGCTGGCGGTGTTCGGCATCGCCTTCGAAAGTCTCGGCGACGCCCAACTCGTCGCGTTCAAGGCCAAGCCGGAGAACAAGGGGCAGGTGCTGGACACCGGCCTGTGGCGCTACACTCGCCACCCCAACTATTTCGGCGACGCCTGCGTCTGGTGGGGGCTCTACCTGATCGCCGCCGAAACCAGCTGGATCGGGGCCCTGGCCCTCCCCGGCCCGATCCTGCTCACCTTCCTGCTGACCAAGTGGAGCGGCGTCCCCACCGTCGAGGGACGGATGCGCCGCAAGCGGCCGGACTACGAGGCCTATGTCCAGCGGACCTCCAGCTTCATCCCCATGCCGCCGAGAAAGGCCTGACGCCGATCGCGTTTCAGGATTGCGCCGGAGCGCGGCGCAGGTGCGCTGACCTCGCGGGAGGGTGGACTATTCGGCTCGCGCATATAGGGCCCAGGCGGTCGCAAGATCCTGCACGACGTGCCCGAGGGACTTGTAGGCGGTGATCTCGTCCGGCGATCGCCGACCCTGGATCCTGCCCGACAGAACCTCGCCGATCTCGGCGACGATGTGGTCGTCGCCGATCAGGCCGGCCTGCTTGGCGCGAAGAAACTCGGCGCCCTGGCGCAAGACGCCTTCACGGCTGTCGGCGATGAAGCGGGCGGCGACCACCAGGTCACTGTCGACCTCCACGGGACCCGCATAGCTGGAACCCACCAAATTAAGGTGGGTCCCCGGCGCGACCCAAGCGCCCTTCAGGATCGGCTCGGCAGACGGCGTCAGGGTGCAGATCATGTCCGCCCCGGCGACGGCGGGCTCGACCTCGGCATGGGCCGTGACCGGCAGGCCGAGCTCGGCGCCGAGCTTGGCGGCGAAGGCCTCGCAGCGGCCGGCGTCGCGGCCCCAGACATCGATCGACGTCAGCTTGCGAACCCTGGCGATCGCGCGGGCATGGGTCGCGGCCTGCTCCCCATAGCCCAGCAGGGCCAGGCGCGAGGCCTCCCGGCGCGCCAGGACCTCGGTGGCCACAGCGCTGGCCGCGGCGGTGCGGATGGCTGTGATCTCCCCGGCATGGACCACGCAGACCGGGGCGCCGCTGTCCGGATCGAACAGCACCACCACGCCCTGGTGGGACTGGATCCCCTTGGCGAAGTTGTCGGGAAAGACGCTGATCAGCTTGGCGCCGAAGGGCGCGGTCTCCCCCAAGGCCCCCGGCATGATCCCGAACATCCGCCCCTCGGCGAGCGGGATGATCGAGCGCAGGTGCTGGCGGGTAGTCCCGGCCGAAAGCGCGATCATCGCCTCGCGGACAATGGGGATGGCGAGGTCATAGGTGAGCCGGGCGGCCACCTCCTCGCGGTCGATCAGGCGCATCAGGCGAAGGTCTCGGCGTAGGTGTCGCGCAGCAGGTTCTTCTGCACCTTGCCCATGGCGTTGCGGGGCAGTTCGTCGACGAAGAACACCCGCTTGGGGGTCTTGAAGGCGGCGAGCTTCTCCCGGGCCCTGGCGATCATCGCGGCCTCGTCGCCCTGCCCAATGACCACGGCCACCACCGCCTCGCCGAAGTCCGGATGGGGCACGCCCACCACCGCGCTCTCGGTGACGCCCGGCAACTCGTCGAGGATCAATTCGATCTCCTTGGGATAGACGTTGAAGCCGCCGGATATGATCAGGTCCTTGGCCCGGCCGGAGATCCAGACCCGCCCGTCGGGATCCTGACGGCCCACGTCGCCGGTTATGAAATAGCCGTCCGCGGTGAACTCCTCGGCGGTCTTCTCCGGCATCCGCCAATAGGCGGCGAAGACGCTGGGGCCCTTGATCTCGATGACGCCGGTGGCCTCGCCGCCGCCGATGCGCAGATCCACACCCGGCAGGGGATAGCCGACGCTGCCGGCGATGCGGTCACCGTGCAGCGGGTTGGAGGTTATGATCACCGCCTCGCTCATGCCGTAGCGTTCAAGGATGCGCATTCCGGTGCGGTCCTCGAACTCGGCGAAGGTCGATTCCAGCAGGGGCGCCGAGCCGCAGATGAACAGGCGCATGTGCCGGGCGGCCTCGCGGGTGAAGCCCGGATTGGCCAGCAGCCGGGTGTAGAAGGTCGGCACCCCCATCATCACGGTGGACCGCGCCAGCCCGGCCAGCACCTGGCCGTCGTCGAACTTCGGTAGCCATACCATCGGCGCGCCCGACAGGAAGGCGCAGTGCAGGGCCACGAACAGGCCGTGGACATGAAAGATCGGCAGGGCGTGCAGCAGGACGTCGTCGGGGCTGAATCCCCAGGCCTCGTGCAGCGCAAGCGCATTGGCCGCCAGGTTCCCGTGGCTGAGCATGGCGCCCTTGGAACGGCCGGTGGTGCCCGAGGTGTAGATGATCGAGGCCAGGTCGTCGTCGTCACGCGGCGTGGTCTGGAGACGGGGTTTGCGCGTCCGCGCGTCGGCGACGAAGGCCTCGGCGTCCTCGACGAACAGCACCGGCTCGGCATCCTCCAGGAAGTAGTCGACCTCGGCCTCGGTATAGGCGGTGTTGAGCGGCAGGAAGACCGCCCCCACCTTGAGCGTCGCCAGATAGACCGCCACCGCCGCGACGCTCTTCTCCGACTGGAGCGCGATGCGGTCGCCGGGCTCGACCTCGTGCTCGATCAGAAGGGCGGCGGTGCGGGCCACGTCGTCCTCGAACTGGCCGTAGGATACGGCGGTTCCGTCGGCCAGCAGGAAGGCGGGCCTGGTCCGGTCGGCGGGAAATCGGGCGGCGAGCAGGTCGTAGAGGTTCATCGTTCCTCAGAGCGGCAGGGCGGTGGTGAACTTGATCTGCTCCATGGCGAAGGCGGAGGAGACGTCGTTCAGCGGCGCGGTGGCGATCAGGCGCTTGTAGAAGCGGTCATAGGCGGCGATGTCGGAGACCACCACCTTCAGCAGATAGTCGGTTTCACCGGCCATGCGGTAGAACTCCACCACCTCGGGCAGGGCCGCGGCGGCCTGAGCGAAGGCGGATATCCATACCTCGTCGTGATGGCTGGTCTTGATCGAGACGAAAACGACGAGACCGAGGTCCAGCTTCTCGCGCGCCAGCAAGGCGACCCGGCGTTCGATGACCCCCTCGTCGGTCAGCCTCTTGACCCGTTTCCAGCAGGGCGTCTGGGATAGGCCCACCCGTTCGGCCAGCTCCGCCACGGGGATGGTGCAGTCGGCCTGGAGTTCGCGGAGTATTCGCCGATCTATCGGGTCTAGGAGAACATTTGACACGTCATGGACCGTAGTTTGAGAATCGGGTTCTCCATTCTGCCGACTGGGCGACGAATGAGACAATGCCTTTCTCGCCGCCCGGCGGCAATCTTGGGCCGTGACTTTCCAGGAGGGCGAGATGCTGGACGCGTTCAATCGGCACCCGAGCGAGGTGGGGGAGACCTATGTCGAGCACCTGGGTCACGCCGGCGGCTTTGGAGTCGAGATGGTCGCGGGCGGGCTGGCGTGCCTGATCCATGCCGTGTTTCCCTTCTGGTTCGAGAAGACTGCGAGCCAGTGCATCCAGCGCCTGCACGCCCAGATGACCGCGCGCCGCCGCATCACGCCTCCGGACGACGTTCTCGGCCGGGCCGAGACCTGGTCGTATTCGATCTAGGCGCCGATGGCCTGCTCGAGCGCGGCGTGAGCGGCGCGGGCCTGATCCCATAGGGCGGGGTCGGTCAGGTCGCCGGGCGCGATGGCTTCGGGCCAATGGGCTTCCACCGTCCGGGTCAGCCGATCCCAGCGGGCCTCGTCCAAGATGAAACGCGGATCGATGCCGGCCTTGGCGGCGTCGTCCACCGGAACCCGCAACCGCAGACAGGCGGGGCCGCCGCCGTTGCGCATGCTCTCGCGGACGTCGACCACCACCGCCTGGGAGATGGGATTGTTGGCGGCGACGATGCGTTCGACCTCGGCCCAGACCCGCGCGTTCTCACGCGCCTCGACGGGCAGGATCAGCGCCATGGCGCCGTCCGGCAGGGTCACGAGCTGGGAGTTGAACAGATAGGAGGCGATGGCGTCGGCGAGGCTGACCCCCTGGGTCTCGACGACGTGCAGGTTGGGGAGCCGGCCATGCAGGGCGGCGTAGAGACCCTGGGCGTCCTCGAACGCCTCCGGATGAGTCAGCAGCACGTTCTCGTTGGCGACGGCGACCACGTCATTGTGGAAGGCTCCGGCCTGGACGGCCTTGGCGTTCTGCAGGGCGTAGAGCGGATCGGTCAGGCCCGCGAGCCGCGCCACCGCCTCGCTGGCGCGACGGCTCTGACGTTCGGGGAAGGCCCCGCCCCTGAGTTCGCCATGGGCGAAGACATTGGTCCCCGCCGCGCCGTGGCGGTGCGCGAGCCGCATGTGGTTGGCGGCGCCCTCGTCGCCGAAATGGCGGGCGGAGGGTAGCGGCCCGTGGACGGCGAAGCGGGTCTCGTCGCGAAACACCCGGCGCAGGAGGTCGTGGGTCTCCGGGCCCTCAAAGCTCCGATGCAGCATGCCGGCGAGGTTGGCGGTCACCAGGTGAACCCGGCCGTCGGCGGTGTCGGGGGCGGCCAGAACGGTCGCCGCATTGGCCCGCCACATGCTTGAGGCCGAACAGACCGCGCGGAAAAGCGCGAGGTCCTCAGAGGCGGCCCGAGCCAGGACCTCGTTGTTGGAGCCCCCGAAGCCGAAAGGCCGCAGCGCGCCGGCCGCGGGACGCATCGGGGGCGGCAGGAAGCCCTGGGTCAGGCCCAGGTCCATGACAGCGCGCATCTTGGCCAGGCCCTGCAGGGCCGCGGCGCGGGGGTAGGCGGTCTCGCCGAAATTGGCCTGGGAAGCGACATTGCCGACCGAGAGGCCCGCATAGTTGTGGGTCGGCCCGACCAGGCCGTCGAAATTGATCTCGACCGCGGTCACGCGGCGAGGCCCGTACTGACCCTGAACTGGGCGGAGTCCGACTCCAGGCTGGCCACGGGATAGGCGCAGTAATCGGCGGCGTAGTAGGCGCTGGGCCGGTGGTTGCCCGACAGGCCCGGCCCGCCGAACGGCGCGGTGGCCGCCGCTCCGGTGGTGGGACGGTTCCAGTTGACGATGCCGGCCCGGGCCTCGTTCCAGAACCGGCGATAGAGCGCCTCGTCGTCGCTGAGCAGGCCCGCGCCGAGGCCAAAGCGAGTGGCGTTGGCCGTGGCCATGGCTGTGTCGAAGTCCGGTGCGCGAATGAGCTGCAGCAGCGGGCCGAAATTCTCGCTGTCGGGAACCTCGAGGCCCGTGACGTCAACCAGGCCGGGGGTCAGGTAAGGCCGGTCCGGCGTGGTCGGCCGGAGTTCTCGGATCGCTACGCCGCCCAGTCGCTGCTGGGCCAGCAGCAGGCTCTTGGCCGAGGCTAGGTCGATCACCGGGCCCATGAAGGGCTGCGGTTCGTCGAAGGGCGCGCCGACCTTGATGCGGTCGATGAGGGCGGTGAGCGCCTCGACGATCGTGTCGCCCGCCGCGCCCTGCGGCACGATCAGGCGTCGGGCGCAGGAACAGCGCTGACCGGCGGAGACATAGGCCGACTGGACGATCAGGTGGGCCGCGCTCTCGGCGTCGGCCACGTCCCAGGCGACCAACGGATTGTTGCCGCCCAGCTCGAGGGCGACGATCTTCTGCGGCTGGTTGGCTAGGGCCATGTGGATCGCCTTGCCGGCGCTCACACCGCCGGTGAACAGCACCCCGTCGACGCCTTCGTGGGCGACCAGGGCCTTGGCGGTGTCTGCCCCGCCGGTCATCACCTGCAGGACGTCGGCGGGGACGCCCGCCTCGCGCCACAGCTTGACCAGCAGGACGCCGCTGGCGGGGGTCTTCTCGCTGGGCTTGAACACCACGGCGTTGCCGGCCAGCAGAGCCGGCGCCATGTGGCCGTTGGGCAGATGCATGGGGAAGTTGAACGGCCCGATCACCGCCAGGACCCCGTGCGGCCGGTGGGCCAGGCGGGCGCGGGCGCCGGCCGCCTCCCCGCTCCGCTCGCCGGCGCGCTCGGCCTGGGCGCGGATCGAGACCTCGACCTTGGCCGATACCGTGTCGGCCTCGGTCAGCGTCTCCCAGAACGGTTTGCCGGTTTCACGGCTGATCAGGGTGGCGATTTCCTCGCGCCGATTGCGGACCAGATCGGCGAACACCCGGGCGATCCGGCAGCGCTCTTCCAGAGGCGTGGCCGACCAGAGGGCGAAGCCCTTGCGGGCCCGCGCCACGGCGGCGTCCACCTCGGCGGCAGAGGCGGCCGGGCCGCGCCAGACCTCCTCCCCGGTGCAGGGATCAGTGGAGACGATCTCAGAATTCGACATGGCGCACGCGGTCTCCGACTTGAACATTCAGCGCCCGGGCCAGGTCGGGCGGCACGGTGACGCCGTGTTCTCCCGTCCAGATCCGGCCGCGCGAGGCGCGGAACCCGGCGGCGTGTCCGGTCGCCACCAGCACCTCGGGCCCATCCTCGCAGGGGGCGATGGCGCCCACGGTGGAGACCCGGCTTTCGCGCACGGCCTTCAGGCTGTCGATGTCGGCCACCATGGTCGGACCGGCGTCGAAGATGTCGACGCAGCCCTCGAAGCGGAAGCCTTCCTCCATCAGCAGGGCCTGGGCGCGTAGGCCGTCCGGATGGCACTGGCCGACGCTGGCCGCGGCCTCCGGCGACAGCAGGTTGAGATAGATCGGGTATTTCGGCCCCAGGTCGGCGATCACCTGCTTGCCCGAGCCCACGCTGATCTTGTCGGCCTCCGAGAACTCCAGGCCGTAGAAGCGCTTGCCCACCGCTTCCCAGAACGGCGAAGTCCCATCCTCGTCCTGATAGCCGCGCAGCTCGGAGACCACCCGGTCGCCGAACCAGTCGCGATGCTCGGCCATGAACAGATAGCGGCTGCGGGCCATCAGCCGCCCGCCGGCCACCCCGCGCAGACCGGGGCGCACGAACAGGCCGCCGACCTCGGCCGAGCCGTCATAGTCGTTGACCGGGGTCAGCAGGGTGTTGTCGACGCTCTTGCCGAGCGCCTGGGAGCTCTGGCGGATGCGGCCGATGCGGTAGGAGTAGAATGGCCACTCCCCGCCGACGCTCGGGAAGATGCAGCCGGTGCCGACCACCTCATCGCCGATCTCCAGCACCAGCAGCAGCTGGCTGTGGCCGCGCGCGCCGGCGAAGGCCGCGGCGCTGCCGGCCAGCAGGGCGGCCAGCTTGTCGCGACAGGACGGCAGGTTGGTCATGCCCAGGCCCGCGGTCTTGGCCAGCGCGTGCAGGGCGTCCAAGTCGTCGGCTCCCGCGGCTCGGATGACGACGCCGGTGGCGATCATGAAATCCTCCGCAGAATGATCGAAGCTCAAGCGGCTTATTGTGATAGGGTTTGCGCGAAATGGGCGGCGGAAGACCGGGGGTCAGGCCGCAGATCATGCGGCGGAACGGGATCTTGGACGGATATTCTGCGCTCGACCGGCTGGACCTGAGGATCCTGGCGATTCTCCAGGCCGAGGGCCGCATCACCAACCAGGCCCTGGCCGAGCAGGTGGGGTTGTCGGCCAGCGCCTGCCTGGCCCGGGTGCGGCGGCTGGAGGCCGACGGCCTGATCCAGGGCTATCACGCCCGCCTGGACATCGAACGCATCCGGCCCACCGTGACGGTGTTCGGCGAGGTGACCTTGAAGAGCCACCGCCCCGCCGACCTGCTGGCCTTCGAGGCGGTGCTGGCGGAAATCCCCGAGGTGGTGGAGGCGGCCCAGGTCTCGGGCTCCTTCGACTACCTGATCAAGGTGGTGGCGCCCGACGTTCGGGCTTGGGGAGAGCTTGCCGACCGCCTGCTGCAGGAGGGCCTGGGCGTCGACAAGATCGCCAGCCACATCCTGATGAAGGACGCCAAGCCCTATCGCGGGACGCCAGTGACGACGGGCGGTAGGGCCTAAGAGCTCCCGCTCTGGGGGATCATCTCGAAGTCTTCGCTAGCCCTGCCCCATCGCGGCCTTGATCCTGGCCGCCGGAATGTCGCCGGTGGCGAGCTTGGCGAGGATCAGGGCCGAGAGCTGGGCGCGTTCGACGAAGCTCTCGGGCCAGGCGTGCTCGGCCTCGCTGTGGATGTCGCCGCCGCGGACCCCAAGGGTGTCGACATTGGGCAGGCCGGCGGCGAACAGATTGTTGCCCTCGCAGACCCCGCCGGACGAGGCCCAGGTGATCTCCTGGCCGAGCAGGGCCCCGGCCTCCTTCACCGCCCCGAACAGCTGCTGCTGGGCCGCGTTGAACGGCTTGGCGGGACGGGTGAAGCCGCCGTGCAGTTCGGCCTCGATGCCTTCGGCGGCGGTGGCGGCCACGGCCTCCTGTACGAACTTCAGGGCCCACTCCCCGGCCTCGCGGTCGGGCAGGCGGATGTTGAACCGCACCACGGCACGGTCAGGCACCATGTTCAGCGGCCCGCCGCCGTCGATGCGGGCCACATTGAGGGTCACGCCTTCGCGCTGGCCATTGGCGGCGACCAGGCGCGTGGCGAGGTCGGCGGCCGCGGCGATGGCGTTGCGGCCCTTGTCGAAGTCGCGGCCAGCATGGGCCGCGCGGCCCCGCACCACCACGTGGAAGTTGCCGGAGCCCTTGCGCTGGGCGGCCAGCGCACCGCCGGCCATGGCCGGCTCGTAGGTCAGGCCCACATGCCCGCCGCGGGCGAGTTCGGCCAGGTGCGGCGCGGAGGCCAGGGAGCCGATCTCCTCGTCAGGCGAGAGCAGAACCCGGTATCCGAGGCTGTCGCGGGCCGGGTGATGCTCGAAGGCGGCGAGGGCCGCCAGCATCACGCTGATGCCACCCTTCATGTCGGCGATGCCGGGACCATTCAGCGCCCCATCGGCGCGGGTCACCACCTTGGTGAAGCCGCTCTCGGCCGGATAGACCGTGTCGTAGTGGCCGGTGAGCACCACCTGGACCGGGGCGTCGGGGCGCACGGTCAGGCGCAGGGCCGGCGTATGGCGCTGGGCCTTGAGCTCGCCGTCGGCGGCCACCTCGTGACTATCGGCCAGGGGCAAGGCCTCGACCTGGCCCGGCAGGTCGCCGAGCACGCCCTGGAAGACGGCGCACTGGGCCTCGAGGCCCGGCAGATTGCGGCTGCCCGAGCCGATGGCGCACCAGTCGATGGCGCGGCCGACCAGTTCGGTTTCCTGGCTGGCGAGGCGGTCGAGGATGGCGGAGTCGGAGGAATCCAGTTTCATGCGCGCGAGCCTCGCGCCGAACGGCGTCTCCGCGCAAGGCCCGGAGGATTGAATGACCATCCCGTTCCTGTCGCGCCTCGACCTCGAGGCCACCGAGCTGTGGCGCGGCCTGCTGGAGCGTGCGCTGGGCGAGCCCGTGACCCTGGGCTTGCCGGACGATCGCGGCGCGGTCGAGATCGCGGTGGTCGCCAATCCGCCGCCGGGCGAGCTCGCGGCCCTGCCGAACCTGAAGTTCATCCAGTCGGCATGGGCCGGCATCGACGGCCTGATGGACGATCCCGTCCTGCCCCGCCATGTCGCCCTCGCCCGGCTGATCGACCCGACCCTGGCCGCCCAGATGGCCGAGGCCGTCGCGGCCCACGTCCTGGCCCTGCACCGCCAGGCGCCGGCCTATGCCGCCCAGCAGACGCAGGGTCTTTGGCGCAAACTCCCGCAGCCCCCGACCACCGAGCGCGCGGTCGGGTTGCTGGGTTACGGTGAGATGGGAAAAGCCTGCGGCAACACACTGGTTGCGCTTGGTTTTCAAGTCTCGCACTGGACGCGGACGAGTGGCGATCTGGACAACCTCCTGGCCCACAGCGAGATCGTGGTGAACCTGCTGCCCCTGACGCCGCAGACGCGGGGAATCCTCGGCCAGGCGACCTTCGCGCGCATGCGACCCGGCGCGGCGATCATCAATGTGGGGCGTGGCGGACACCTGGTGGAGGCCGACCTCGTCCCAGCGCTGGACTCGGGCCAGCTCGGCCATGCCGTCCTCGACGTGTTCGAAATCGAGCCCCTGCCCGCCGGTCACCCGTTCTGGCGCCACCCGAAGATCACCATCACCCCACATGCCGCGGCGATCACCGACCCGGCCAGCGGCGCCCTGCGGGCTGCCGAGAACATCGCCCGTTTTCGCGCCGGCCAGCCTGTGACGGGGTTGGTGTCGTTCGAGACCGGATACTGAGCTCAGACCGGCAGTTCGGTCACCGACTTGACCTCTTCCAGCACGGCGTAGGTCCGGGTCTCGCGCACGCCCGGCATGCGCACGAGAACATCGCCCAGGAAGCTGCGATAGGCCTCCATGTCGCGCACCCGGGCCTTGATCAGATAGTCGAAACCGCCGGCCACCATATGGCATTCAAGGATTTCGGGACTACGCTGCGCGGCCTGGGCGAATTCGGTGAAGGTGTCGCCAGTGGTCCGGTCGAGCTGGACCTCCACGAAGATCAGTAGGGCCCGGTCGACGGCCTTGGGGTCCAGCAGGGCCGAGTATCGCAGGATCACTCCGCGGTCCTTCAGGCGGCGGACCCGGTCCGAACAGGCCGAGGGAGAGAGGTGGCATTGCTGGGCCAGGTCGAGGTTGCTGATCCGCCCGTCTCGCTGCAGGACGCGCAGCAAGCGGCGGTCGATCTCGTCCAATTGCACAGCGTTCGGCATCAGTGACCCATTCCGTGGTTTCATTCGGCCAATTGGCCTTATCTCCGCAGGACATTCGATAGCAGAAACGATACGCCGGATCATAGAAGCTCCGCTCCCTCAAGGCTGCGCCATGACCTCCTGGACCGCTCTCGACGACCTTTCCGCCAAGTATCGCGACGAGACCGATGCGGTCACCGCCCTGCTGGCCGCCCAGCCCCTGTCGACCCAGCAGCGAGCCGCCGTACGGGCCGAGGCCGAGGACCTGGTGCGCGCCGCTCGCAAGTCGGCCAGGCGCCAGGGCGTGGTCGAGGGCTTCCTGCAGGAGTTCAGCCTGGGCACCCGTGAGGGCCTGGCCCTGATGTGCCTGGCCGAAGCCTTGCTCCGCACCCCCGACCAGGACACCCGCGACCGGCTGATCGCCGAGAAGATCGGCAACGCCGACTGGGCCAGCCATCTGGGCCAGTCCGACAGCCTGTTCGTCAACGCGTCCACCTGGGGCCTGATGCTCACCGGCAAGTTGGTGGAAGTGGACGACGAGGCCCGCAACGATCTGCCGGGCTTCCTCAAACGGCTGGCGGAGCGGATCGGCGAACCCGTGGTGCGCAAGGCTGTGGCCCAGGCCATCGGCATCATGGGCGAGCAGTTCGTCCTGGGCCGCAGCATCGAGGCGGCCCTGAAGCGGGCCGGCAAGGAGGGCCAGATCTGTTCCTTCGACATGCTGGGCGAAGGCGCCCGCACCGCCTCCGACGCGGCCCGCTACGAGCAGGCCTATGCCGACGCGCTGGAGGCCGTGGGCAAGGCGTCGAAAGGTGCGGGTCCGGAAGCCGGGCATGGGGTTTCCGTGAAACTCTCGGCCCTGTCGCCGCGCTATGAGGCGACCCATGAGGACCGGGTCTGGAGCGAGCTCTATCCGCGCACCAAGCGGTTGGCGCTGATCGCGGCCCGGCACGACATGAACTTCACCATAGACGCCGAGGAAGCCGACCGGCTGACCCTGTCGCTGAAGCTGCTGGACCGTCTGGCCCGCGAGCCGGAGCTGGGCGAGTGGCAAGGCCTCGGCCTCGCCGTCCAGGCCTATCAGAAGCGCGCGCGGCTGGCCGTCGAACGAGTGGCCGAGATCGCCCGGTCCAGCGGCCGGCGGCTGATGGTTCGGCTGGTGAAGGGCGCCTATTGGGACAGCGAGATCAAGCGCGCCCAGGTGGGCGGGCGGCCCGACTATCCAGTGTTCACCACCAAGGCGGCGACGGACCTCTCCTATCTAGTGTGCGCCCGGGCGCTCATCGCCGCCGCGCCGAACCTCTACGCCCAGTTCGCCACCCACAATGCCCACACCCTGGCAGCCGTCCACGCCATGGCCAGCGAGGCCGGGGTGAAGATCGAGTTCCAGCGCCTGCACGGCATGGGAGAGGCGCTCTACCAGGCCGCGGACGACCTGCACGGCGGCGGCGTGGTGCGCACCTACGCGCCGGTCGGCGGGCATGAGGACCTGCTGCCCTACCTGGTGCGCCGCCTGCTGGAGAACGGCGCCAACACCTCCTTCGTCCACGCCCTGCTGGATGAGCGGGTGCCGGCCCAGGACGTGGTGGTCGATCCGATCGCCGCGGTGGAGAAGGCCGGCATCGGGCCGCACCCGAAGATCCCCCGTCCCGTCGACATCTATGGGGCGGAGCGGAAGAACTCGCTGGGCGTCGATCTCTCCATCCCGGAGGAAGCCGCGCGCCTCACCGCCGCCGCTCGCGCCCTGGAACCCCTGTCGTCGGGGCCGCTGATCGGCGGCAATCTCCGCGCCGGAGCGGAGTCCCAGCCCATGCGAAGCCCGTCCGCCAGCGCCCTGGTGGTCGGGAAGGCCAGCGAGGCTTCCGCCCTCGACATCGACGCAGCCTTCGCCGCGGCCAGGGCCGCCCAGCCGGCCTGGGACAGGCTCGGCGGTTTCCGCCGCGCCGAGATCCTGCGGGCCATGGGGGACACGCTGGAGGCCAATCGCGACCGTCTGGTCGCCATCTGCGCCCGTGAGGCCGGCAAGACCTTGGCCGACGGCGTGGCCGAGGTGCGCGAGGCCGCGGACTTCTGCCGCTACTACGCCCACCTGGCCCTGACCAGGTTCGGCGGTCCCGAAACGCTGAAGGGGCCGGTCGGCGAGACCAATACCCTGGAGCTGCACGGCCGAGGGGTCTTCGTCTGCATCAGCCCCTGGAACTTTCCGCTTGCCATCTTCACTGGCCAGGTCGCCGCGGCCCTGGCCGCCGGCAACGCCGTTGTGGCCAAGCCGGCCGAGCAGACCCCGCTCATCGCCTCCGAGGCGGTGAAGCTGTTCCATGCGGCCGGCCTGCCGCCTGGCCTGCTGGCCCTGACCCCCGGCCGCGGCGAGACGGTGGGCGCGGCGCTCACCGCCCATCCGGGCTGCGACGGCGTGGCCTTCACCGGCGGCACCGACACGGCGCGGCGGATCAACCAGTCCCTGGCCGGCCGCGAAGGCCCGATCGTGCCGTTCATCGCCGAGACCGGCGGCCTGAACGGCATGTTCGTCGACACCACGGCTCTCAAGGAACAGGTGGTCGACGACGTGATCGCTTCGGCCTTCGGCTCGGCCGGGCAGCGGTGCTCGGCCCTGCGCATCCTGTTCCTGCCCACCGACACCGCCGACATGCTGATCGACGGGATTAAGGGCGCCATGGACGCCTTGGTCCTGGGCGACCCGGCCGACGCTGTCACCGATATCGGCCCGGTGATCGACGCCGAGGCCCATGGGACTCTCTGCGCGCATCTGGAGCGGCTGGAGCGCGAGGCCAAGGTCCTGCACCAGCTCAAGGCCCCAGAGGGCGGGACCTTCTTCGGGCCGGTCCTGGCGGAGATCCCGTCAGCGAACTTCCTGGAGCGCGAGGTGTTCGGGCCCGTGCTGCACGTGGTCCGCTATCGGCCGGCCGACCTGGCCAGAGTCGCTGGCGAACTGGCGGCCTCGCGATACGGCCTGACGCTGGGCGTCCACTCGCGGATCGACGCCTTCGCCATCCAGGTCCGCGAGCTGGTCCCCGCCGGCAACGTCTATGTGAACCGCTCGATCATTGGAGCCGTGGTGGGTGTCCAACCCTTCGGCGGCGAGGGTCTGTCCGGGACCGGTCCCAAGGCCGGCGGGCCCAATTCGCTAACCCGCTACGCCATCGAGCGCGCGGTCAGCGTCAACATCACCGCCCAGGGCGGCGACCCGGCGCTGCTAAATCTGAGCCTGTAGCAGACGTGGACGAACTCCCGCCCAGACGCCGCCGGCCGCAAGGACGGCGGCGTTTTCATGCATGGCGGGGGGGCGAGCTCCGGCTTCCGGAGCTGCGCGATGGTACCACCTCTCGGGCTCGAACCGAGGACCTCTAGATCCACAATCTAGCGCTCTAACCAGCTGAGCTAAGGCGGCGTATCGCGAGGCGTTCTTCTAGTCGCGCGGGACCGTTCGATCAAGCGCCCAGCGTCCATGGGGCGGGACCGGCCAAGAAAAAACCCCGGAGGCTCGCGCCGCCGAGGTTTGATCGTTGGTCTTTGGTCGAAGTCAGCCCTTGGGCAGCGTCCAACGGAGCGGGATCCGCACCGTTCCCCCTTCGACAGGGGCGCCGTCCTGGGTCTTCGGTCGCATCTTGAACAGCTTGCTCGCCCGAAGGGTCGCAGTACCGAAGTCCTGATCGGCCGGATCTTCGGAAACGATGGAGCAACCCTCCAACGTCCCCTTGGACGTGACCGTGCAGCTGATCGTCGCCCGGCCTTCGACGCCCATCCGCTGAGCCCGTTCCGGGTAGTACCGGGACAGAGCTTCGGCATCGGGACGACGCGACCAGTCGGGGTTCGTGATGACCGACGGACGCGGCGGGGTCGGGGGCGCAGCCCGAGGGGGCTCCGGAACCTCGATCCGCTTTTCGACCGGCGGAACCGGCAGAGGCGGGATCGTCGGCAGATCGGCCGGCACGTTCACCGGAGGCCGCGGTTGCAGCTTCGGCGGCGGAGGCGGCGGCGTGTTCGGAGGCGGAGGCGGAGGCGGCGGAGGCGGCGGCGGGGCGGGCTTGATGATCGCCACGTCCGTCACATCATCCGAGTACTCCTTGTACTTCGGCTCGAACTTCGACTTGTAGAGGTAGGCGATGAGGCCGGCGTGCACGATGATCGAGAGCACGATGGCGACGGTGACGCCCGTGTTCCGTTTCTTAACCGGCTCATCGAAGACGCTGCGGTGATGGGTCGAGTCTGTGGTTTCAGCCATTCGTCACCCCCCTCACTCTTCGAGGCCAATAAGGGCCACGCTGTAGAACCCGTTGTCCTGAAGCATGTTCATCACGCCCATGAAGTCTCCGTAGAGAACATTCTTGTCGGCGCGGATGAAGATGCGTTCCTTCTCCGGATTGCGCTTTCCGATATTGGTCCGCAGGTCGTCGCCCAGGTCGGCAAGGTCGGTCTTGCTGTCGCCCAGGTAGATGCTGCCGCCCGGCTGGATACTGATATAGACCGGCTTCGGTGGATTGGTCGAAGGCTTGGCGGTAGCCGGTGGAAGGGCCACCTCCACGGTCACGGCGGCCATAGGCGCCGCGACCATGAAGATAATCAGGAGCACCAACATGACGTCCACGAAGGGCGTCACGTTGATTTCGCTCATCGCCTCTACCGAGTCGCGCCCACCCCCAGAACCTGAGAGTTTGGCTCCCATGGCGGTTAGGCTCCCTTGTCGAGCTGCCGGGAAATGGCGTTCATCAGTTCGGCGACAAATCCGTCAGTCCGCGAGCCGTAAGCGGAAATCCGGGTCTGGAAGTAGTTGTAGAAGATAACCGCCGGGATGGCGGCGAACAGACCGATACCCGTGGCGAGAAGCGCTTCGGCGATGCCGGGCGCGACGACGGCCAGGTTGGTGGTGTTGGTGTTCGCGATGCCGATGAACGAGTTCATGATCCCGTAGACGGTGCCGAACAGACCGATGAACGGACCGGACGAACCGACGGAGGCCAGGAACTGCATGCCGCTGGACAGGCGCTTGGCGAGGTTGGATTGAACCGCGCCAACCGCGGCTTCCGCCCGGTGGATGGTGGTTTCACGGTGCGCGCCGGTGACGGCGAGACCCGCTTGACGCGACAGTTCGACTTCTTGGGCGGCCGCGGCGGCCATGTCGGCCATCGGGTTGCCTTCGAATTCTTCGGACATCGCGATACGGCCCATGTCGTTGATCGACTTGGCGCCGCGGAAGGCCTCGACGAAGCGGTCAGAGGCTTTGTTCAGCGAGCTGAACTCGATCATCTTCGTGACCAGCAGGGTCCAGGAGAGGATGGAGGCCAGGATCAGGCCGATCATCACGACCTTCACGACGGGTTGAGCGTCGAGGAACATCTGCACGACGGTAAGGGAACCGGCATGCTCGATGGTCGGGGGGGCGACGTCGGCTGCGGGAGCCGCAGCATCCGCGGCTGGGGCCGCGGCGGCATCAGCGGCCGGAGCCGCGGCGGCGTCGGCGGCGGCGGGAGCGGCCGGAGCGGCGGCTTCCTGCGCGAACGCCGGCACGCTCGCCATCAGCGCGACCGCGCCGATGAGAGCGATGAAAGGGGTCAGTCGTTTGTTGTCGAGCATCTGTCGCCAGTTCCTGATTGGTCTAGCACGTTTGGACCGAGGGTCGTCGCGCGAGAGCGTCTCCACCCTAGTTAAAGCCCGCCGCTCGTCCGGTAACCGCCGGACAAAACGCCAGAGCCGCTTTCGCTGCGCCCGACCCGTTACGCCAACGCTTCAACGAACTCGTGAAGCGTAACGTTCCGAAGGCGGGAGCGACCTCGGTTTCCCCAAAGGGAAGCTAAGGTCTTAACCGCCATGTTAGACGTGCGGCAGGGGTCCTTTGGCAACCCCTATTAAGGGCGTCAAGGGGTGTTACTCCGAGGGTCGACCCCGAGTAAGTGGCGCGACCTGCAACATTGCTGCAATGCACAATGAGGCCTGTAAGTAATCTGCCGGGATTTTCGACTAATAGATGAAAATATATGTTGCGCCGCAGCATGGCTGACGGAACGCCGGTCTCGAAATAACCCGGCTCGCGATCCGAATTTTCGGCAGGGCGCCCGAAATTCGGTCGCGTCCCAGCCTTGGCGGGCAAATGGGAGCCGGAGGGGTCCGCGTCAACCCGCGCGCGCCGACTCGCGGGCCGTCGGCGCGGGAGAGCGTCTCGTCGGACATGCCGGCGAGGCACGAGCCCCCGTCCCTCTGGAACGTCACTCAAGCCATACGGAACAAGCTCTACCGGTCGTTCGGCCCGCGGGTGGTCATGGCCGCCTCCGGGTCGGGCGGCGGGGCGACGACCACGGGCGCGGCGGGCGGCGTGATGACGACGGGCGGCGGCGCGACCTCCGGCGGCGGGACCACCAGCGACTGTGGGACGATCTCGGCGGGGTCCGGGCGAACGGCCTCTCCAGGTCGGGCGACGGGCGCAGCCGCGCGCACCTGGCGCCTCGGCGCGGGCGCGGGGGCAGGCTGGGCGACGGCGGCCGGCTCCGGTGGCGTGGCGACCGGCGGCGGGGCCTGGACCGTCTGGACCGGCAAGGCGCGGGGGGCGGCGCGGTCGGCGGCGACCCTGCCCTGACGCGCGGCGAGCGCCACCACGGCGACCACGGCGATCACGGCCAGGGCGCCGGCGCC
This sequence comes from Phenylobacterium sp. LH3H17, assembly GCF_024298925.1. Lineage (NCBI taxonomy): Bacteria > Pseudomonadati > Pseudomonadota > Alphaproteobacteria > Caulobacterales > Caulobacteraceae > Phenylobacterium > Phenylobacterium sp. LH3H17. Next base: position 1,736,962 of record NZ_CP101283.1, on the reverse strand, counting down.
CACGACCAGCGGCAGGCGCCGGCTCGGGGCGCGTCGCGGGGCGGCGCGCGGCGATAAAGGGGCGAAGACCGGCCCCTCCTCAATCGTCGGGGGGGGCGGCCGCGGAGGCTCGGCGGCGGGTGGCGGCCTGGCGACAGCGGGAGCGACGGCGGCCGCGGTCGGCGTAGGTGCGGGCGCAGGGGCCGTGGGAATGAGCGAGCCCGTCAGGATGCTCGGCCGTGGCGGCGGCACCGCCGGTTGGGGCGCCACATAGGCGAGGGAGGGCCTCGACGGCGGCGGCGGCTTCCCGGCCTTGGGAAGCGGACCGATGCGGAACACCGGGCGCGGCTGACCTCCCCAGGCGGAATTGGTCGCGAACGGACTGGGCGGATCGTTCTTCGGCGGCGGCATGCGCGTCTCCACGACCGTTCCCGGCCGCGCACAGGTGAGCCCCCGCCCGCCTGGAACCTCGCCGCAGACTTGGTCGGTTCTGTGACGCCGCCCGTGGACAGGCGCCGCCGAGCGACCCACACTCGCCGACCTGGGGCGGGCGCGTCGAGGTCGAGGGACAGTCATGAGTTACAGGCAAATCCTGTCCGCGGGGCTGTGCGCCGCGGCCCTGCTGGGCGGCGTGGCGCGGGCCCAGACCCCGCCGCCGGCCAATCTGGCCCTGGCCCGCGAAATCCTGGCGGAGCTCATCGCCATCAACACCGTGCACGATCAAGGCACCCTCCCCGCCGCCGAGGCGATCCGGAAACGGATGCTGGCGGCCGGATTCGCCCCGGCCGACGTCACCATGCTGGTGATTCCCGGACATCCGACCCAGGGCCAGCTCCTCGTACGGCTGCGGGCCAAGGCTGCGAAGGCCAAGCCGGTGCTGTGGATCAGCCACCTCGACGTGGTGGAGGCCCGGCGCGAGGACTGGACGGTCGAGCCCTTCGTCCTCACCGAGAAGCACGGCTGGCTCTATGGTCGCGGCGTGCAGGACATGAAGGGCGAGATCGCCGCCCTGCTGGCGGCCCTGGTCCGGGCCAGGCAGGAGGGGTTCGTGCCCGACCGCGACATGATCTTCGCCTTCACAAGCGACGAGGAGAGCGGGGACGCCAACGGGGTGGACTGGCTGATCGAGACCCAGAGGCCGCTGGTGGACGCCGCCCTGGTGATGAACAGCGACGGCGGCGGCGGGTCCATGCGCGGCGACCAGCGTCTCTCCTACGGGGTCCAGACCAGCGAGAAGGTCTATGTCACCTTCCAGCTGGAGGCGACCAACAAGGGCGGTCACTCTTCTATCCCGGAGCCCGACAACGCGATCTACCGCCTGGCCAGGGGGCTTTCGCGCGTCGAGGCGTTCAAGTTCCCCGTGGCGACCACCCCCACCACGCGCGGCTACTTCGCCAAGGCTGCGGCGCTGGAAAGCGGTCAGGTCGCCGCCGACATGCTGGCGGTCTCAAAGGAGCCCGCCGACCTGGCGGCCGCCGAGCGGCTGAGCGCCACGCCCGCGCGCAACGCCCGCCTGCGTACGACCTGCGTGCCGACGGGGCTGTCGGGCGGGCATGCGGAAAACGCCCTGCCCCAGCGCGCCCGCGCCGTCATCCAGTGCCGCATGATGCCCACCGACAGCGAGGCGGCGGTGCGCGCCAAGCTGGTGGAGGTGGTCGCCGATCCCGGTGTCGAGGTCAGCGTCGTCTGGCCCGCCGCGCCCGCGCCGGATTCGCCCTACGATCCGGCCTTGTTCGCACGGCTGACCAAGGTCGTGCAGGGCATGTGGCCCGGCGTACCCGTGCAGCCGCACATGGACCTCGGCGCCTCAGACAGCGTCTATACGCGCGCAGCCGGCATGCCGAGCTACGCGGTCGGCGCCATCTGGAGCGACGTGAACGACAACCGCGCCCACGGGCGGGATGAGCGGATCAGCACCAAGGGCTTCGCCGAGGCCGCGGAGTTCGACTATCGGCTCATCAAGAGCGTGGCGTCGGCGCGCTAGAGCGAAGCGACGATCATCCAGACGCAGAACGCCGCGGCCGCGAAGCCGATGACGCGGGCGGCCCATCGGCGCGCCGGGGTCTCTATTCCCGACGCGAAGCGGACGAGCGCCAGGGCGCAAAGGATGTAGACGGCCAGGATCAGCAGGACCGAGGCGTTGATCAACGCGTTGAACTGCTTGGTCAGGGTCGGCGACAGGGTGGCCAGGGCCGCCAGGGACATGAGCACGGCCACCAGCAGGATGTCGCGGACCGGGGTGGCGTGGACGGCCTGGGTGGAGAGCGCCTTCGGGAGATAGCCGCTGGCGGCGCCCACACGGCCGGCCTCGGCGGCGACCAGCACCCAGCCGCCCAGTGTGCCCAGGGTCTTGGCGAGCGCGCAGGCGGCCACCACCGCGCCCGCGATGGGACCCGCGGCGAGGGCGACCATGTCGGCGAAGGGGGCGGTGGAGGCGGCCAGCCGCTCGGCGGGGATCACGCCCATCACCGCGGCGGTGGCGGTGGTGTAGACGAGCGAGGCCAGGGCCACGCCGCCCAGGGCCGCGATCGGCAGGTTGCGGCGGGGATTGTCCACCGCGGCGGCGGCCACGCTGGCGCTCTCCAGCCCCATGAACGCCCAGAAGATCATCACCAGCGACCCGGGCACCACCTTGCTCAGAGGCTGGCCGCTGACGTTCCAGGAACCCCAGAAAATGTCAGGATCGAAGTGCAGAATCCCCAGGCCGATGGCGGCGAGGATGGGGATCAGCCCGATCACAAGGGTCGAGGCCGCCAGCCAGACCACCACCCGCGGCCCCCAGAGATTGGCCGCCGTCATCAGCCAGATGATGATCAGGGTTGTCGCCAGGGTCGCGACCGGCCCGATCAGCCCGGGCAGGAAGACCGCCAGATAGCCGACGGCGGCGATGGCGATCGCGACATTGCCGACCCAGGAGGCCACCCAATAGGCGCTCCAGGACAGGAAGCCGAAGGCCGGATGCAGGGCGTCGGCGGGATAGCGGACCAGGCCATTGACGTCCGGCCGCATGATCCCCAGCAGGGCGAAGACCAGGGCCAGGACCAGGCCGCCCACCGAGGCGACCGCCCAGCCGATGACACTGGCGCTGCCGATCGCCGCCAGGGAGGCCGGCAGCAGGAAGACCCCGGAGCCGATCATGTTGCCGGCCACCAGGATGGTCGCCGCGAAGGGGCCAAGGCCACGCGCCGCGCCCGGCTCGGAGGGGGCGTCGGCCGCCACGGCGTCCGCCCTCTGGCTCAAGCGGTTCCGAGCCGTCCGCGACGGGCGTCCCTGACGATCTCGCGCGCAGCGTTGTGGCCTGGCGCGCCGGTAACGCCGCCGCCGGGATGAGTGCCCGCCCCGCACTGGTAGAGACCGGCGATCGGGGTGCGATAGTCGCCCGCGCCCAGAACCGGGCGCGCCGAGAACATCTGATCCAGGCTGAGATTGCCGTGCATGATGTCGCCCCCGCTCAAGCCGAAAGTGCGCTCAAGATCGAGCGGCGACAAGACCTGGCGGCCGACCACCGAGGCGGCGAAGCCGGGGGCCTGAGCCTCCACCGTGGCGATCATCAAGTCGGCGACCTCCTCGCGGTGGTCGTCCCAGGAGCGACCGCCGGAGAGGGTCGGCGCCACGTGCTGGCAGAACAGGCTGGCGACGTGCTGGCCGGCCGGCGCCAGGCTGTCGTCCAGGGTGGACGGGATCAGCATCTCGACGATGGGAGCCTTGGACCAGCCGTGGGCCCGGGCGTCGGCATAGGCCTGTTCCATATAGGCCAGGCTGGGGGCGATGATGATGCCGGCGGTCAGGTGGTCGCCCGGTCCGGGCAGGCAGGTGAAGTCCGGCAGTCTGGAGAGCGCCACGTTCATGCGGAAGGTGCCCGAGCCGCTGCGATAGCGGTCGATGCGCTCGGCGAAATCCGCAGGCTGGTACGAACGGTCCACCAGCTTGCCGAACAGCAGCTTGGGATTGAGGTTGGAGACCACGGCGCGGCCGCGGATGGTCTCGCCCTTCTCGGTGACCACCCCCACGGCCCGACCCTTCTCCACCAGGATCTCGGCGATGGGGACATCGGTGCGGATCTCCACGCCGCGCTCGCGACAGCAGGCGGCCATGGCCTGGGTGATGGCGCCCATGCCGCCGATGGCGTGACCCCAGGCGCCCTTCTTGCCGTTCACCTCGCCGAACACATGGTGCAGCAGGACATAGGCCGAGCCCGGCGTGTAGGGGCTGGCATAGTTCCCCACCACCCCGTCGAAGCCGTAGACGGCCTTGATCGGATCGCTCTCGAACCAGCCGTCCAGCCAGTCGCCGGCGGACTGGGCGAACAGGGCCAGCAGGTCGCGCTTGGCGGTCATGTCCAGGTGGCCGAGCTTCCGGCCAAGGCTGGCGCTCTTCAGCAGCTCGGGAATGGCCTGGGCCAGCCCCCCCTCCACCAGGTTGGGCGGCGTCTGCAGGACCAGGTCGCGCAGGACGTCGGCGATGGCCTCCAGACGGTCGCCATAGGCGTCGAGGCGATCGGCGTCCTTTTGCGAGAACTTGGCGACCTCGGACTTGGTGCGGCCGTCGCCGGTGGCCAGATAGCCGCCGGGCACGGGCAGGAAGTTCGACACCTTGCGTTCGACGATCTTCAGGCCGTGGCGATGCAGGTCGAGGTCGGCGATGACCTTGGGATTGAGGAGGGAGACGGTGTAGCTGGCCACCGAGTTGCGGAAGCCGGGATGGAATTCCTCGGTCACCGCGGCGCCGCCGACCACGCTCCGGCGCTCCAGCACCGTTACCTTGAGGCCCGCCGCGGCGAGATAGGCCGCGCAGACCAGGCCGTTATGGCCGCCGCCGACGATCAGGATGTCGCGCTCGCTCGCCATGTCAGGCCGCCTTCGCCGGAGGGTGCGGCAAGGCCGCCTCGGGGATGTCCGCCTTCAGCCGGCGGGCGAAGCTCGCCAGGCAGACTTCGCCGGGCGACAGGGGTCCGCTGACATAGGACGAGGAGCCCATGCCGTCCTGGACCCGCTGGATCAGCACCGTGTCCTCGGCGTTGACCTGGCGGTTGATGCGCCAGTTGAGGTAGCGCGCGGCGCGGGCCTCCCGGCGGCTGTCGGGCCGGACGTAGGAGATTTCCCGGATCAGGGTCTCCTTCGGCGAGACAGGGATGAACTGCATGAAGTCGACCTGATCCGGATAGACGTCGAAGGCGAGGTTCGGCCAGAGCTTGTAGTAGCTCCAGCGGCGGCGCTGTTCCGGCGGCAGGTGGTCGAAGACCGGCATGAGGGCCTGGTAGCCCCGCTCAGACCAATTGGACGACGGCGTCTCGGTGACCTCGCCCCACAGCTTGTCGACCCAGGGCTGGACTTCCATGGCGTAGCTGGGGCCGAACAGCCGAGTGAGGCCGGGATGGGCCACGGGGATGTGCAGGCCGTCGGCATAGTTGTCGGCGACGTTCTTCCAATTGACCGGGCGGGGTCGCAGGGTGACCCGGCCCTGGGGGACCAGGGTCTCGAAGCCGTGGGGCGCCAGTTCGTCCAGATAGGGCGCCATCATCTCGGCCACGCTAGGCGAGCCCGGCGCGAAGCGGACGAAGACGAAGCCCAGGAAGATCTCCTGCTCCACCGGAGCCAGGCCGTGCTGGCTGAGATCGAGGTCGCCGAAGCCCTGCCAGGGCGGGGGGCGCAGCAGGGCGCCGTCCAAGCCGTAGCTCCAGGCGTGATAGGGGCAGACCAGCCGGTGGCCGCAATTGCCATGCGAGCCGTCGACCAACCGCGCGGCCCGGTGGCGGCAGGCGTTGTGGAAGCTGCGCACCACGCCGTCGGCGCCGCGCAGGACCAGGACCTTTTCCCCCAGGAAGTCGAGTGTCTGGTAGTCGCCCGCGTTCGGCACGTCGTTGACGTGGCAAACCACCTGCCAGGCGGTGCGGAAGACGCCTTCCCGCTCGCGCTCGAAGAAGCCGGGATCGCTGTAGATCCAGGCCGGCAGGCTGCGTTCGATCTCAGGATTCATCGCGGCGACCCCACATCGTCGTTACTATACAGTCGTATAGCAAGGCGGTGACAGCAAGGGCTAGACCGCCTCTCCGCCCTGGAGGAAGCGCGCGGTCCAGTCGGCGGCGAGCCGGGTGGCCTCGTCGGGGGTGAAGGTGGCGGGGTCCAGGCAGAGTTCGAGCCAGAGCCCGTCCAGCATGGCGGAGAGGCCGAGCGCGCCGGCGCGCACGTCGACCGCCCTGCCACGCGCCAGCGCGGCGGCGGCCAGCAAGGCCTCAATCCGTCCGCGATAGGCGCCGTAGGTCTCGGCGTGCAGGCGCGCGGCCTCGGGATCGGTGCGGACCAGGCCCCAGAAGCCCAGCCAGGCCGAAAGCAGGTCGCGGTCGACGATGGTCGGCGAGAAGCTGGCCGCGATAAAAGCCGCCAGCCGGCGGTCGGGATCCCCACCCGCGCCCGCCATCGTGGCGTCGATATGGTCGTCCACCCGCTGGACCACATGTCGGTAGGCCTCAACCAGCAAGGCCCCGAAACTACCGAAATGGTGGCGCACCAGGCCCGGCGAGACGCCGGCGCGGACGGCGACGTCGCGCACCGACACCGCGCCGAGACCTCGGGCGGCGAGGCTCGCGAGCGTCGCCTCGATCAGCGCCTGACGGCGGATCGGGGCGAGCTCGCGAGAGAACCGTCCGCTCAGAACGACTGCCCGAACCTGAAGCCGATGGTCCGAGGCCGGATCGGGATCGTGTAGACACGGCTACAGACCGACGAAGTGCACTGGACGAACTTATTCAGTGCGCCGTCCTCGTCGAACAGGTTCTTCACATAGGCCTCGACGCGCCACGAGCCTCGTTCGAGACCCGTCGTCAGGTCGACGGTCGTATAGGACGAAATCTTCCCCACCACCGCGCGGTCGTCGATGGTCAGGTCCGGATAGTTCGACCCGGTGTAGGCCAGGGCGCCCTGAACGTGAGCGTCCATTTCGCCGATCGGCCATTCGTAGCGGGCCACGAGGTTGGCCTTGAACTTGGGCGTGATCGGGAGGGATGTCCCTTTCAGCGCCTCCGGCGGCGCGCTGGGGTCGGGAATATAGTCCTCGTCCAGTTCCGCCTTGGTGTAGGCGGCCGAGCCTGTGAGGGTCAGTCCCTCGGTCACCAGCCAGTTGATGTCGGATTCGACGCCGCGCATCTTGGCCTTGCCGGCGTTGCGGATCTCGGTCAGGCCGTTGGCGCCCAGGAACGAGAACTGGAAGTCGTCCCACTTCTCGGAATAAACGGCGCCGTTCCAGCGCAACATGCCGTTCAACCAGGTCGTCTTCCAGCCGGCCTCCAGGTTCTTCAGGAAGTCGGACTTGTACGGCGGAAGCGTGCCGCGCCGGTTGATGCCGCCCGGCCGGAATCCGGTGGAGTAGGTCGCGTAGACCATCTTGTCTTCGTCGATCTTGTACTGGGCGTTCACCCGATAGGTTTCGCCGGTCTCCTTCACCGACTTGTCGACGTTGGTGCAGGGCCCGCCCTCGACGATCGCCGGGCCGAAGCAGGCGGCGACGCCGGTTCCGGAAGAATAGCCGGTTCCGAAGCCGAAGAAGCCCTCAAGGGAATTGTGCGACTTGAAGAAGCGGACGCCGCCGGTGACCGACAATTGGTCGGTGACATCGAAGGTGCCGTCGACGAAGGCCGCATAGTCGCGGTCGGTGCGGACTTGCTTGGTCAGCCACAGGGTGTCGGGCCAGCCGGGAACCTCGGTGGCGGTCGCGAGCCAATCGACCCGATAGCGCTGTTGAATGTTGTGAGACTGCTTCTGGTAGAACAGACCCGCCACCCCGTGCAGCCGATAGTCGGTGGGCGTCGCCAGCCGGAGTTCGTGGCTCTGCTTGGTGTAGTAATCCTTGGCCTGGATGTACTGCGTCGTGTCGATGAAGTTGCCGCCATCGTCGGTCAGATTGGCGCCGGATCCAAACAGGGTGTCGTAGAAATAGGAGTAGTCCGAATAGTCGGACTCGCTATCCACCCAGCGTTTCATGTAGGCGCCGGCATAGGTGAGATCGAGGCTGGAAATCTTGCCCTCGACGGTCAGCGAGGCCTGGAACCACTTGTCGTCCGACTGTTCGGGACGGAAGCGGCTGGTCTTGAACTTGCCGAGCGCGGGGTTGACGGCGAAACCGCCATCGGCCTGGGTCCGCTGCCCCATCAGGGTGGGGGTGACGGTCCAGGTCTCGTTCAGGTCGATCTTCAGCGCCGCCCGGGCGCCGGCCGTATCAACCTCGTTGTAGTTGCCTTCCACGAACGGGCCGTTGTTCACGGTGATATTGCCGCTTGGGTAAGTGAACGATGCGGGGACGTTGTCGATATAGCCACCATCGTGCACCGCCCAGCCGACGAGGCGCACAGCCGCGCGGTCGCCCAGCGGCTGGTTGACGAAGCCTTCGGCCGAGCCGCCATAGGCCCCGTGGCTCAGATGGTTGACCTCCAGGTCGTACCCGGCCTCAAAGCCAGCGACGGACGGCTTGTTGGTGATGATGCGGATGGTGCCGGCCTGGGAGCTGGCGCCGTAGAGGGTGCCCTGGGGGCCGGCCAGGACCTCGACGCGGGCGATGTCGTAGACGTGGATGTCGAGCGGCCCGGTGATGGTCGTCACCGGCTGTTCGTCGAGATAGACGCCGACGCTGGGTAGGGGCCCGGAGTGGTTGTTGTTCTCACCCGAGGCCACACCACGCATGTAGACGGTGCTGAAGCCGGGGCCGGCGGACTTGATGGTCACGCTGGGCAGGAACTTCACGTAGTCCGCGAAGTCTGAGACCTGCAGCTCATCCAGCTTCTCGGTTCCGAGCGCCTGGATACTGATCGGAACGTCCTGGAGGTTCTCGGACCGCTTCTGCGCGGTGACGACGACCTCCTCCAGGGCCGTCTGCGCGAACGCCGGGGCCGCCAGGCCGGTGAGCATGGTCGAAGCCAGCAGTACTGCCGGCAACGTCCTCGGCGATGTTCTTAGTTTCATAGTCACCCCTCAATTACCCCGCGCCTCATGGCGCGCGTGGATAGGTCTTCAGCACAGGTCCCAGTTCGGCCTTGAGCGGGCCGAGCCAGGGCTCGTAGTTCCGCCAATGGTCGGTGGCTTCGGCGAAGATTGGCCGGCGGACCTGCTCCGAGCTGGCCGTCCGCACCGCGCGATCGTTTTCGTAGAAGCGCAGGCAGCCCTCCTCGAACGGCAGGCCGCAATGGTCGAGCAGGCGGCGGACCTCGCGTTCGGGGTCGGCGACCATTTCCTCATAGATGACCCGATGGACGCGGCCCGGAAGGACGGCGTCGAAATGGGCCATCAGCTCCACATAGTCGGCGTAGTAGCGGCCGATGTCGGAGAGGCTGTAGGTGAAGCCCTGGCCGCGGGCGAAGTGCTGCTTGAAGCCGGAGAAGCAGCAGCCCAGCGGATGGCGTCGCGCGTCGATGATCTTCGCGGTCGGCAGGATCAGGGCGATTAGGCCGGCATGGGCCCAGTTGTTGGGCATCTTGTCGATGAAGAATGGCCGCCCGAGCTTGCGGTGAACCTGGGTGCGGGCCAGGAACTCGTCGCCCAGGGCCTGGACCTGAACCGCATCCAGGCGCGCCAAGCCTTCAGGGTAGTCGGACGCCTTGCCCTCCTGGGGCTTGCCGCCTAGCCGTCGAGCCATGGCGATGAGGTCGGGTAGTTCCTGGGTGCCCTCGACCTGTGAGTGGCTGGCCAGAATCTGCTCGATGAGGGTGGAGCCGGCCCGCGGCAGGCCGACGATGAAGATCGGATCGCCTGCCTGGGCCCCCTGCCCCGCCCGCTCGGCGAAGAATTCGGGTGTGAACACCGCCTTGGAGCGGGCCACATGGCGCGAGGTCTCGTCGGGTTCGTAGTCGAGGCCGGCCCGGCGCAGGGCCGCGCCCTTGTCGTAATGAGCAAAGGACGCCTCGAAGCGACCCGCGTCCTCCAGCGCCTTGCCCAGGGCAAAATGGAGATGAAAGCGGTCGTCGTCGCAGAGGTCGGGCCGGGCGAGTTGCTCTTCCATGGCGGCCACGTCGGCGTCGGTGAATTTCACGGTCTTGAGGTTGGCCAGGCTCCAATAAGCCTCGCCTAGGCTGGGCTGGATAGCCAAGCTCCGACGGTAGGCTTCGACAGCCTCGGCCTGGCGACCGACGGTCTTCAGGGCGTGGCCGTAGCTCATCCAGATCTTGGGCTGGCCCGGGACGTCGGCCAGGACACCGGCGAAGCACTCGATGGCAGCGTCGTACTCGCCGATCCGCCCAAGGGCGGCGGCCTTCAGATTGCGATGTCCGGGATTGCGTGGATCGTCGACCAGCAGCCGGTCGACCTCGGCGATGGCCTGGGCGGACTTGTTCTGGCGATAGAGCACCGTGGCGTAGTTCTGCCGAGCGGCCGTGAAGCTGGGCGCCAGTTCCAGGGCGCGGGCCAGCAGCGCCTCGGCGTCGTCGTAGCGGCCAAGCCGCATTCCGGTCTCGGCCAGCATTCGGATGGCGGCCACGTCGGTGGGGTGGGCCTTCAGGAAGTCGCGCAGCAGCCGCTCGGCCACGGCGAGCTTGTTCTCACAGAGCGCCGTGGCCGCCTCGATCAGCCTCGGGTCGCGGGTGGAGGCCTTGATGTGACGGGCATAGGCCGCGTCGGCCTCGTCGAAACGGTCGGCCAGGGTGAGTTGGTCGCCCAAGGCCCGCCAGGCCTGCGCGTGGTCGGGGGCAATCGCCACGACACGCTCGAGGGCGGTGATCGCGCCCGGACCATCGCCGAGCGACATCCGCGCCAGGGCGGTTTCAAACTGGAGTTGGGCGAGGTCGGGCCGGGCTTCGGTCGCCGGGCCCAGGACCTCGAGCGCGGCGGTGGAGCGGCCCTGGCGGCGCAGGGCGGCCGCCAGCAGTGTCACGGCGTCCGGATGCTCCGGCGCGACCTTCAGGATTTCGCGCGACTGCGCCTCGGCCAGATCGGGATTTGATGGCAGTAGACGCGCGGCGTGGGCCAGGGCGGTGGCCAATGTTCCGACAGGCTCTGCGGGGCGGCTCGTCACCAGAATCCCATTCCTGACGGGTCAAGCCGCGATGAAAGGGTGCGCCGAACAGCGTTGTCAATCAGCTGTGACAGTCTTGTTGCACGACCGTATCAGAACGGCCACAGGTTGAGCGTTCGCGGCGCCGCGAAGGCAATCAATTGATCAGCCATGCGACAATGTCGCACCGCCGGCCACGAGATCAAATTGTGCGAGGAGGAGTGGTGCCTGGGGGCGGATTCGAACCACCGACACGCGGATTTTCAATCCGCTGCTCTACCAACTGAGCTACCCAGGCCTAGGTCCCGCCAACGCGGGAGCCGCGTCTATAGAAGAGGCTTTCGCGGCTGTCCAGCGAGGTCGCTAGTCTTCCGCGTCTCCGTCGGCCGGGTGTTCGTCCTCGTCGCTGACGGGGATGGCGTAGCTGCCCTTCAGCCAGCGATGCAGGTCCACGTCGGCGCAGCGTTTCGAGCAGAACGGGCGGTACTCCGGCTGGACCGGCTTGCCGCAGACGGGACAGGCGCTCATCGGCCGCTCACATCGAAGCGCTCGCGCGGAGCGGCTGGATCGGAGCGAATTTCGAAGCGCGCGCCGATCCTGCCGGCCAGCCCCGCCGCGAACGGCTGGGCGGCGGTGGCGATCTCCGGGGCGCAGACGGCGGTCAGCCGGGCTCCCGGCTGGGCCGCGCCCTCGGTCTCGATGGCGCGGATCAGGCGCAGGGCCAGGGTCAGGTCGGTGAGCCGGCCCTTGGCGTCACACAGCAGCTCGGCCACCGGCGGCGCCCTGCGCGGCACGGTCAGCTCCATGGTGCCGAAGCGGCCCACCGGGCCGATGGCGACGCCAGGATTGTCGGGGGCGAAGGCGGCGCGGGCGGCGGTCATCAGGGCGTTTCCATCGTGGCCACGGCCAACGAGGTCGATGACCACGATGCCGCCGAGGCTCTTCAGGCGCAACAGCCGACCGGCGACCGCCAGGGCGGTGAGATTGGCCTGGCGGGTGACGCGCTTGGCGTCCTGGCCCTTGCGCTCGCCGATATCCACGTCAATGGCGACCAGGGCGCGGGTGGGTTCGATGGCCAGGGTCCCGCCGCCGGGCAGCGGATGGACAATCTCCAGGGCGTCGGCCTCGGCCTCGTCGGCCGCGCGGCGCGCTTCGCGGCCCTCGATCAGCTGCACATTGCGCGCGAAGCCGGCGAGTTGCTCGGCGATGCCCGGCGCGGCGGTGAGCAGGCGCGGCGGGCCCTCGGCCGGCCCGATGGCGCGCACGGTGGCGAGCTTTCCAGCCCGCGCCTCGGTGCGGATCTCGACTTCCAGGGATTGGCCTTCGACGGGCCGGGCTTCGGGCCTGTAGGACAAAAGGGCCTCGACCCCACCCAGATCGACGAAGGCAGAGGCGAAGGCTGGCTCCACCTTGCGGATGCGGCCGACCAGACGCGCCCCGAGCCTGGCGGTCGCCGACTCACCGTCGCGGGCGATCAGCAGCCGCTCGGGCCGCCCGTCGAGCGTCACCACGCCTCGGGTCTCGCCGACGCCGCGATCCAGATAGAGACGCCGCTCGCTCATGGCCTGGAGAACCCGAGGCCGCTCAGCAGGTTCATGGTCTCATAGAGCGGCAGGCCGACCACGGCGGGATAGGAGCCCTGGATCGCCATGACGAAGGCGCCCGCCCGGCCCTGGATGGCGTAGCCGCCGGCCTTGCCGACCCCCTCTCCACCCTGGAGATAGGCCTCGATCTCGGCGGGCAGCAGGCGCTTGAAATGCAGGCGGCTCTCCACGAGACGGCTGGCCATTCGCCCACCCGGGGCCTGGACCGCGACGCCGGTCAGGACGCGGTGCGCGCGGCCCGACAGCAGCTCCAGGCACTTGCGGCCCTCGGCCTGCGTCTCGACCTTGGGCAGGATTCGGCTGCCCACCGCCACCACAGTGTCGGCCGCCAGCACGAAAGCGTCGGGCTGCTTGGCCGCCACGGCCGCGGCCTTGGCGCAGGCCAGGCGCAGCGCAGTCTGCCGCGGCGTCTCGGACTTGAGGGGGGTCTCGTCGATCTCGGCGGCGTCCACCGCGTCGGGCGTCAGGCCGATCTGACGCAGGAGATCAAGCCGCCTGGGACTTGCGGAGGCGAGCACCAGGCGATGCGAAATCATGTGCTGCAATCGCCGTCTTAGCGGACGCGGAACGTTATGCGGCCTTTGGTGAGATCGTATGGCGTCATTTCAATCAGGACCTTGTCGCCGGCCGAGACCCGGATGCGGTTCTTACGCATCTTGCCGGCGGTGTGGGCGATAATCTCGTGGTCGTTCTCAAGTTTGACTCGGAACGTGGCGTTGGGGAGGACCTCACTCACCGTGCCCGGAAACTCCAAAAGTTCTTCCTTCGCCATGCAGGCTCCCAAACTGACCGACGACCAAGACGAGCGGTTCGCACGATGAGTCGGGCGAGCCGTAGCGCCAATTATATCGCAGAGCGCTTTACGCGCTCGTCGGATCGATGGCTAGCGCCAGTTCGGAGGGTTTCTTAGCGACCGAATCGCTCAGCGATCCGGAGCGCGAGTGCGTCGCGAACCTCGCGGTAGGCGGCCATGCGGGCCTCTCGCGAACCGTCCGTCAGGGTTGGATCGAAGGTTGGCCAGTATTCGATCTCGGCCGCCCGTCCACGGGTCAGTTCGACGGCCCGGTGCTGGGCTTCGGGTGTGAGCGAGACGACCAGGTCAAAGCTATCGTCTTCAAGATCGTCGAAGGTCTTGGGACTATGCGCCGCCACGTCGCAGGAGATCTCGGCCATCACCGCGGCGACGAAGGGATCCACGCTCTCGCCGGCGTCTGTCGTGTCGCGACGCAGGCCGCAACTGTCCACATAGATCCGGTCGCCCAGCGCGCGCTTCAGCAGCGCCTCGGCCATCGGCGAACGGACGCGGTTGAAATTGCAGGCGAACAGCACGGCCCCGGGCAGAGGCGCGCGCACGGCGTCATCGACCATGCGCCCTAGCCCCGCCAGTGCAGGGCGCAGATCAGGGTGAAGAGCCGCCGGGCGGTGTCCAGGTCGGTCTCGATCTTGCCCAGCAGGCGGGTGCGCAAGAGTTCGGACGCCTCGTTGTGCAACCCGCGCCGCCCCATGTCCAAGGCCTCGATCTGCTGCGGCGTCGAATTGCGGATCGCCTGATAGTAGCTCTCGCAGATCATAAAGTAGTCCTTGATCAGACTACGGAACGGCGAAAGCGACAGGATGTGGCGCTTTTCGTAGCCAGGCCCCGTCACGTCGAGGACCAGGCGGTTTTCGACCAGGCCCATGCGCAGGTCATAGGGCCCTCCCTCGGCGCCCTCGGGATGGAAGTAGTTCTCCTCCAGCAGGTCGAAGATCGCGATCTGGCGTTCCTGCTCCTGGTCACGCGAGACGGCGGCGAGGGATTCCTCGTCGATCTCTACGGACTGCAGGCGCTGAATGTTGCGATCGTCGGCGGCCATGGGCTCGGTTTGGGGAAGGCTTGCGTCGACGTTTATTGCAAACCAACCCCTAACGTCATCCTGCTCCGTGCGAACTTCGGTCTTCGGACCAAGAAAAAAGCCCCCGGCGCGTATGCGCCGGGGGCTGATGGTAGCCGAAACCGTGTCGTGAAAGCCTAGTAGCCGTAGCTCGCCTGCTGGTAGCCGGCGGGCTGGACATAGGCGCCGTGGACATAACCCACCCCGACGCCACCGCGACCCACCAGGATCCATTCGCTGCCGCGCACCCGCGCCATGGCCTGGAAGCTTTCACCGGCCCGCAAGCTGCCGACCCGAGCCGACGAGGTGGTCGGAGCCGCCCGCAGGTTCAGGGTTGAGGTGGCGACGAAGCCGCCCCCGTCGCGGACGAGTTTGGCCGGAGCCAGATTGCCGTTCAGCCGATAGCCGTTCTGAACATAGGTCGCCGGCTGGGCGTAGGCGTGGCCATTGGAAGGGCCGTAGGCGGTCTGGGCCTGGCGGTCGCGCTGCATCTTGCAGCCCACATAGGAGCCGGTCGCAGCCCCGGCCACGGCGCCGATCGCCGTCCCCGTGCCGCGGTCGTTCTTGGCCAGGTTCGAGCCGGCCACCGCACCCAGGAGGGCGCCGATCACCGCACCGCCGGCCTGTTTGCCGCCGGGGGCGTCGCAACTGACGATGGAGCCGACGCCGCCGCCGGTCGGCGCGCGATATTGCTGGGCGTTGGCGCTCGAGAACGCGCCGGCCGCCAGGACGCCGGCGAGGCCGGCCACGGTCACGCCGCGCATCAGTTTCGAGGTGGTGGAATTAAGCATGGCTTGGTCTCCGTCCAGTTCGATCTGTCTCTTTCGAGGACCTGCCCCGATGAAAGACACACTAGACGAGCCTTCCTGAACGGCCTCTGCGACGCCGTTGACAGGAACCGTTCAGCTTCCCGGCTCAGCCACGCCCCAGGCGAATCGCCGCCGAGCGGGCGTGGGCTGGCAGGCCCTCGGCGTCGGCCAGGGCCACGGTCGCGGGACCCAGGGCGGCGAAGGCCGCCTCGTCGCACTTCACGATCGAGGTGCGCTTGATGAAATCGTAGAGCGACAAGCCCGATGAGAATCGCGCCGCGCGGCTGGTCGGCAGCACGTGGTTGGAGCCGGCCACATAGTCGCCGATGGCCTCGGGCGCGTGGCGGCCCAGGAATATCGCGCCGGCGTGGCGAACCCGGTCGGCCAGGCGCTCGGGCTCATCCATAGCGAACTCGACGTGTTCGGGGGCGATGAGGTCGACCAGCCGCGGCGCCTCGTCCAGCGGAGCGATCACCACCGCCCCGTGGTCGCGCCAGGAGGCCGCGGCGTCCGCGCCGGTCGCCAGGCTGGTGAGCTGCCGTTCGACGGCGGCGGCGACCTTGTCGGCGAAGGCTTCGTCGTCGCTGATCAGGATCGCCTGGGCGGCCGGATCATGCTCGGCCTGGGAGAGCAGATCCGCCGCGATCCATTCGGGATTGTTCGCGCCGTCGGCCACGACGACGATCTCTGACGGACCGGCCAGCGCATCAATGCCCACCGTGCCGTAGACTCGGCGCTTGGCCGCGGTGACGTAGGCGTTGCCCGGGCCGACGATCTTGTCCACCGGACGGATCGGCCCAGCGCCATAGGCGAGGGCCGCCACCGCCTGGGCCCCGCCGACGCGCCAGATCTCAGTGACGCCGGCCTCCTTGGCCGCCGCCAGCACGGCGGGTTGCAGGCGGCCGGGCGGCGTGACCATCGCGATGCGGTCGACGCCGGCGACCGAGGCCGGGACCGCGTTCATCAGCACGGTGGACGGATAGGCCGCGCGGCCGCCAGGGACATAGATTCCCACCGCCTCGATGGGCGTCCAGCGCCAGCCGAGCTGCACACCGGCCTCGTCCGTGAACCAGGCGTCCGCCGGGCGCTGGCGCTCGTGATAGCTTCGGATCCGGCCGGCGGCGAAGGCGATGGCCTCGCGCACCTCCTGCGCACATTGGGCGGCGCCGGCTTCGATCTCCTCGATCGTGACGCGGATGTTGGTCTCATCGACTTCGGCGCGGTCAAACAGCTTCCCGTAGCGCAGGACAGCGGCCAGGCCCTCGGCGCGCACGGCCGTCAGCACGTCCCGAACGGCGACATCCACGTCCTCGGGCGTCTCGCGGCGCTCTTCGACGAAGGCGGCGAAGGCGGCCTCGAAGCCGGGATCTGAGAAATTGAAACGACGCATGGCGCGCTCTCTTAGCGGCACTGTCGCTGCAAGGCTATGGCCTGTCAGGCCTCATGCGTCGGGGTGCGGGGCGTCGGCCAGGGCGCGGAGACATCGGCCAGGACGGCATCGACGCACTCGACCGTGGCGCGAAGGTCCCCGTCGCCCGCGAAGGTCAAGGTCAGGATCCCGCCGGGCGCCTCGCCGGGCTCGAACGAAACGGTGAGGAGTTCCACCACCGCAGATTTGGCGGTCCGCCGCAGGTTCCGCGTCTGGACCTTGAGCACCGAGCCGATCTGCAGACCGCTTCGCACGCGTTCCCCGCCCGGCCCTTCCCAGCGATAGCGATTGAACCCCAGCGTCAGCCGCCGTGCGTTCGGCTCATAGGCAATGTCGCCGATCTTGCCGACGGCGTCCTGCAGGGCCGCGGCGATCACCCTCAGGTCGTCGGCGTCTTGCGCGAGCAGCCGTAGGCGCGGGACTTCAGAGGTGGTCATCGTCAGTCCTCCGACTCGCTGTCGCCGGCGACGCGACGGATCTGAGCGCCACAGGCGCCAAGCTTCTCTTCCAGGCGCTCGAAGCCGCGGTCCAGATGGTAGACACGGTTGACCAAGGTCTCGCCGCGGGCCGCCAGGGCGGCGATCACCAGGCTGACCGACGCGCGCAGGTCCGTGGCCATCACCGGCGCGCCCTCGAGAGCCTCGACGCCGCGAACCCGGGCCTCCCCGCCGGACACGGAGATGTCGGCGCCCAGCCGCGCAAGCTCGGGCGCATGCATGAACCTGTTCTCGAAGATGGTCTCCCGGATGACGCTCTCGCCGTCGGCGAGGGTCATGAGCGCCATGAACTGGGCCTGCAGGTCGGTGGCGAAACCGGGATAGGGATCGGTTTCGATCTCCACAGCCTGCAGCCGACCGCCGTTGCGCCTGATGGTCACGCCGTCCTCGTGGCGGGTTACGCCGACCCCGGCCTCTTCCATCTTGTCCAGAAGGGTGTCGATAAAGTCGCTGCGCGTGCGGGTCAGACGGACCTCACCCCCGGCCATAGCCGCGGCCAGGGCGAAGGTGCCGGTCTCGATACGGTCGGGGATCACCGCGTGGGTCGCCCCGCCGAGGCGCGCGACGCCCTCGATGCGGATTGTCGGGGTCCCCGCCCCGGTGACCTTTGCCCCCATCTTGTTGAGGCAGTCGGCGAGGTCAGCGAGTTCCGGCTCGCACGCGGCGTTCGTCAGCACCGTCTCGCCGTGCGCCAGCACCGCGGCCAGCATGGCGTGCTCCGTGGCGCCGACCGAGACGAAGGGAAAGACGATCTCCGCTCCAATCAGCCCGCGCGGCGCCTGGGCGTAGACGTAGCCCTCATGCAGATCGATGGTCGCGCCCAGGGTTCGCAGAGCCTCCAGGTGAAGGTCCACGGGCCGTGCGCCGATCGTGCAACCACCGGGCAGCGACACCTTGGCCTGTCCCGTGCGCGCGATCAGGGGGCCCAGCACGTTGAACGAAGCTCGCATCTGGCGGACGAGATCGTAGGGCGCGATGCCGCTGACGATCTCGCGGGTGTGCAGCAGCGTCTCGGCCCCGTTTTCGCCCTCGCGCTCCTCGACTTCAGTCCCAAGCCGCTGGAGCAGACGCCCCAGGAACCGGGTGTCAGCGAGGCGCGGCATGTTGGTGAGCCGCAGCGGTTCGTCGGTGAGCAGGCTGGCGGCCATCAGCTTGATGGCGGAGTTCTTGGCGCCGCTGATGGGGATTACGCCCTCCAGCCGCGCGCCGCCGATGATGGCGATGCGATCCAAATTCGTCCCTCGAAGGTGGCCGGCGCGCCGCGCGCGCCATGGCCCTTTTCCGCTATCTAGCCTGCGCGGCGACCGGCGCAAAGTCGGCCCCGGTCACGAGGGGGTCTCGGGATCCGGGGGCCTGGCGGGCGGCGCGACTCGCCCGGCGCTCTTGCGGCGCCTAAGGTTGGCGCGCAGCGCCGCGGCGAGTTTGGCCTCACGCTCCTCGGCGGCTGTTTTTTCCGATTTTTCCATGCCCGCCCGGGGTGCGGCGAGACGGCGACCACGTCAAGACGCCTTTCGGCGCTTTTGGGCTTCACGCGGGCCCAGGCTTTGGCTATAGCCCCGCCCTCGCCTTTTCGCCGCCGTAGCTCAGTGGTAGAGCGCATCCTTGGTAAGGCTGAGGTCGGCAGTTCAATCCTGCCCGGCGGCACCATGGTCCTCTAAGTGTTTCAAGCACTTAGAGGACCACCAGCGAACCTCTAAACCGGCAATTCCCGCTCCAGTAAGCACCCAGTAAGCGGCAGAGCCATCTTACAATTGCGGAATCGTGAGCCACGCCGGACCTCCAGCGCGGGAAATACGGTGCGCAAAGCACCCAAAACTGGAGGAAAGCGCGCGGCGGCGGCATGCGGCCTGCCGCCGCGCAGAGAATGTTCGCGCCCATTGAAGGACCGCGAGTGACCGGGGTCGCGGTCTCGCGACGTCGTGCATGGGGGTGATCCGCACAAACCCCTGAAGTTGCTCAGACTGACCTGAGACTCCGGCCAACACCCCGAGGCTTGGCCGCGGACACGCAGTCTCCGGTCAGCTCGCTTGTGGATGCGCGTCTGCCGCGTTCGGCCCAGGCCTGGAGATCCGAGATCGCGTAGACGACACGTCCTCCGATCTTCCGATAGACGGGACCGGTACCGTAGGTCCGATGCTTCTCCAGAGTCCGTCCGGAAAGACCCAGCAGCCTTCCGGCTTCCGGGGTCCGGAGGAATCGTTGAGGGAGTGGAGCGCGCTGATGGTCCATGGTTGGCTCTTCGACGGGTTCGTTGCGGCCCCCATTACGACCTTCAAAGTCGGTGACGAAAAGGCTCCGCTACCCTCAGTCTGCGCCCGTGTCGGCCCCGAGATGGTGCAGGCTGTTCCAGCGGCGACGCCCTGCATGCGCCTGAAAAGCGCCGCACCTAAACATCACAATTGGTTGATGAATTTCCCATCAGCGATCGCTCGCCACTGTCCTCCGCATGCGAAAGCCCTCTGAGTCTCAGGGTCGATTAGACAATCTGCCGGCTGATGCGGGTTCCTTGGCGATCCACTGCCGTTCCGGCAGTTTCTCCGGGCCTAGCCGGCGCTAAATCCCAAGGTTCAAGCAGCCTCAATCCGTCGCCAGCACCACCATCCGCGCGCCCGTTCCGATTGCCCCTAGGCAGCAGTCACTAGGTGGAGGTGCCTGCGTTGCGGCGACGGCGAAGCATCGTGGTCCTGCGGCGTCAGCCCCTGGACGTGGCGGCCCCAGGCGTCGAGCGCCTGACGCTTATCGGCCAAGTACTCGTTTCGGTCATAAACCGACGTGACGGCCGCACCGTCGTGGGCGGTGTGCCCCAGGACCTTCCCGACCACAAATCGCCGAAAGCCGTAGCGTTCGCTGGTCAAGGTCGTTGCGCCGGTCCGGCGAAAATCGTGTGGGGAGCCCAGCGGGAGGCTCAGCCGGGCGCACATGCGATTAACGGCGCGGGTTATCGCGTGCGGTTCCAGATGGGCTCCGGGCCTGGTCGGCGACGGGAAGAGGTAGCCATCAAGAGCGGCCCCGGGCAACCGGCGCGCCGCGTCGAGCACCTCGATTGCCTGCGGGGAAAGCGGTACTACATGGGCCTGCCGGTTCTTCGTTCGCTCGCCAGGGATCGTCCAGGTTCGAGCGGCAGGATCGATCTCGGATCGGCGCGCGCCGGCCGCCTCAGTTCGGCGCGTTAGAGTCAGGATCAGGAACCGGAGGCCAAGAGCCATGTGCGGTGCCATCCGGGCATAGGGATCACTGCGGCCATCTCCAGCCCCGGAGGCGTCATGCAACAGCACGAGCATCTGGGAGAGCGCGGCGTCCGTGAACAGCCGTGAACGCGATTGCGGCGCGATGGGTCGGGTGAGCCCGATCGTCGGGTTGGCCTCCACGAGATCCTGATGCAGCGCGTAGGCGAAGAGCGCGCGGAGTTACGTCACCGATGCTGGCGACGGTTGCTGGACTGAGGTTCCCCTTTAGCACCAAGCCCTGCATGAACTCCCGGACGTCGGCGCGGCGCATTTCCTTGTATCGACGTCCGCCCAGGACAGGTTTTAAGTGCCTCGTCCAAAGGCTCTTCTGGCGGTCGACTGTCTCGCGCCGCAGCGGACGCTTGCGGCCCCCATGGATTCCGATAACCGCTGCTTTCCAATATCCTTCCGCCAGCTGCTCCAGGGTCTCTCCCATCCGCGCTTCGAGGCGCGCTGCTACGCGTTCCCCGGCGGGATCCTTTCCCCCCATGACTTCAAGGCGCAACGCCCCAGCCTGCAGACGCGCGGTGGCCAGGGTCACCGCGGGATAGTCCCCCAGCGCGAGGCGCCGGCGAGCGCCGCCGGGCGACCTGTAACGGACCACAAACGTCTTGCAGCCGTTGGGGTGGATGAGGACGGAGAGCCCCCTCGCCTTCGCGACGGCGCGCTCATAGCGGGCGCTGTCTGGCTTCAGCGCATTGAGTTCACGATCGGTGACTATGGCGCGGCTCACGAGTGACCTCCTCGTTGCCGGACATTGGTTCGTTTCTGGGGGCAGATTGGGGGCAGTTCCGGCAGAACTCGATGATACAATCTGAAGATCAACGCGAAAGTGTTTTTTAGTAACACCAAGGTTTGAAACGATCTGAAACCGCATGAATACTTATTTTGACAGCTTCACACCGAGGGGGTCACAGGTTCAATCCCTGTCGCATCCACCAACCTTCTTTGTTTTCGCTGAGAAATGAGGAGGCTTGAATCTCCTACCCATCATCTCAGCCATCAAACCAGCGGCGCGCGGTGTTCCCCCAACCTTTGGCCCCCGCGATTCTCGTAGTGACCGGTAGTGCGACCCGCCCCCTGGGGTCGGATGTGCTTAGCGGGACGGGGTGGTGAACGGCAGCATCGACCGGGCCACCAGAGTCGCCCCCTGGGGGAGGGGTCCGGCCCATGCGCGCGCATCCCCTACCCCACCGTCGCAGGAAATTTGCAGAATTGCCTGAATGCGGTCTGCTGCCACCGTTCGCCGACAGTGGGCGCCGAGCTGTGCCCACTGCATACCTCGGCAGGGCGAAAAGCGGGCTGCCCAAGTCCATGAGAATTAATTCCACATGACATTTATTCCCGTCAGGGGGGTTTAAACTCCTGACTTTCCGGACTTCGGCTATAGCTGAGCAACGCTCGTGTTTGGGTTTTTTCGAGCTTGCCGGGAGGGCATTGTGCGGAAATTCGGATCTCTAATCGTGTTTGCTGCGGCCATGACACTGGCCTCGACGCCCGCGCTAACTGCAGAGACCTTGCGGGTTACCCTCGACACGAGCGGCGTGTTCGGAACCTTAGGCACCGTGACGTTTGAGTTCGGTAGCCCGCTAGTCACCGGCCCCGGCTCATTCAACGCGACCGGCACGGCGACAATCACCAACTTCTTGACCGACGGGTCGCTGATGGGGGCTAGCGGGGGTGGCTACCAAAGCGGAGGCTTGCCGGGCGTTTTGACGCTCTCTGATCAGGGCGATGGGACGACTAGCCTTTACTCGCGAGGCCAAGTCTTTGGCAGCTTCAACCGGTTTGACCTCACCCTTGACTCGGGCGTGTTCTGCCCGACCACAGCCACCAACTGTTCTCGTCCGACGTTCAACCTGTACCTGAACGGGGTTCCACAATTCCAGGCCTCACTCGACCGCAACGGAGTTGGCGTTTCTGGAACGCGATTGGTAAGCCTTAGCCCCGTTTCCTCCGCCGTTCCCGAGCCTGCTACTTGGGGAATGATGATTGTGGGATTTGCTGCGGTTGGCGCTTCGATCCGCCGCCGACCGAGGCTAGCGACGATCTAAGCGTCCACTATGGGTCGAGAGCGGTCGCAGACGGACAGGGCGGACGAAGGTCCGCTCTCCGGCCCGATCCCAATGTCGGTTCATGGCGCGCTGCCGATCTATCAGGCATGCAGGCCGGCAGCGGCGAGCTGCCCGCGCTGCTCCATAGGCCATGTTGCATGCTTGCTGGATCCGATTCAGCTAATCGACCTTCCGCCGCGTGAATGTCACGGCAGGAGATTCCGCAGGCTTCGCCGGACTGGTCCGTAGGCCGATCCGCCCCCACCTCTGCTGTCATCGCCCGCCCCGGCGGCTGGTGGCCACAAGGGCCTGGCGCTAGTTCGGCGAGTCCTGAGCGCCTCCAGCCGGCTCGGGGCCTCCGCCATCGAGGAACGCCGACACCTCCGCGCGGACCGCGGCCCCGCGTCCGACCAGGAGGTGTCCCCCGGTATCGAAGACGGCGAGCCGCGCGCCGGGGATCCGGTCCGCCGCATACCGCGCCGCCGGCAGGGTGTTGAAGAGGTCGTCGCGGGCCGAGACGATGAGGGTCGGGGCGGAGATCCGCTCCAGCGGCAGTTCGTGCAGGTCCGGCGTGCTGTCGACATTGATCCCGCGATAGCGCCGCGACAGGGGCTCGACGCTGCGCACGATGTCCAAGACACGTCGCTGCTCGGCCGGCGAGGCAGCCGCGACCAGTTCCGGCCGGACGCCGAGGAATCGGATGAGGGTCGACGGCGCCATTTTCATCGCGGCCCACCAGGCGAAGTCGCCACCGGCGTTGACCACCCAGAACGCGAAGCGGCTGCCGCGGCTGGGCTCGATCGAAACGGGGCTCTGCGGCGCGTAGAGGCCGGGGACCATGAGGACCAGGGCCGCGACCCGTTCGGGCCGCCGTAGCGCCAGCTCCACCGCCGATCGGGCGCCCGCCGAGACGCCTAGGACGATGGCCTTGGGGATCGCGAGCGCCTCCAGCAGCGCCGCATGGGCCTCGGCCTGCGCCGCCGGGGAGGCGTCGGGTGGGACCGGCGTGCGCAGGTAGCCGAACCGCGACGGCGCGACGATCCGGTAGCCGTCCCCCACCAGCTCGGAGGCGTTGGCGAGCCCCTGGTCGAAGCCGCCGCCCGCTCCATGGATCGACAGCAGGGCGGGACCGCCGCCCCGGTCAGCGTACTCGATCAACTGGCCGGAAAGGCTCAGCAACCGGCTCCCGTCGCGGGCGCCGGCCTGCGCGCGGCCGAGGTCCATGCGGAAGCGCCAGGCGACCCCGCCCAGCGCCGCCGCCGCCGCCGCGAGGCCGCCGACCAGCATTCCGCGCCTCGTCATCGCCGGCTCCTCGGCGGCCGCCCGTGAGCGGATCTGGGCTAGGCGGACTTCTTCCGCGTGACGCTCAGGATGGTGATCAGCGCCGCCGCCGCCGAAAGGGCCGCAGCCGCGGTGGCGACCGGATGCGCCTTGGCCTCGGCCACGGCCTTCTGCGCCACGTATTTCACTTCGGGCGAGGCCTTGTCGGCGAGCGCCTCAGCGGCCAGGCGAAGGGCCTGAGCGGCCTGCGCCACCGCCTTCTCGGCGTCGTCGCTCAAGCCGTCGGCGGCTTGGCGCAGCGTCTTGGCGACGTCCTCAAGGGTGTCCTCAAGCTCGTGCTTCACCTTGCGGGTCAGGGATTTCGACATCGGCATTTCTCCTGTGGGCGTTAAACTAGGTGGCAACCGGCGGCGCGCCTTGCGCGAGATCAACGGCGCGGCCAGCGGCGGCTTGGAAGGTGAGCTCGAGGGTCATGCGCGGGCGCGGGCTTCGCGGAGATGGCGACGCAGGGACTCCGCGTCGTCCTGCTTGCGCTCGTGCGGATCGGTGACTTCCAACCGCGCCGCCACGGATGCCGGCAGCGCGCTCTTGAGGGCTCCCAAGGCGTGCGGCGGACCCATCAGCACGAGTCGGTCGAAGTCGCCGCGCCCGGCGCTCACCATGAGACGCGTGGCCACTCGCGTCATGAACCGCCGCTCGGCCTCGTGTTCGGGCGAGCGCTCGCCCGCGCCATGGCGCCCCGCGCCGACGCGCTGATGCACGGTGGCCCCCTGGCGGCGCCCGGCGCCGCGCTCGGCGTTGCTCGCGGTCATCCGCAGATCCGGCAGCTCGCGCAGCGCGCCGGCCCGCACGGGTTCGGAAAAGAACCGCGCCTCCACTGCGTCGGCTGTCACGATCCAGGTCACGCCGAACTCGTCCATGCTGTCCTCCTAATCTCCAAGGCAGCGTGCGCCGATGGAAAGTCTCGTTCCGTGACGGAGATCAAATCGAAGTCTGCCGTCGCCTCCGTGCTGATACTTAGGGGACGGCCCCAAATGTTCGGACAGCGTGGGGAGGCGTAGCTGTTGAGGCACCGACGAGGAGTCTTCCATGACCCTGGCCCTTCCCTTGAGCGATCCTCGCGCGGCCCGTCCGGCCACGGCCCTCACCGACGCCTTTGACCGGCTCGGCATGCGCATGCCCTTTGTCCGCAATGCGGAAATCTACGCCCAGGAGGATGAGGCCGAACTGCTGTATCGCTTGGTGCGTGGCGTGGTCCGCACCAGCAGACTGACCGTTGAGGGCCGTCGCCAGGTGGGCGCCTTCTACTATCCCGGCGACATCTTCGGGCTGGAGCCCGGACCGGACCACCGTTTCGCGGCGGAGGCCCTCACCCTCTGTGAAATCCAGGTTGTGCGGCGGGCCACCGTGCGGGCTTTCGCCGGCGACGCGGAGGTCGACCGCGCAATTCTGGAAGCCACCTACTTGGAACTTGAGCGCCTTCAGGACCACGTGATGATGCTGGGCCGCAAGAGCGCCCGGGAGCGCGTCGGCAGCTTCCTGATGTCGCTCGCCCGCAGCCGTGAGGAGAGCCATGTGGAGCTACCCATGAGCCGGCAGGACATGGCCGACTATCTCGGCCTAACCATCGAGACCGTCTCGCGCATGCTCACCCAGTTGCAGGGCGAGGCGATCGTCGAGTTTCCCTCCTCGCGGCGCTTCCAAATCCGGAAATGGGCCGCATTGCAGGCCCTCGCGGCCTAGCGGGTAATGTCGCCTGTGCGGCCGCAGGCGTAGCGCCGGCCGCGACTTGGCAAGGAAGACAATCATGACCCAGACCAAGGAACGGACCGCTGCCGAAATCGTGACTCGCCCGAGTAGCTACGCCACCCTGCTGGTCCACGCCGAGCCCGGCCTTGTAGCGTCGCACCGCGTCGAGGTCGCCGGCCGGCTCGCGCGAGACCTGGGCGCGCGGCTGATCGGCCTGGGCGCGGAAACGCTGGAGCCGATCCCGACGGCCGACCCGATCACCGGCTTCGCGGCGGCCGAATGGGTAGTCCTCGCCCAGGAGCAGGTCGGAAAGAACCTTGAGGCGGCCGAAGCCGTCTTCCGTCGCGACGCCGGCGGCGCCGACATCGAGTGGCGCGTGGTCCAGGACTATCCGGGCCGGGCTTTGATCGGCCTAGCCCGCGCCGCGGACCTGATCGTCGTGGGGCCGCGGGCCGCTGCCAGCCTGACCCGTACGGCCGACCCCGCCGACGTGGTGATGGGCGCCGGCCGTCCAGTGCTGATGGTCCCGGACGGCCAGCATCACCTGAGGGCCCGGACGGTGGTGATCGCCTGGAAGGACACCCGAGAAAGCCGGCGCGCCGTCGCAGACGCCCTGCCCTTCCTACAGCGGGCCGAGGACGTCATCGTCCACGCGGTCTGCAAGTCGGACGAAGCCGACCGGATGGCGTTTGAGGTGGATGACGTGGTCGCCAATCTCAAGCGCCACGGCGTCGAGGCTCGCGCCCTCATCACGACCAGCACGCCGGAAGGCGTCGCCGGGGAGATCGAGCAGGTGGCCAAGTCCAACAACGCCGACCTGATCGTCTGCGGCGCCTACGGCCATACGCGTCTGCGCGAGTGGGCCTTCGGCGGCGTGACCGACGACCTCATGAATCGGCCGGGATGCTTCGTGCTGATGAGCCACTGACCCCCACCGACGCGCGGGGTCGCGGCGGCTCCGCGCCGCAACACAGGAGGCCGACATGAACAGGTTGAAGGGCAAGGTCGCGGTGATCACCGGCGGGGCGCTCGGCCTCGGGCGCGCCACCGCCATCAGGATGGCGGAGGAAGGCGCAGCGGTCGCCATCACCGATGTGCTCACAAAAGAGGCCAACGATCTCGTCGACGAACTCCTCGCTCGAGACCTGCAGGCCTGCAGTTGGGTGCTGGACGTCTCGCGCGAGGACGAGGTGAAGCGTGTGCTGGCCGAGGTCGCCAAGCGCTTCGGCCGCATCGACATCCTGGTGAACAACGCCGGCGTCTCGGGCGCGAACAAGCCCACCGACCAGCTCACCGAAGCTGAATGGGACCATGTCCAGGCTATCAACGTGAAGGGCGTGTTCTTCGGCGTGAAGCACGTGATCCCGCACCTGCGGCGCGCGGGCGGCGGCAGCATCATCAATCTGAGTTCGATCTATGGCCTGGTCAGCGCGCCCGATGTGCCGCCCTACCATGCCTCCAAGGGCGCCGTGCGGATGATGACCAAGACCGACGCCCTCCTCTACGCGAAGGAGAAGATCCGGGTGAATTCCATCCATCCGGGCTTCATCCTGACCCCGATGGTCGAGGGTTTCGTAAGGGAGCTGGGGGACGAGGCCGCCAACCGCGTCGCCATCGACGCCCTACATCCGCTCGGCCACATCGGCGAGCCGGACGACATCGCCTGGGGCTGCGTCTACCTGGCCTCGGACGAGGCCAAGTTCGTCACCGGCGCGGAGCTCGTGATCGACGGCGGCTACACGGCGCGGTGAGGACCCGCCGAGCCCGGCGGCCACGGGCGGCTGGGCGGCGCCCCGCTGCCTCACCTGGAGGCTCTGCAGGTAGCGCAGGATCGCGTCGATCTCGCGCGGCTCGAACCGGAACTCCGGCATTTCCGGATGGCCGGTGAGAATCCCCTCCGCCAGGGACTCGCCCAGCGCCTCCACATCGTAGTGTTGCGAAAGGTCACGGAAGGCCGGCGCGACGGGATTGGAACTGTCGTCGGAGGGGCCGACCGCATGGCAGCGGCCGCAGTTGCCGACCACGAGCGTGCGGCCGAGCGCCAGCGCCTCGGCTGGGTCGACACCGGCCTCACCGGCTTGCGCGATGGCGGGCATGACGGCCCTGCGGAGGTCCTGTGCACGGGAAACAGCCTGGGAGCCTCCCCCGGAGCGGGCGCCTCGTTCGCCCAGGCTCTCGATGTAGGCCACGATGTCGCCGACCTCCTGGGCGCTCAGCGTGATCGGCGCCATGCCGTAGTGGCCCTGCCGCGTCAGGGCCGCGACCCTACCCTCAAGCCCCGCCGTGTGCTGCATTTCCCGGCTGGCGAACGCCGCGGCCCTGGGCTGCGGGCTGAGGCCGCCCGGCTCCACCGCATGGCAGGCGGCGCAGTGGCGCACCGCCGCCTCGTGGCCGCGCATGGCCGGCGTCGGCGCCGCCCTGCGCGGTGCTTCGAGAAGCGCGCAGCCCGTCAAGGACACGGCGAGGGCAAGAATCACGGGACCTGTTCGCATGGACCTCTCCCTGTCGGCAATGGCGCAAAGGCGACGCGGCGCGCCTTCGGCGTAGCCCGCCACGGAGGCGCGGGCGAGTCATTCCGGATTGGGGCCGAGTGATCGTCGGAGCCTGAAACGCGGCGCCTCATGGAAGGTCCTGTTGGCTATGGAGACGCCCCGGCCAGGACGTTGGGGGCTAGTTGAACTGGATCTCGATGGTCTTGGGCTCGACGCCCGGGCGCTTCCGGATGGCGATTGGTGAGCACGCCGTCTTTCATGTTGGCGGCGATCTTCGACCGGGCCGCAAAGCGCCATCCGCGCCGTCGGATTGGCTGCGCCTGCAAGAAGTGATGCAGACGAGCGGCAGCGGGTGTAGGCTTTCCCCTATCAGGATGGGGGAAGCCGCGATGAGCTATATCGCCTCCGAGAATGTCCGCCGGTTTCGCGCGCTGCTGGAAACGCCGCTGTCGCTTGAGAAGCGCAAGACGATCGAGACCCTATTGGCGGAAGAAGTCGCGGAGCTCGAAAGAGAATTGCGCCAGAAGTCCGACGCCGCGCCCCGAGCTGACTTCTGACGAAATCGCGGAATGTTGATCTGGCTCAAGGCTGCTTCGTCAACAACTAGGCGCAATGGACGCTAGTGCTCGCCGCGTCCGCCTTCCTCCGGAACCCGCCATGTCCATCCATCGCTCCGTCCCCCGCCTCGGGGTGTTTCATTGTACGGCCACAGGCGCCGCGGCGCTCGGCATCCTCTTCCTGCTGCTGTGGGCGACCGCCGCGATCGCCGGTCCTGAACCTACCGGCGTGCTGGCTTTCCTAACTCAGCAGGCTCAACGCGGGCCCGGACCCATTGGCCTCGGCCTCGTGCAGGCCGTCCTGCTGGGCGGACTGGTCGGGGGCCTGGTCGCAGTCTGCTACAACGCACTGAAGTTCCTCAACCGGCCCTCGCCGGGGTCCTGAGGCGGCAACGCCGCCGCGCCGGGTCAGCGCGTTGGGCGGTTTGAGCGCCACAGCAACCACGCCCCCAGCAACACCATCGTCTGGGCGACCGCCGAGAGGAGCAGGCTGAGGGTCAGGCCCAGCCGAAGCGCCCACGCTTGGGCCGTGGCGGACTCTCCGTAGGTGATCGCGATCAGGGCGGCCGTGCCTGCCAGTCCCGCCAGGAGCAGGGCGAGGCCAGACGCAAGCTGAGCGAGGTTAGATCCGCGAGCCGCCATGGTCAGGCCGCGAACCCTTCAGCGCGCGTGCCGTGGTTCATGAGTCCAGCGGTCGCAGGGCTCAGCAACAGGTTTCGAAAGGCCAACGCAGGTTCCTCCATACGCCCACGCGAGCCCCCCTGCGCCGTTGCGTCGAACTTCACTTCCGTGGTCACGGGCGCCTTCATCTGGAATCGAACCTCACTCCGCGTCGACGACGCCCAGCACCATGGAAATCCGTCCGTCGCCCCACATCGGCAGCAGGAGCCGTGAATAGGCGCCGCGGCCGCGCGCTTCGTCCATGTGGAAGCAGGTGGGCGCCGCGCATTCGATGGTGACGCTGCACTGGGCGCGGAGGAATTCGAACGGGTGGGCGAGCGCGGTTTCGTCAAGAAAGCGGCCTTCCATTTCGTCGCCTCCTATCCCTCCCCCCACCTCGCCGAACCGGAAGCGCTCCGGGCCCTGGAAGACGTCGATCAGGAACAGCCGACCGGTGAGGTCAGGCAGGTCCGACAACTTGGCGTCGTCCCAGAAGGGCATCTTCGCCTCCCCGCGCAGCAGCCCGCGCCAGTAGGCCCGGACCCGCGTCAGGTCGGGGGACAGGTGCGCCGGAACGTCGAAGGGATGTTTCATTAGAGTGGTCCTGGGTGAAGCCCGCACCGCGGCGCCGATCAAGCGCACGATCAGCCAGCGGCGCCGTCGTCGCCTTGATACGGGTCAAATGGCGGGCGCGACCGTCTTGACGAGGCTCAAGGAAGCCGCGCGGCGTCCATGCACTCTGCAGGCATGGAGGCGCTCCCATGCCCATCGTCGTGACCCTGACCCCGAATCCGGCCGTCGATATCTCCACCTCGGTGGATCGGGTCGAGCCCGTGCGGAAGTTGCGTTGCAGCGGCGAAAGCCGGGATCCGGGCGGCGGCGGTATCAATGTCGCACGCGTCGCGAGCCGGCTGGGGGCGCGGGCCATCGCCATCTATCCCGCCGGCGGCTTCACCGGCCAGCGCCTGGAGTCGCTCGTCCAAGGCGAAGGCGTCGAGAGCCTCGTCGTTCCGATTCAGGGCGAGACGCGGGAAGACCTGACCGTGCTCGACGAGACCACCCACGAGGAATACCGCTTCGTGCTCCCAGGCCCGCACCTGCGCGACGTCGAGTGGATGGCGTGCCTCAAGGTCCTGGCGGAAATGGAGTTGAAGCCGGACTTCATCTGCGCCAGCGGCAGCCTGCCGCCGGGCGCCCCCGAGGACTTCTATGCGCGCGTCGCCGAGATCGCCGAAATCCGCGGCGTGCGGTTCGCGCTCGACACCTCCGGTCCGGCGCTCAAGGCCGCGCTCCGCGACCGCGTGCATCTGATCAAGCCCAACCTGGCCGAACTGCGCGAGCTTGTCGCCGGCGCCCTGGACGAGGACCGCTCGCTGATCGGCGCGTGCCGCGCGCTCATCGCGCAGGGCCGGACCGAGGTCGTGGCCCTGACCTTAGGCGCGCAGGGGGCCTTGCTGGTGGTGGCCGACGCGGCCTGGCGCGCGCGGCCCCTGCCGATCCGGCCCCTGAGCACGGTCGGCGCCGGCGACAGCTTCCTGGGCGCCATGGTCTGGGCCCTGGCGTCGAAGCTGAGGCTGGAGGAGGCCTTCCGCTATGGCGCGGCCGCCGGGGCCGCCGCGCTCCTGGCCCCCGGAACCGACCTCTGCGGGGCGGCGAATGTGCGCCGCTTCCTGCCTCAGATTGAGATCGAGCGGATCGACGAGCCCTCGGTCGCGGCATGACAGGCGCACCGTCCATCTGGTCGCCCCAGGATCCGCGGCCGCTGCACCTGCCGCAACGGATGCGGCTGTTCGCGCTGGGAGCCACGGCCGAACTCGGCGCCGCTGTCGCCGGCGACCTGGGCCACCACCTCTCGCCGCTTGAGGAACGCAGCTTCGAGGACGGTGAACACAAGGCCCGGCCGCTTGAGGCGGTCGCCGGCGCCGACTGCTATGTGATCCATAGCCTGCACGGCGGCCCGGACCAGAGCGCCAACGACAAGCTCTGCCGGCTGCTGTTCTTCATCGGCGCGTTGAAGGACGCCGGCGCTGCGCGGGTGACCGCCGTGGCGCCCTACCTCTGCTATTCGCGCAAGGACCGGCGGACCAAGCCGTTCGACCCACTGACCACGCGCTACGTCGCGGCGCTCTTCGAGGCGATGGGGACCGATGCGCTGGTGACGCTCGAGGTCCACAATCCGGCGGCTTTCGAGAACGCCTTTCGCGGCCGCGGGGTCACCCTGCCGGCGGCCGCGCTTTTACTCGATGCCGCGATGCGGTTTCGCGACGAACCATTGTGCGTGCTGTCGCCGGACCCGGGGGGCGTGAAGCGCGCCGAGCTGTTCCGCGAGGCCCTGGAGGCGAGGGCCGGCAAGCCCATCGGCAAGGCGTTCGCCGACAAACATCGCAGCGCCGGAGTCGTCACCGGCGACCTGCTGGTCGGCGATGTGAAGGACGCCACCGTGCTCCTGATCGACGACCTCATCAGCACGGGCGGGACCCTGGTCCGTGCAGCCCGGGCCGCCAAGCAGGCGGGCGCGCGGCGGGTGATCGCCATGGCCGCCCACGGACTGTTCATGCCGGGCGCGGCCGAAGCCCTGGCCGACCCCGCCATCGAGCGGGTGGTGGTGACCGACGCCGTGCCCGCGTTTCGGCTGGAGGGCTGCGCAGTCGCCGGGAAGATTGAGATCGTGGCCTGCGCGCCCCTGCTGGCAGAGGCGATCTCGCGCCTCGCGACGGACGCGCCGCTTACGGACCTGTTGGTTTACTGATCAGCCGGTCGAGACGGCGTCCGTCGCGGGCCGCCATGGCGAGATAAGCCCGCGCCTGCCGCGGCCACTTTTCCGGCGTGCGCGGCGCGGGCTCCAGCAAGTGGGCGATCGCCAGGCGCGCCCGCAGGGTCGCGCGATAGCACCGGTAGAACAGGTAGACCTTGGACGCGTTGCGCTCGTGCAGCGCGGCGATGACGTGGCGGCTGATGCGCGCGCCCACCTCCGGGGCGCCCAGCCGTTCGGTTTCCAAATCGAGGAAGGCCAGCTCGTCCAGGGGATCGACGGCGCGCAGGCTGGCGCTGAATTCCAGGCGGTCGATCACCTTGACCGGCGGACCCATCCAGATGTGCTCGGGTCGGAGGTCTCCGTGCGCGTCGAGGATCCGGGCCTGGTGGACCCTCGTCTCCAACAGATCGCCCTGCGTTCGCAGGAACCTCAGCTGCGCAGCCAGCACGCCGCGGACCAGGCCGACCGGCAGGCCCAGGCGCGGCTCGAGCAGGACGCGCCGGTGATAGGCGAGCCCGTTGCGAAAGCTCCGGAGATAGGCGGCCGGCGTGATGTGGACACGCGCCGCCCGCTGGTAGAAGCGGGCGAGGAAGCCCCCAAGCGCATCGAGTTCCTGCGCCGTCAGCTCGCCCGCCACTAGCCGCGCCTCGAGCGTCTGGGCAGGATCGAAGCGGCGCATCCGCACCAGCCAATCCACCACCTCCCCGTCGCCGCCGAGCGCCAGGCCACCGGCCGTCGCCACGATCGGAACCACCGCTTCATAGATGTTGGGCGCCAGGCGCTGGTTGAGGGCGAGCTCGGCGCGGCAGGCGGCCTCCCGACGCGCCAGTGTCGAGAAGTCGAGATAGGGGAAGCGGACCGGCTTTTTCAGCTTGTAGACGGCGCCGTCCAGGAAGAAGAGCCAGGACATGTGGGTCTCGCGAAAGCTGATCGGACCCTCATGGCCGGGATGAGCCGCCGCCGTACTCAGGAAGGCGACCTTCTCGGCGAGCGTGGGAGTCGCTCGGCTCTCTGTTCTCATATCCACGCCCCCACCCAATCAGTCCTGGCGACCACGGCTCTTGACCGAACGCAATGCGGCGGCGGTTGAACAGACAATTCTCGGCTACGGACCAAGGGAGGTCGAGATGGACGCCAAGACACTTCAGGAGATCGTCTCGATCGAGGTGGAGCGTGTGAGCGGCGGGGCGCCGGTCAAGGCGTCCGTCGTCGAAGGTGTCGTCACCCTGACCGGCGAGGTCAAGGACGACGCGCGTCGGGTTTTGATCGAGCAGGAACTGCTGCGGCTGCCCGAGGTCCTGGACGTCCACAACCACCTGCATGTGCCGACGCCGGGCGGCGACGTTCAAACTCAGTTCCTGGCGCTCCTGGAGCGGGCGGGCGTTCCGACGTCCGGGATGAAGCTCGAGGAGCACGAGGGGGTGGTTGTCCTCTTGGGCCGAGCGTCCAGCTGGTTCGACCGCGACGCGGCGGAGCGGCTGGCCTGGACCCTGCCCGGCGTCCGCTCGGTGGAGAACCGGATTTCTCTGCCCCCTGACGCGGTCCAGCCCGACGACGACGGCGCCGGCGACGTCCTGGCGTGACCATGACCTGGCCCCTCATCCGCAAGACGTCGGGAGAGCGGGCGCTCGCGAACCTCAAGGACTATGACGGCGCGGTCGCCGGTTTCTCGTGGGACGCGGCGCGGGCCGAACTCGCCGGATTCGCCGACGGCGGCCTCAACATCGCCCACGAGGCCCTCGACCGACATGTCCAGTCCGGCCGCGGCGCGCAACTGGCCCTGCGCTGGATCGGCCGTGACGACACCGTCCTGGACTTCACCTATGCGGAGCTGACGGCCGAGGCGAACCGGTTCGCCAACGTGCTGCGGAGCCTGGGTCTGGGGAAGGGAGATCGGGTCTACAGCCTGCTCGGCCGCACGCCCGAGCTCTACATTGCGGCCTTGGGGACGGTGAAGGCGGGCGCCGTGTTCACGCCCCTCTTCTCGGCGTTCGGGCCCGAGCCGATCCGCGCCCGAATGGAGATCGGCGAGGCGACTGTCCTGGTCACCTCCGAGGCGCTTTATCGGCGGAAGGTCGAGTCCTGGCGCGCTGACCTGGCGAGCCTTCGCCACGTTCTGCTCACCGGTTGCGCGGCGGAGTCACCGAGCGGGACGGTCGTGCTGAAGTCCGCGATGGCCGATGCGGAACCGGCGTTCGCGACCGTCCACACGGCGCCCGAAGACATGGCGCTGCTGCACTTCACAAGCGGCACCACCGGGCGTCCGAAGGGCGCCGTGCACGTCCATGAGGCGGTGGTGGCGCACCACATCACCGGCCGCACCGCCCTCGATTTGCGGCCGGGCGACGTCTACTGGTGCACCGCCGATCCCGGCTGGGTGACCGGCACTTCCTACGGGATCATTTCGCCGCTCACCAATGGCGTCACCCTTATCGTCGACGAGGCGGAGTTCGACCCGGAGCGCTGGCGGGACATCCTGCGCGAGCAGGCGGTGACCGTCTGGTACACTGCCCCGACCGCCATCCGCATGCTGATGAAGGCCTGGGCGCAGGACCCGCGCCCCTTCGATGCCCCGGCGCTGCGGTTCATGGCCAGCGTGGGCGAGCCGCTGAACCCGGAAGCCGTGGTCTGGGGCGTCGAGGCCTTCGGCAAGCCGTTCCACGACAACTGGTGGCAGACCGAGACCGGCGGCATCATGATCGCCAACTTCGCCGCCATGGACATCAAGCCCGGCTCCATGGGCCGCCCCCTGCCCGGCGTCACCGCGGGAATCGTCGAGCGCATGCCCGACGGGTCCGTGCGCGAGGTGGAGAAGCCCATGGCCCTGGGCGAACTGGCGCTCCGCCCCGGGTGGCCATCGATCATGCGCGGCTACCTCCACGAAGAGGCTCGCTTCCGCAAGTGCTTCGCCAACGGCTTGTACCTGACCGGCGACCTCGCGATGCGGGACTCCGACGGCTACTATTGGTTCGTCGGCCGCGCCGACGACGTGATCAAGAGCGCCGGCCACCTGATTGGTCCCTTCGAGGTCGAGAGCGTGCTCATGGAGCACGCCGCCGTCGCCGAGGCCGCCGTGATCGGCCTGCCCGACCCGGTCTCCGGCGAGGTCGTGAAGGGTTATGTGGCCCTGAAGGTCGGCCTGGAACCTGGCGAAGATCTCCGCCGCGAGATCCTCGGCCACGCGCGCAAGCGCCTGGGCGCGGCCGTCGCGCCGAAGGACATCGCATTCCGCCAGAACCTGCCCAAGACCCGTAGCGGAAAGATCATGCGCCGGCTGCTCAAGGCCCGGGAGTTGGGTCTGCCCGAGGGCGACCTCTCCACCCTGGAAAGCGAGGAGCGATGAGCGACTCCGCACTGAAAGCGCACCTCACCCACGCCCATGTGGCCGAGCAGCTCGGCCGCATGATCCGCGTCCGCGCCTTCGAACAGGCGTGCGTCGAGGCCTACACCCAGGAGAAGATCCGCGGTTTCTTGCACCTCTACGACGGCGAAGAGGCCATCGCGGTCGGCGCCATCCCGGTCCTGGAGCCGCGGGATCGGATCGTCGCCACCTACCGCGAGCACGGCCATGCGCTGGTCCGCGGGGTGCCGATGAACGCGATCATGGCGGAGATGTTCGGCAAGCAGGCGGGCTGCAGCGGCGGACGCGGCGGATCGATGCACCTGTTCGACCGCGCCACCAACTTCTACGGCGGCAACGCCATCGTGGGCGGCGGGCTGCCCGTCGCGGTGGGTTTGGCCCTGGCCGACCGCATGCGCGGCGAGGACCACGTCACCGCCTGCTTTTTCGGCGAGGGCGCGGCCGCCGAGGGCGAGTTCCACGAAAGCCTCAATCTCGCGGCGCTCTGGAGCCTGCCGGTGCTCTTCGTCTGCGAGAACAATCTCTACGCCATGGGCACGGCCCTCGCCCGCTCCGAGGCGGAGACCGACATCCATCGCAAGGCGGAGAGCTACCGCATCGCCTCCGAGGTCGTGGACGGCATGGATGTCGTCGCCGTGGAAGTCGCCGCCCGCCGCGCGATCGCAGCGATCCGCGAGACCGGCAAGCCGTTCTTTCTGGAATGCCGCACATATCGCTTCCGCGCGCACTCCATGTTCGACGCCCAGCTCTATCGGGACAAGGCCGAGATCGAGGTCTGGAAGGCGAAAGACCCGATCACGCGCTTCCGCGACTGGGCGCTCTCGGCGAACCTGATCCACGCCGAGGACGTCGCGCGCCTGGAGAGCGAGGCCGCGGCCGAGGTCCAGGCGGCGGTCGCCTTCGCCGAGGCCGCGCCGCTGGAACCGGTCGAGGATCTCACGACCCACGTCTATGCCCGGGAGCGGCCGGAGCCGCCGCCCAAGATCGCCCCGGCCGCGCCGCCGCAACTGACCACCTACCGCGAAGCCGCCAGGCAGGGCATCCGTGACGCGCTGCTCCGAGACGAGCGTGTGTTCCTCATGGGCGAGGACGTGGGCGCCTATGGGGGCTGCTACGCAGTCTCAAAGGGGCTTCTGGCGGAGTTCGGTCCCGACCGCATCCGCGACACCCCGCTCTCCGAGGCGGGCTTCACCGGCGCGGGCGTGGGCGCGGCCATGGCCGGCATGCGGCCCATCGTCGAGCTGATGACCGTGAATTTCAGCCTGCTGGCGCTCGACCAGATCCTCAATACCGCCGCCACCATCCGGCACATGTCGGGCGACCAGTTCGGCTGCCCGCTGGTGATCCGCATGGCGACCGGCGCCGGCCGCCAGCTCGCAGCCCAACATTCCCACAGCCTTGAGGGCTGGTACGCCCACATCCCCGGCTTGCGGATCCTGGCGCCGGCCACCGTCGAGGATGTCCGCGGAATGCTGTCGACAGCTCTGCGGGAACCGGACCCGGTGCTGATCTTCGAGCACATCATGCTCTACAACCGGACGGGTCCGCTCTCGCCGGACGCCGGCGCCGTCGATATCGACAAGGCCGCTATCCGCCGGCCCGGCAAGGACGTGAGCTTGATCACCTATGGCGGTTCGCTGTGGAAGACCCTGGAGGCGGCGGAGGCTCTGGCGAAAGATGGCATCGACGCCGAGGTCCTGGATCTGCGCGTCCTGCGCCCCCTGGATGACGCCACGATCCTGGCCTCCGTGGCCAAGACCCGCCGCGCCGTGATCGTCGACGAGGGCTGGCGCTCGGGCTCGCTGGCCGCGGAGATCGGCATGCGGATCGCGGAACGGGCGTTCTATGACCTCGATGCGCCATTGGCCCGGGTGTGCTCCGAGGAGGTTCCGATCCCGTATGCCGGTCACCTGGAGGCGGCGGCCCTGCCGCAGGTCGACAAGATCGTCGCCGCCGCGAAAGCGGCCCTGGGGCGGGCCTGAGGATGGCCGAGTTCCTCATGCCCTCGCTCGGCGCCGACATGGAGGCCGGCACGCTCGTCGAATGGCTGGTCAAACCCGGCGCGCTGGTGAAACGCGGCGACATCGTCGCCGTGGTCGAGACCCAGAAGGGGGCCATCGAGATCGAGGTCTTCGAGGAAGGCGTCGTGGAGAGGTTCCTGGTGGAGCCGGGCGCCACCGTACCTGTCGGGACTCCGCTCGCGGTGATCCGGGGCGAAGCCGAACCGGCGGGGGAGGAAGCTGCGCCGTCGCCGGCGATCGCGGCTGAGCCTGCCGCGCCCGAACCGGTTGCGCCCGAACCCGTCTCGCCGGCCCCTGAGCCGCCGCCGGCGCCCAGCGCCGCAACTCCCGAACATGTCCGCATCTCGCCAGCCGCCCGACGGCTCGCCGCCGAGCGCGACGTCGATCTGGCGAAAGTCAGCGGCACGGGACCGGGCGGCGCGATCCAGTTAGCCGATATCGAGTCCCTGGCGGCGCCGACGCCGGCAAGCCGTCCCGCCCCGTTCGACTTCACCCAGATGCGCGCGGCGATCGCCGCGGCCATGTCGCGGTCCAAGCGCGAGATCCCGCACTACTACCTCTGGGAAACCGTGGAGCTTCGCGCCGCCAGCGCCTGGGTGGCGCACGCCAACGCCGAACAGCCGCCGGACAAGCGGCTCCTACTGGGGGCTCTGTTCGTGAAGGCGACAGCCGTCGCCGCCCGCGCCTATCCGGAATTCAACGGTTTCTTTGAAGACGGGTCCTTCCGGCAAAGCGCCGCTGTCCACGTGGGCTTGGCGATTGCCCTGCGCGGCGGTGGGCTGGCTGCGCCCGCGATCCACGATACTGCGGACCTTGACCTCGACACGCTGATGGCGCGCATGCGCGACCTGGTCGGCCGCGTGCGCGCCGGCCGGTTCCGCAGCTCCGAAGTCGCCGACCCGACGATCACCGTGTCCAGCCTCGGGGAACGCGGTGTCGAAGCGCTGTTCGGCGTGATCTACCCGCCCCAGGTGGCGATCGTAGGCTTCGGCAAGGTGGTGGAGCGCCCCTGGGTCGTCGACGGCGCAATCGGGCCGCGGCCGGTGGCGACCGTGACCCTCGCCGCCGATCACCGGGTCAGCGACGGTCATCGTGGCGCGCTGTTCCTGGCCGAGATCGGGCGGCTGCTCCAACACCCGGAGGCCCTGTGAGCGAAGCCGACATCCGCGCTGTACTACGCGATGAGCTCGCGCGCCTGGCTCCCGAGATCGACTTCGAGGCCCTGGACCCAGCGGTCGACATCCGCGAACAGGCCGACCTCGACTCGATGGACTTCCTCAACCTGGTGACGGCGCTGCACCAGCGGCTGGGAGTGGACATCCCGGACGCCGACGCCGCCAGCCTGGCCACCCTCGACGGCGCCGTCGCCTACCTGGCGCGCAAGGCCGGCGCACCGCCCTCATCGTAAGGGGGGCGATGGCCCGGTGAGCGGAAATCGCCTGAGGATCGAGGTCACGTCCTCATCGGACAGCTGGCGAAAGTCGACGTAGTAAAGCCCGATGGCGCCGAACTCCGGATAGGCTTCGAGGCAGACCACTTCATCGGCCTCGGCCCGCAACTCGGCCAACGTGTCGGTCGGCGCCACCGGCACGGCCAGAACCAGCTTCGCGGGACCTTGGCGGCGGACGGCGCGCAGGGCCGCGCGCGTCGTGGCGCCCGTGGCCACGCCGTCGTCCACGAGGAGGGCGAGACGGCCCGCCACGTCGACCCTCCGACGATCGCCGAGATAGGCTGCGCGCCGCCGCTCGATCTCTTGAAGCTGCCCCGCGCGGACGGCGTCGAACGTCGCTTCGTCGGTCCCCGTCATCGCGATGACGTCCGCGTTGCGGACGGTGCAGGGGTGTCCCGCGGCGTCCGCCACCGCGCCCATAGCGAGCTCCTCGTGGAAGGGGACGCCGATTTTTCGGACCAGGACGAGATCGAGGGGCGCGTCGAGCGCCGCAGCGACCTCCGCCGCGACGGGCACGCCGCCCCTGGGAAGGGCCAGCACCACCACGTCGTGGCCGCGATAGGCGGCGAGCGCTTCCGCGAGACGTTGTCCGGCCTCTTTGCGATCCCTGAAGGGCATGGGCGATCCTCCGGGGACAGACTGCGCTCATCGCCCGACAGCCGTCTTGACCCACGTCAACGCGCCGCCCGCCTGCAGGCGCATCTTGCAGGCTTCTCAGGAGAAGGGTCATGAGCACCGGACTGCCTGTCTTCGACACCACCGTCCAAGAAACCAATCTGTGGCTGAAGGACGTGGAAGGCCTCCTGCCGCCCTGCAACCGGCAGGAGGCCTATGGCGCCTTGCGTGCGGTCCTGCATGTGCTGCGCGACCGGCTGCCGACCGAGGCGGTGCTCGGTCTCTCCGCGCAACTCCCGATGCTGTTGCGCGGCGTCTTCCTGGAAGGCTGGCGCCCTGCCGATGGACCCACGGCCATCCGCGACCCGAAGGTCTTCGCCGGCGAGGTGGTGGAACATCTCGCGCCGACCTTCCCATGCCTGCCGAAGGACACCGTGGCGGCGGTGTTCGCCGTGTTGGCGCAACAGCTCGATCCCGGCGAGGTCGCGAAGCTCGGGCAATACCTTCCGCCACGGCTCCGAGGCCTCTTTCCTCGGCAACCCGCCTGACGGGACAACACAATTCAAGGGTGGCGAACCATGTCCAACAAGCTCCTCTTCGTCCTGGCTGATGGCGGTCGCGTCCGCTTCGTGGAGCGGTCGCAATCCAACGGCCACTTCGCGACCTTCGAAGAGATCGACCGCACCCAGGCGCTGTCGCAGCTGCGCACCGAGCTGCGGGCCAGCCCGCCCGCGCGAACCCACTCCAGCGCTTCACCGCGCCGCTCAGCAGTCGGCAGGGAGGATTACCTGCGGCCGGCCAAGGAGGCCTTCATGGTCGAAGTCGCCGCGCGCGCGGCCGCCCTTGTCCGTGAGCGCAAGCTCGACGGCGTCTTCCTGGCGGCCCCGACGCAGCTGATCGGACCGCTGCGAGCCGGCCTCGACGGGACGGCGACGGTGGTCGGGGCGATCCGCAAGGACCTGACCAAAACCCCGGACCATGAACTCGGCATCTGGCTGAGTGGGATTCACACCAGTCTGTCGCCTTCGCCCTGACGGCTCGTCATCGCCCCGGGACCAACGGCGCGACTTGATCTACCTCAAGGCGCGCCGTGACGAAGGCGCCAGGGTCAAGGTCGCTCGACCGGCCGCGAACCCGCGGCGGCCGCCTCGCCCTGGAGACACCTATGTCAGAAACCCGAGCCCTTCCGCTCGACGACCGGCCAGTCAGGTCTTCCGGCTACGCCAGCATCCTTATGCATGCGGAGGCTGGCCCGTCCGCTTCGCATCGCACGGAGGTGGCGGCAGGGCTCGCGCGGGACTTCAACGCTCATCTGATCGGCCTGGGCGCGGAAGCGGTCGAAGCGGCCTATATGGCCGACCCCTACTCCAGCCTGATGACGGCGGAGTGGATCGTCGCCGCGCAGGACCAGGTCGCGGCGCGCCTCAAGGAGGCGGAAGAAACCTTCCGGCGCGACGCCGCGGGCGTCGATCTTGAATGGCGTGCGATGCAGTCCTTCCCGAATGCGGCGCTGGTAGAGGTCTCCCGGGCAGCGGACCTCATCGTCGTGGGCGCCGTCGCCAGGGGCGCCTCCAACTACCGCACGGCCAACGCGGCCGAGGTCGTGATGGGCAGCGGGCGGCCCGTGTTGGTCGTGCCCGAGGCCGGCCGCCATCTTCGGGCCGCCAATATCGTCATCGCCTGGAAGGATACGCGTGAGGCCCGTCGTGCCGTCGCCGACGCCATGCCTTTCCTCCTGCGCGCGGAGAACGTGGTCGTGCAGGCCGTCTGCACCGACGACGACGGCGTCGAGTCCGCCGCATTTCAGGCCAATGATGTGGTCGCCGCGCTGAGGCGGCATGGGGTCGCGGCCAGGCCCGGGGTCACCACGGCGCGGGACGAGGATGTCGTGAAGGAACTCTACCGGATCGCCGGCCTGAACGAGGCGGACCTGATCGTCGCCGGGGCCTATGGCCACAGCCGCCTGGCCGAATGGGCCTTCGGTGGGGTCACAAGCGACCTGCTGCATCGCCCCGAGCACTTCGTTCTGACCAGCCACTAACCCCCACCGGTAGCGGGCTTCGGCACATCAGGTTCGCACGGATTCGGCGATCGGACGGCTGTTGGGCGCGGCCGAGGCGAGAGCCGCTTCGGCCTCCCGAACCACGCTCAGCGTACGCGGCAGGCTTTGTGGATTCACGCTCATGGAGTCGATGCCGATGTTCGTCAGGAAGGCGGCGATCTCGGGATAGGTCGCCGGCGCCTCGCCGCAGATGCCGACGTGGCGGCCGTTCCTGTGCCCGCCCGCCACGGCCTGCCGCAGCATTTCCAGGACGCCGGGATCGCGCTCATCGAAATCGAAGGCGACCGTCTCGGAATCCCTGTCGACGCCCAACACCAGCTGGGTCAGGTCGTTCGAGCCGATGGAGAAGCCG
Organism: Phenylobacterium sp. LH3H17; assembly: GCF_024298925.1. NCBI lineage: Bacteria > Pseudomonadati > Pseudomonadota > Alphaproteobacteria > Caulobacterales > Caulobacteraceae > Phenylobacterium > Phenylobacterium sp. LH3H17. Next base: position 1,695,166 of record NZ_CP101283.1, on the reverse strand, counting down.
TCGAACAGCTTCGCGAAGGCGTCGATCTGGATGACGTTGTTGGGAATCTCGCACATGACGTAGACCTCGAGCCCGTCCTCGCCACGCTTCAATCCGTTGGCGGCCATGGCGGCCAGCACCCTCTCCGCCTCCTCCACGCGCCGGCAGAACGGCACCATCACCTTGAGATTGGTCAGACCCAGCACCTCGCGAACGCGGGCCAGGGCCTCGCATTCCAGGGCGAAGCCGTCGGCATAGAGCGGATGGGCGTAGCGGGCGGCGCCACGGAACCCGAGCATTGGGTTCTCCTCCTCCGGCTCGAAGGCCCTGCCGCCGAGCAGCCGGGCGTACTCGTTGGTCTTGAAGTCCGATAGCCGCACGATCACCGGCCGGGGATAGAAGGCCGCGGCGATCACGCCCACGCCCTCGGTCAGCTTGTCCACGAAGTAGCGTCCTGGCGAGGCGTAGCCCTTGCTCAGGCGGTCGATCGCCGCACGTTCCCGCGCCTTCGCCACGCGCTCGGGATGGACCGCGGCCATCGGATGCAGCCGGATCTGCTCACCGATGATGAACTCCAAACGAGCCAGGCCCACGCCGGCGCTGGGCAACTGGGCGAACCGGAAGGCGAGGTCCGGCTGCGCCAGGTTCAGCATGATGTGGGTCTTCGGCTGTATCAGATCCTCCGCCTTGAGGCGTTGGACCTCAAAGGCGACCTCGCCATCATAAACCCGCCCGATGTCGCCCTCGGCGCAGGAAACGGTCACGCGGACTCCATTCGCCAGGCGCGCCGTCCCGTCTCCCGTGCCGACGACCGCCGGCACGCCGCGCTCGCGCGCGACGATGGCCGCGTGACAGGTGCGTCCGCCGCGGTCCGTGACCACCGCGCTCGCGCGCTTCATCACCGGCTCCCAGTCTGGGCTGGTAGCTTCGGCCACCAGAATTTCTCCGGGCTGGAAGGCGGCAAGGTCGGCCGGCCCGCGAATAACCCGAACGATGCCGCTGGCGATCCGCTCACCGACCGCCTTCCCGGCGGCCAGCACGACGCCCGAGCCGGTCATCCGGAAGGTCTCGATATCCGTGCCGCGCTGGGAGGCCACTGTTTCCGGCCGCGCCTGGACCACGTAGAGCCGGCCGTCGGTTTCGTCCTTCGCCCATTCGATGTCCATGGGCGTCGGCCGTCCCGCCCGTTTGGAATAGTGATCCTCGATGCGGATGGCGACATCGGTGAGGACCATGACCTCTGCGTCGGTCAGGCAGTAGCGCTCGCGGAGGGCCCGCGGGACCGGAATCGTCAGCAGTCCCGCCCCGTCGCCCTTCGGCTCGGAGATGATGCGCGTCTGCTTGGCGCCCAGGCTGCGGCGCAACACACTGCGGAAACCCTGCCGGAAGATGGGCTTGTGCACATAGAACTCGTCGGGGTCCACACGGCCCTGGACCACGTTCTCGCCCAGGCCGTAGGCGCCGGTGACGAACACCACGTCGCGAAAGCCGCTCTCGGTGTCGAGGGTGAAGATCACGCCGCTCGACGCGTGGTCGGATCGCACCATCCGCATCACCGCGACCGAGAGGAAGACCTTGGCGTGGTCGAAGCCGTTGTTGACCCGGTAGACGATCGCCCGATCGGTGAAGATCGAGGCGAAGCACCGTCGGCACGCCTCCACCAGCCCATCCTCGTCGCGGATGTGCAGGAAGCTTTCGTGCTGGCCGGCGAAGCTGGCGGTCGGCAGGTCCTCTGCGGTGGCCGAGCTCCGCACGGCCACGCTCAGCTCGGACCCGCACGACTCCTGCAGGAGTCTGAAGGCCGCGACGATCTGGGCCCGCAGGGCAGGTCCGCCCGTGGCCTGGTACACAATCTCCCGCGCCTGCGCCGCGCGCCGGGCGAGTTCGGCCACGTCTTCGACGTCGAAGGCGAGCAGCTCCCGGAGTTTCGGCCAGGCCTGCGCGTCCGAGAGGGCGTCCCGATACGCCTCGGCGGTGATCGCAAATCCGTCCGGAACCCGGACCTCGTCATCGCGGAGCAACTGGCAGAGCTCCCCCAACGAGGCTGTCTTCCCACCGACACGCGGGATGTCGCTCAGCGTGAGGGTGTCGAAGGGTGCGATGTAATCGGCCTGCGGCATGTCCCGGCTCCGGATTTGATCTGACGCCGCAGGATGAGGGACGGATGGCGCCCTCGCCTTGAGCAGGGTCAACGCTGAACGGTCCCCCAGGACCTGCCGGGATCTAGTTAGGCCTCGGCTCGCGCTCGCGCACGCGGACCCCATCGACCACCTTGTCGGAGGGAAACGCCACGACGCGCTCGCCGCCGCGGAGCCCCTTGCGAATTTCCGCCTCCCGGTCGGTCATGGCGCCGACCGTCACAGGCGTCAGGCGCGCCCGGCCGTCGGCGATGCGGAACACCGCCCATCCGCCGTCCGCCCGCACCAGGGCGCCCAGCGGCGCCTTCACGGCCCGGGTCTCGCGACGCAGGAAGACGCGTCCCCAGACGCGGTAGCCCGGCCCGATGCGCGCCCATGCGGCGGGCGGACCTTCGAACTGCAGCAGCACGAGCACGCGCTGCTCTTCCACCCCCAGGGCGGACACCTTGGTGAAGCCCTGGGGCTCCACGCGGCGGACTGTCGCTGGAAGCGCGCCCGCGCCGCCCCAGTCGAACACCTCCGCCCGCATGCCCTCGCCGATGCGCACGGCGTCCTGGGTCAGGAACTCGATCGCAGCCTCCAACCCGCTCTGGTCGCCGATCTCCACCAGCGGCGCGCCCACGGCCACCGTGCCCTCGCTCTCCTGCAGCACGCGAGTGACATAGCCGGAGGCCGGGGCGATCACGGGGACAGCGCGACCGCCCTCGGCCTCCGGTCCCATCAAGGCCGATCGGGCGACCGCCAGCTCCGAGCGACGCACGCCAAGTTGCGCGGCCGCCGCGCGCGACGCGGCCCGCGCGGCGCGAGCTTGGGCTTCCGCCGCGTCGAGGGCCTGACGTGCAGCGAAGCCCTGCCTGGCCAGCGTCTGCACGCGGGTGAGGTCGCTCTCGGCCTTGCGGGCCTCGGCGGCGTAGCGATCCTGATCGGCCCGAGCCGCGCCGACGGCGGCCTCAGCGGCCGCGACAGTCGCCTGCGCCTGGGCCCGCGAGCGTGTGTCCAGGAGGCCGGGGCTCGCTGGGCGAACGCGCGCCACAACCGTGGCGCCGGCATTGACCCGGTCTCCGACATGCAGGTCAACGCGCTCCAGCCGGCCCGAGACCGGCGCGGCGACCACATAGGCTTCCCGGACGCGGGCCGCGCCCTGGTCGGCCACGCTGTCGGCGATCGGGCCCACGCTGACGATCGCTCCGTCGACAGCCACGGGTCGCGGCGCCAGCAGGAGGCCGAGCATCACCACGACGACCAGCGCCGCGGCCGCGCCGATGGCCCATCTCGCCCACTTGAACTTGGCCATTTGCTAGTCCCTCGTCTTCAGCACGGCCACAAGATCCAGGCCCCAGATGCGGCGGGCCACCAGCCCGCCTGCGACGATCACCGCGGTCAGGTAGGCCAGCAGCGCGATGCCGTAGCTTCGGGCGCCGATGACAGCCGGCAATCGCACCTCGTCGCGCGAATAGGCCGCGACCAGCCCGTGGGCGAGCGCTTGCCCCCCCAACACCCCCAGCGGCGTCGCCACCAGCGCCAGCACGGCCAGTTCGCCGGCCAGGATGTAGGCGCACTCGCCCTGGCCGAATCCCAGGACGCGCAGGGTGGCGAGATCGCGCGCCCGTTCCGACAGGGCGATGCGGCTGGTGTTGTACGCGACCCCGAAGGCGATGGCGCCGGCGAAGCCCACGTAGAAGCTGACGGTGACGCGGAAAGCCTCGGCCATGGCCTGCCGCCAGTTGGCCACGGTCTCGTCGCGAGACGACGCTCCAACGATCTGTGGCGTGCGCTCGATGGTCCGGTAGAAGTCCGGGCGACGGTCGGCGGCGACCTGCAGATGCGCGCCGCTGGCGAGGTCGCCCTCGCCCATCAGCGCATTCAGCCGTCGGCGGTCCATGTAGGCGGCGAAACCACTGTAATCGCGGGCCAGTCCGGTCACCGGAAGCACCCCGACCGGTCCGCGCCCATCGATGATCTCAACCCTGACAAGATCGCCCGGGTGCAAGCCCAGGCGGTCGGCCAGCGCCTCGCTGACCACGAGCCCCTGGCCTTTGAACGGCACGCGGCGGTCGCGCGCGTCCAGCGGCCGATCGAGGCTTCCGTCGGGCTGCAGGCCGACGATGCGGGTCAGTTCCACCCGGCCGTTCGCCTTCAGCCGCGCGGCCACGATGCGGACAGGCTCGGCTGCGACCACGCCGGGCAGGCGCGACACCTCGCCGAGGGCCGCTATGCTCCGCGCTTCGGCGAAGCCGATCGCCTCGCTCCACCGCTGCGTTCGATAATAGGCTTGGTCGACCACCTTATCGAGGCTGTCGAACAGGAACTGGGTGCCCACCAGCAGGGTCAGGCTCGCCGCGAGGCCGAGGGTCGCCAGCAGGCTGCGGACCGGAAAGCGCTCGAGATTGCGGACGATCACCCGCGTCGCCTGGTCCACCGCCGGCCCCCGGACCAGCCGATCGAGCGGGCCGGAGCGGTAGGTCGCCGGCCTTAGGGGCTGCATCGCCACGACTGGGGAAAGAGCCGCCGCGCGGCGCACCGCGGCCAACGACCCCGCGACGGTCGCCGCCACCGCCACGGCCGAGGCGCTCGCGAACGCCAACCAGTGGAAGTGTACCGCCAGGACCGGAAAGCGGAAGTAGTCGCGGTACAGGTCGACGATGGCGGCGCCCAGGGACGCGCCCACCAGACCGCCGGCCGCCGCGCCCACGAGGCCGATCGCAACGGCCATTCGCAGGTAGGGCTGCGTGGCTTCCGCGTCGCGATAGCCAAACGCCTTCAGCAAGCCGATCTGCTCGCGTTCGGCGTCCACCAGCCGCGACATCGTCAAATGCACGAGGGCCGCGGCGATGATCAGGAAGATCGGCGGCAGGATCGAGGCGGAGGTGGAGAGTTCCTTGAGCTCAGCGGCCAGGAACGCGTGTGACGCCTGATCCTCCCGCGCGTAGGCGACGCGACCGCCATAGGGCGCGAGGATCCGGTCGACGTCCGCCAGCACAGCCGGGATCGAGGCGCCGGGCGCCAGCCTCAGCGCCACGACGTTGAACGCTCCGGTCATGCCCGCCGCCCGTTCGACGGCCGGCTTTGGCGCCCAGAGGACGGCCTGGTGAGCGTCGTCCGGCATGAACGACTCCGGCGCCGGAACGTAGACGTACTCCGGCGACAGGACCGCGCCGACCACGGTGAAGGTGAAGGCCCGGCCTTGCACCACCGCGGTCAGCCGGTCACCCAGCCGGACCCCTGCGGCCTCCATGAAGGCCTTCAGCGCGACGACCTCGTCGGTGCGGACCGGATCTGGCATCCGGCCCTGCGTGAGGCGGATGCGATTGAGTTCGCGGCCTTCGTCGTCGGGAAGGGAGATGAGGCGCGCCATGGCTGGGCGCGAGAGCCCTGGCACGTCCATGAGCCCGGCCTCCAGGATGCGGGCGTCGACCGCCGTCACGCCATCGATGCGGTTCAATTCCTGGAGACGGGACACCGGCGCGCGCTTGGCCTGGGCGAAGACGTCCGCGAACCGGGTGTCGGCGTAGAAGGTCGCCTGGGCCTCGGCCAGCGCGCCCTGGGCCGAGAACGACATGACCGCTACCGAGACCCCGCAGGCGATCAGCAGCGCGATGGCCATCATCTGCCACTTCAGGCGCCATAGATCGCGCAGGAGCTTGCGGTCGAGCGGTTTCACCAGCTCATCTCCCGCGGCGCCGACTTCCGGGTATTGCGCTCCAAGTCGGTGATGCGGCCGTCCCGGAACCGGATGACCCGATCGGCCATGCCCGCGATCGCGGCGTTGTGCGAGACGATCATGGTGGTCGCCGCGACTTCGCGTGTGACGTCCGCGATCGCCTCCAGCACCTGGATGCCGCTTTCGCTGTCGAGGGAGCCCGTGGGTTCGTCGCAAAGCAGCAGCTGCGGCCGTTTGGCGATGGCGCGCGCCACCGCCACCCGCTGCTGCTGGCCGCCGGAGAGTTGGGCGGGAAAGTGATCGAGCCGATCGGAGAGGCCAACCCGCGCCAGAGCCTCCTCGGGCGACATGGGGTCGTGCGCGATCTCGGTGATCAGCGCCACATTCTCCCGCGCCGTCAGGCTGGGGACCAGGTTGAAGAACTGGAAGATGAAGCCCACCGAGGCCCGGCGATAGCGAGTCAGCACGGGGTCGCTCGCGCCGGTCAGCTCCAGGCCCTGGAACCGCGCCGAGCCCGAGCTTGCCCGGTCAAGACCGCCCAGGATGTTCAGCAGGGTCGACTTGCCCGAGCCGGATGGGCCCAGGAGCACGAGCGTCTCACCGCTCTCGATGTCGAGATCGACGCCCCGCAGCGCATGCACCTCGCCCGCCGCGGTCGAATAGACCTTGGCCAGGTCGCGCACCTCGAGTGCACTGTCGTTCATTCGGACACGGTTGCTCCCGGCGAGCGCCTGTCAGGCTCGGTACGGCGCCGCTCCCGAGCTCGCCTTGACCTTACGCAAAGCTTCGGCCCCCTCGAGGACTGGACGACACAAGAAGGCACGCTATCAGGTCTTCGGAAGAACCACAGCTTCGCCGCCCTCCTGGCCGTGAGGGTATCGGCCACCCCACCGCGCCCGAACCGAGCGGCTAGCCGCAGGCTCGCGGTCCGGCCTGGACGAACCCGAACGGGGGTCGGTCACGCCCGCGAAAGAGCGACGGACACCACGCCTGCGCCCGCAGGCGAGCTCTCAAGGCCGCCGCCAGGTCCTCGCCGGCATGGGCGCTATCAATGGCCACGATCTCCCGGTCCGGCGCATGGCGATCGCCGCGCGCCAGCCCGGCGACCCCTATGATTTCCGGGCGGGCGCCGCAGGGTCGTCGGGCCACGATCAACGAACCGGCGGCTGCAAGCCGGAGCAATCGCACCGGCGTCGTGTCGTCGCTCGATCCCATGAGGCCGGCGATCTCCGCGATCGCCTGGTCGTCGATCTCGGCGCCGGCAAGGCGCACGAACTCAAGCTGGTCGTTCCGGCTCATCCGCAGCCCCCCGCGATAACCCTGGCCTTAGCGATCCCCGATTCGCGGCGCGGCAGAAGACGTTGACGCGTGGCCGCGACGAATTCGTCCTGGTCATGGACGGGCCGGACCGCGGCGAAGGTTCGAGGATGGAAGGCCCGCGCGTCAGGGATAAGCTCGCGGCTATCAACCGGGCGGGACGCCACATGACTGCAGGGCAAACTCCGACGCTTCGGCGGCGACTCCACGAGCAGCTGGATCCGAGGGCGCGCAAGGCAAAGGGGCTGTCGCCGCTCAATCGCGTGCTGATGGTCCTCATCCTCGTCGCCACAGGCCTGGCGATCGTCGAGACCGAGCCCGCCCTCGCCGCCGCCTACGGAGGCGCCTTTGTCCTGGCGGAGGTCTCGCTCGGGCTGCTCTTCAGTCTCGAATACGCCCTGCGCCTCTGGACGGCGCCGGAACGGGAGCTCGAGGCACGCCCCTGGCGCGAACGGCTGCGGTTCGTCTTCTCGCCGGCGGCGATCGCGGACCTGATCGCGATCCTGGCCTCGTTCGCGGTGTTCGACGGTTCGAGCGCCATGCTGCTGCGCCTGGTCAGGGTCGGACGGATCCTGCGCCTGGCCAAGCTCGGGCGCATGTCGCGAGCCTTCAACCACATGGTCGAGGCGGTCACGACGCGGCGCGAGGAGCTGCTGCTCAGTCTCGCGGCGGGGTTCTTCCTGATGATCGTCGCGGCCACCGCGCTCTACCTCGCCGAAGGCGCCATCCAGCCCGACAAGTTCGGCAGCATCCCGCGCGCCCTATGGTGGTCGGTCGCGACCATGACGACGATCGGGTACGGCGACGTCTATCCGGTCACCGTGCTCGGCAAGGTGCTCGCCGCCGTCACCGCCATCTTCAGCATCGGCTTCATCGCCATGCCCACCGGCATCCTGGCGGCGTCGTTCAGCGACGCCATGCAGCGCCACCGGAGCGCACTGCAAGACGGGTCGGCCGATAACTCCGCGCCATGACCCCGATCGATCGGCGGCTCGCCGGCCCTAGGCCGTGACAGCCTCGGTCAACAAGGCGGCCAGCAGGCCGGCGGCCCAGGCCTGGCCGTCGGGGTCGGCGATCAGGTCCTGGCGGACCTCCAGCTCCAGATAGTCGAGACCGCGCGGATCAGCGTGGAGGGGAACGGTGTTGTCGATCTCGTCCATCCGGTAGGGCTGGTTGTCGCCCGCGTCCTCGCCCAGTTCGCGCCTCAGCAGGGCCAGCATGCGGTCCGACAGACGCGAGTCACCCCGGTGCAGCACGCCGATGCGCCAGGGACGGGCCTGGCCCTGAAAAACCGGGGTGAAGCTGTGCAGCGACACCAGCAGCGTCGCCACGGACGTCCGGCGGTCCAGTTCGGCGGCGATGGCGTCCTGGTAGGGCAGGTAGATTTCGTCATGCCGCGCGGCGATCTCGGCCGCGCCGAGCCCTGCATTGCCAGGGATCGCCACGTCGTCGCTGACCTCGGGGATCGAGCCCGCCGCGCCCGGCCGCCGGTTGCAGTCGATCACCAGGCGAGAATAGGCCTGGCGAATGAAGACGGCGTCCAGCGCCTCGGCCAGCCGCGCGCCGAGGCCCGCCACCCCAATGTCCCAGGCGATGTGCCGGTCCATGGCCGCCGGCGCCAGGCCGAGGTCGCCCAGCCGCCTTGGGATCGCGCGGCCGGCATGGTCGCCGAGCAGCAGGAATGGCGAGCAGCCGCCTAGATTCGTGACAACCACCGGCGACACATCGTCCTGACCCAGCAATAGGTTCGACGGCGGCGCTGAATCGGCCCAGCTCTTGCTCAATGCCGATCCTCTCGATCCGTCATGTCACCCGCTACCGGTACCGCAACCCCGTTGCGCTCGGCGAGCATCGCATGATGCTGCGTCCGCGCGAGAGCTACGATCAACGTCTGCTGGCCTGCGAGCTGACCATAACGCCCACGCCCGCGCGCCTGCGCTCGATGCACGACGTTTTCGGCAATTGCGTCGAGGTGGCGGGTTTCGGCGGCCGCACCACCGAGCTGGTCATCGAAAGCAGGGCTCGCCTGGACCATACCCCCCTGCCCGCCTTCGCCGACATCGACGGTGAGATCGAGGTCTATACGGGCGCCATGCCCTTCGCCTACAGCCCCGAGGACCTGCCCGACCTGCGGCTCTCCATGGAGCGGCAGTATCCCGATCCGGAGGGTCTGATCGACCGCTGGGCGCGGCGCTTCGTGCGCAAGACCGCGACCACCAGCCTGCAGCGGCTGCTCAGTGAGATGACCCAGGCCATCTATGCCGACTTCAAATACAGCACGCGCCTGGAGACTGGCATCCAGACTCCCCTGGAGACCCTGGGCCTGCGCAGCGGCTCGTGCCGCGACTACGCGGTGCTGATGATGGAGGCCGTGCGCAGCCTCGGCCTCGCGGCCCGTTTCGTGTCCGGATACATCTACAGCCCCTATTCCAACGCCGAGCACGCCCGGATCGGCGGAGGCCACACCCACGCCTGGGTTCGTGTCTATCTGCCGGCCTGCGGCTGGGTGGAATTCGACCCCACCAACGGCATCGTCGGCAACGCCGACCTCGTCCGGGTGGCGGTTTCCCGCGATCCGCGCCAGGCGGTGCCCCTGCACGGAAGTTGGGCAGGTCCGGCCTCCGACTACCTCGGCATGGAGGTCGAAGTGGACGTCCGCGGCGAAAACGAGCTGGTGGTGCAACCTCCGTCGCAGCGAATCGTTGGGGCGGCCTGCTAGCCATCCCCGGGAGATATCGATGCGCATCCAGACGGGCTTCGAGATCACCTACGACTGCCCGGCCCCGGTCCCCATGATGCTGACGCTCAGCGTGCATCCGTCCCGGCGCGGCGACCTGGAGACGCCCGACTGGGTCAGGACCGATCCGGCCCTGGACGTGCGGCAATACCTCGACGGTTTCGGCAACATCTGCAGCCGGATCCTGGCCCCGGCCGGCCGGCTGGTCCTCTCGGCGGAGTTCGTGATCCGCGACTCAGGCCTGGTGGATGACTACGCCCCCGACTCGCCGCAGATCCCCGTCGAGGACCTGCCGGACGATGTGCTGATCTTCTTGCTGGGCAGCCGCTATTGCGAGACCGACCGGCTGAGCGACATGGCTTGGAGGCTGTTCGAGAACACCCCGACCGGCTGGGCCCGAGTCCAGGCGATCGTCGACTACGTCCACAACCACATCCGCTTCGACTACCAGCACGCGCGACCGACCAAGACCGCCTACGAGGCCCATGCGGAGGCCGTCGGCGTTTGCCGCGACTACGCCCACCTGGCGATCGCCTTCTGCCGGTGCATGAACATCCCGGCCCGATACTGCACGGGCTATCTGGGCGATATCGGGGTGCCGACCGTCGGCGTGATGGATTTCAGCGCCTGGTTCGAGGTCTATCTGGGCGGCCGCTGGTACGTGTTCGACGCGCGAAACAACCGCCCGCGCATCGGCCGGGTGCTGATCGCGCGCGGCCGCGACGCCGTCGATGTGGCCATCGCCAACACCTTCGGCCAGGCGGACCTAGCCGGCTTCAAGGTGACGGCCTACGACCTGGCGGAAGCCGCCTAGCCGTGGGCGTTCATGGGCGGCTGATATTCCTCGATCAGGTCCTCACGCTCGGCCATCCGCACCGCGCTGCGGACATTGAGCCGGGTGAGGACGTCGACCTCGGAGCCATAGGTGTCCTTGGCGCGGGCCAGCTGATCGCGCCAGACCGTGCGGGCCAGGCTGTCGGTCTCGCCCACATAGAGGATGTCGACCCCCTGCGAGCCGGGCTTGGCGATGATATAGTTCGCGCCCGCAGGCGGCAGGATGCGATCCTCTTCCAGCGTTGTGTAACGATAACGGTTGCCGGACTTACCGACGATCTCGATTTGACGGGTCAAACCACGCTCCCGACCTGGACGGACACTCCGGGGTCGGACGGACCCGCCCCCGGCTCGTGATAACCGTGCGAGTGGGGCGAAATATAGACCAACCGCCGCGACAAACCATCACCAAGTCGCGAGGCGGGCGCCTTATCCATTGCACGGAACAACCGGCGCCATAAGGCGTTCCGGGTCCGGGCGCAGCTCTGCTAGGTTGACGCCGAGGGGCGTCGACTCAACCCCGCTTCCCAGGTTCGAGGCTCTACACCGCCGTATGGAACGCCCTGCCGAGTTCAGCCTTGTCGACGCCGCCGACGGTCCCAGGGCCGTCCTGGCCGGCGACTGGACAGCGACCTCCATTGGCGAGGCGGCGCGCGACCTCTACGACGCCATCGTCGAGAAGACCGCCAAATCCCTGGACCTGACCCGGGTCGGCCGGCTGGACACGGCCGGGGCCTTCGCAGTGGTTCGCGCGGCCGACGGCCACATCGACACGGACCGTATCTCGGGCCGCCCGGAATCGCTGCGGCTGCTGGAATTGGTCAGCGCCGCGGCCGCGGCCAAGCCGGTGACCCGGCCGCAGCCGCGCGGCTTCCACGAAATGACCATCCGCATCGGCAAGGGGGTGTTCAATCTCGGCCGGGAGATCTTCGAAACCCTGGTCTTTGTAGGCCACCTGCTGGTCGCCGTGGGGCGGACCTTCGTCTACCTGTTCACCAATCCGAAGCGGGTCCGCTGGGCGCCGATTGTCTCGCTGATGGAGCGCGCCGGCCTGGACGCCATTCCCATCGTCGCCACCACCTCGTTCTTCATCGGAGCCGTGGTGGGGCTGCTGGGCGCCAACATGCTGCGCCAGTTCGGGGCCGAGGTCTTCGCCGTGGAGCTGATCGGCATCGCCGTCCTTCGCGAGTTCAACATCATCATCACCGCCGTGCTGCTGGCCGGCCGTTCGGCCTCGGCGTTCGCCGCCGAGCTCGGCTCGATGAAGATGAACCAGGAGATCGACGCCATGCAGGTGCTGGGCGTCGACCCGTTCGAGGCCTTGGTCTTCCCCCGCTTCGCGGCCCTGCTGCTGACCATCCCCCTGCTGACCTTCGTGGCCACCCTGGCCGGCCTTTTCGGCGGCCTGCTTGTCACCTGGACGGCGCTGGACCTCGGTCCCTCGTTCTTCCTGCAGCGGATCGTCGACAATGTCGGCGTGACCCAGTTCTGGATCGGCCTGTCCAAGGCTCCGGTCATGGCCGCCGTGATCGCCGGCATCGGCTGCCGCCAGGGCCTGGAGGTCGGCGGCGACGTGGAATCCCTGGGTCGGCGCGTGACGGCCGCGGTCGTCCACGCCATCTTCGCCATCATCCTGATCGATGCGGTCTTCGCCTTGGTCTACATGGAGCTGGACATTTGAGCGCCGAGCCGCATCCGGAGGACGTCCTGCCCACCACAGGCCCGGCCATCGAGGTCCGTGGCCTGGTTTCGAAGTTCGGCGACCGGGTGATCCACGACGGCCTCGACCTCGTGGTCAAGCGCGGCGACGTGGTGGGCGTCGTCGGGGGCTCGGGCACCGGCAAGTCGGTTCTGCTCAACACCATCATCGGGCTGAAGGCGCCCGACGGCGGTACGGTCCGCGTGTTCGGCCAGGACATCCAGCGGGCCTCACGCCGCAAGTGGTCGGCCATCGAGAGGCAGTGGGGCGTGTTGTTCCAGCAAGGCGCGCTGTTCTCGAACCTCACCGTGCGCGAGAACGTCTCGGCGCCGATGTACGAGCACACCGACATCCCGCGCCGCATCGTGGCTCAGCTCGCCGACCTGAAGATCGCGCTGGTTGGCCTCCCGCCCGAGGCAGGAAGCCTGAAGCCGTCGGAGTTGTCGGGCGGCATGCGCAAGCGCGCCGGCCTCGCCCGCGCCCTGGCCCTGGACCCCGAGTTGCTGTTCCTCGACGAGCCCACCGCGGGCCTCGACCCCATCGGCGCGGCCTCGTTCGACGAGCTGATCAAGGACCTCTCCGACAGCCTGGACCTGACCGTCTTCATGATCACCCACGACCTGGACAGCCTCTACACGATCACCGACAGCGTCGCGGTCATAGCCGACAAGAAGGTCGTCGCGCACGCGCCGGTGGGGACGCTGGAAGACTCCGACCACCCCTGGATCCGCGAGTACTTCCTGGGCCCGCGCGGACGCGCCGCGGTCAAGGCGCACAAAGCCGCAATGGTGAACTGATGGAAAAAGACGCCAACTACGCCCTGGTGGGCCTCTCAACCCTGATCCTGTTTCTCGGACTGGTGATCTTCAGCGTCTGGCTCGCGCGCCTGAGCTTCGCCCAGGACTACGACCTGTATGACGTCGTCTTCCAGGGACCGGTGCGCGGCCTGTCGCAAGGCGGCGAGGTGCACTTCAACGGCATCAAGGTGGGCGAGGTCACCAAGATCCAGCTCGATCCCGCCAACCCCAATCGTGTGATCGCCCGCGCCCGGGTCAGCTCCGACGTGCCGATCCGCGTCGACTCGTTCGGCACCCTGGAGCCGCAAGGGATCACGGGGGTCAATTACATCCAGATCACAGCCGGGACGCCGACCAAGAAGCTGCTCAAGGATACCTACCCGGCCAACGAGGTTCCCGAACTGCGCACCCAGAGAAGCGCGCTGGCCGACCTTCTGGAGGGCGGCGGCACCGTGCTGACCCGGACGGTGGAGGCCCTGGACCGGGTCAACCGCGTGCTCTCAGACCAGAATATCAGGGCCTTCAGTGGGGTGGTCGGCGACACTCAGTCGTTCACCGCCGAGCTGCGCGAGCGCAAAGCAGTGATCGCTGACGCCCAGAACGCGCTGCGCAGCATCGACGCCGCGGCGCAGCAGATCGCCACTCTGTCGCAATCGGGCCAGCAGCTGGTCGAGGGCGACGGCAAGCGCACCATGAAGAATGTCGCCGACGCCGCCGAGGAGGCCCAGGCCGCCGCGAAGGACCTGCGCGTCATGGTCGGCAAGCTGGAGGGACCCACCAGCGACTTCGCCACCAACGGCCTGCCGCAGCTCACCGCCTCGGTCGCCGCCCTGCAGCAGACGGCCGAGTCCCTCGACCGCCTGATCCGGGACATCGAAACCAACCCCCGCGGCCTGGTCGGCAAGCCGGCGGCCCAGGAAGTGGAGATCAAGCCATGAGCGCCCTCACCCGCTCTCTCGGGGCGCTGGGCGCCGCCGTGCTCGCCGTCTCGCTCAGCGGCTGCGTCTCGCTGTTCCCCAAGAGCGACCCGGCGCAGCTCTACAGGTTCGACGCCGCCGCACCCTCCGCTGAGCAGAGCGCGGGTCGCCCGGCCGGACAGTTCGGCGTGGTGCGCGGCGGCGGGAGCTTCACCCGCGCGGCCGCCGGCGACCGTATCCTGACCGTCGACGGCGGCGAGGTGGCCTATGTTGCGAATTCGCGATGGGTGGCGCCGGCGGTGACCCTGTTCGACGAGGCCCTGGCCCAGGCCTTCGACACGAACAGCGGCGGCGCGCGGCTGATCTCCCGGGGCCAGGCCGCCAAGGCCGACTACTCCCTGCGCGTCGACATCACCCGCTTCGAGGCGGTCTATGACCGCGGCCCCAAGGCCGCGCCGCTGGTGGTGGTCAACCTGCGGGTCGCCCTGACCCGCGCCGACCGCACCCTGGCCGGGGCCGATCTCATCGAGGCTCAGGTGCGTGCCGGCGACAATCGGGTTTCCGCGATCGTGGCGGCCTTCGATCAGGCCGTGGGCGAAGCGTTGAACGGCCTGGTCGCCTGGACCAACCGCACGGGGGCGGCGCCCGCCTAGGCTTCGAGGCCGGCGATCCGCTTGGCGGCGGTGAGCGTGTTCCTCAGCAGGCAGGCCACGGTCATGAGGCCGACGCCGCCGGGCACCGGCGTGATGAAACCCGCCACGGCCGAGGCTTCCTTGTAGGCCACGTCGCCGACGATCTTGGTCTTGCCGGCGGCGGCCTTCACGGGATCGCGAAACGGCACGCGGTTGATGCCCACATCGATCACCGCCGCGCCCGGCTTGATCCAATCGGCCTTGATCATCTGCGGCCGGCCCACGGCGGCCACCAGGATGTCAGCCTCCCGACAGACGGCGGCGAGGTCTCGGGTCCGCGAATGGGCGATGGTCACGGTGCAGTCAGCGGCCAGCAGCAGCTGGGCGATGGGCTTGCCCACCAGCACCGAGCGGCCGACCACCACGGCGCGCTTGCCGGTCAGGTCGCCCAGGGCGTCGGAGAGCATGATCATGCAGCCCAGCGGCGTGCAGGGGACCAGCGCCTTCTGCCCCTGGGCCAGCAGGCCGATGTTCATCGGATGCAGGCCGTCAACGTCCTTGGCGGGATCGATGGCGGTGATCACCGCTTTCTCGTCCAGGCCCTTGGGCAGAGGAAGCTGCACCAGTATGCCGTGGATGGCCGGATCGCGGTTCAGCGTCTCCACCAGGGCCAGCAGGTCGTCCTGGCGGGTGTCTGCCGCCAGCAGGTGCGTCACCGAATGCATGCCGACGGCCTTCGAGTGCTCGCCCTTGGAGCGCACATAGACCTGGCTGGCGGGATCCTCGCCGACCAGCACGACCGCCAACCCCGGGGTCAGGCCGTGTTCCGCCTTCAGCGCGGCCACCTCGACGGCGACTTCCGCCCGGATGCGTTCGGCCGTGGCCTTGCCGTCGATGATCTGAGCCTGCGACATTCACCCTCGCGCGCGGTCGGAACAGGGCCGTGCACTAGCCGTTCAGGCCCCGGTACGCAATGACGAGGAACCGCTGGAATGATGTCGAGATTCAGCAAGGTCTTCACCCGGTTCGCCTCGGCGATCTCGCGCTGGACCGGACATCCCGTAGTGTTCATCGGCTGTTGCACCATCGTGGTGCTCTGGGCGCTTTCCGGGCCGATCTTCGGCTTTTCCGACACCTGGCAGCTGGTGATCAACACCGGCACCACCATCATCACGTTCCTGATGGTGTTCCTGATCCAGAACACCCAGAACCGCGACAACAACGCCATCCACGCCAAACTGGACGAGCTGATCCGGGTCTCGGAGAGCGACAACTATTTCATCGGTATCGAGAACCTGCCGCAGGAAGAGCTCGAACAGCTCCTGAAGGAGCTCGACGGCCTGGCGCCGGAGCTTCGCAGTTCGACGGCGCCCCACAAGGTCCGCCATCCCAGCGCCAGGGTATCCAGCCACCCCAAGGCGCCCGCGCCGCCGTCGGCTAACGGCGCAGCCAAGCGCCCACGGCCCAGGCGTGCGCCTCGTGCCGCAAAGTCCTGATCGCCTCCAGCGGATCGACCCAGATCAGGGTGTGGTCATCCTCGACCTTGAGGTCCGGCGCCTCGGCCTCGATCCGCGCGGCGAAGAACGTTCCACGATTGTTGAACCCCTTGCCCTCGGTGTTCAGGAAGAACTGATCGATCTCGGCGAAGGCTTCGCCAGCCGCGATCTTGAGGCCCGCCTCTTCGCCAAACTCGCGGACCACGGCCTGTTCGGCGGTCTCGCCGGGATCGATCGCGCCGCCCGGCAGGTCGCGCCAGACCGCGCCATCCGGTTTCTCGATTCGCACCAGAGCGATCTTGCCGTCCCGCTCGGCGATCCCGAATGCGGCCGGACGGTCGGCATAGACCCGGCCGCCCACCCGCTCCCCGAACTGCGGGACGGCGCGCATCAGTCCTTGCCGTAGAGGGCGTCGTAGGGATCGACCTTGCCGGCCAGCACATCGTCCACGCGCACCACCGGCCAGCCGACGGTGACCCGGGCGCTGGCCTTCCAGGCGGAGACCACCATGTCGCGCAGCTCGGAGGCGCCGGCCGCCAGGCGCTCGCTGGCGAAGGCCACGCCGCGCGGGTCGCCGGGCCGCAGCCCGCCACCATTCTCCATCTCATAGAACGGAACGACGAAACGGCTGGTGGCGGTCAGGTAGTTTGTCGTCCGCTGCTCGACGGGGCATTTGCAGTCCACCGGCGCCGTCATCTTGGCGTCGATGCTCAGCGGATCGATGTTGGCGAACACGAACTCACTCTCGAACGGCCCGTGGACCTTGGCGGTCGTGTAGCCGTTGGGGTTCGGGTACTCGCCCCAGCCGTTGTAATGCACGGTGACGTGCAGCGGCTGGGACCCGTCGCCGACGAAGTGCGACAGATGTCCGAGGGTCGCCAGGATCTGGGTCTCGCGCCGCGCAAGGTCTCGGCGGAGCCAGGCCCTGCGGGCCTTGTTCCGCTCGCGCGCCGCGGCGTAGCTCAACACCCGCCAGTACCCGAAGTCCTTCGCCAGTTGCTGGTGCTGGTCGATAATCGAATAGGGCAGGTAGCCTGCCTTCCAGCTGTCGATCCCGGCGGCCTGCAGCGCCTTCTCATATTCGGCGCGAGTTGCCGGCAGCGGCAGGAACGGCGGGCCGCCCAGCAGCTTGCCCTCTTCGTCCAGGTCCAGGAAATGGCCGGCGTCTCGGTTGTGATCGTGGATCCGGCCCGAACCCTTGGAGCGGTCCTGTTCGCGCGAAAGCTCGCCCACGTCGCGCACGGACCCCGGCGTGCGCAGGAAGGCCGGGAGCTCGCGCGGCAGGGCGCGCATGGCGGCCTCGCCGACGATGCGGTGGCCCATATTGCCCCAGGCCAGGGCGGGTGCAGGCGCGAGGGCCAGAAGAAAAGCGGAGGCGAGTGCGGCGGCGCGGATCATGCCTTCCCGTTTAGGCGATCTTCAGCGCGCCCTCCACCCGCTTCACCCAGGCCTGCACGTTCGGATAGCGGTCCAGGTCGAAGCCGCCCTGGTCGGCGACCCGCGTGTAGGCCACCAGGGCGATGTCGGCGAGACTCACCCGACCGCCGACCAGGAAGCCGCCGCCCGCGAGGGCGTCCTCGAGGCGTTGCAGCGCGCCATTGCCGCGATCGACGATCTTCGGCTCCAGGTCGGCGACGGGCTTGCCGAGATAGTGCACGTGGAAGCGGGCCACGGCGACATAAGGCTCGTGGCTGTACTGCTCCCAGAACATCCACTCCAGCATCCGCGCGCGCTCATAGGCATCGCTCGGGATCAGGTCCGAACCCTCCGCCAGGTGCAGGATGATGGCGTTGGACTGGGCTAGCGGCCGGCCGTCGGCGAGAATCACCGTCGGCACCTGACCGGCGGGATTCAGCGCCAGGAACTCGGCCGTGCGCGTCTCGGCCTGCAGGACACTGGTCTCGATCCAGTTGTAGGCGAGCCCCAGATGGTCCGCGGCCCATTTTACTTTCAGGCAGTTTCCGGAGATCGAGTCGCCGTAGATGCGCATGACGGATTCCCTTGCTGGACAAGGATTCCAATAGCCGAGCGCGGGGCGTTCGCAAGCCAAGCTCTTCGGGGGCGCCTGTTAGCTGGGCTGCAAGCCGGTTTGACTCGCAACCCTGAGTCCGGGTACCCAAGAGGCTGCTGCACAGATCAACGACGAAGGAGCCGCCGTCATGCGACGTCGCCTCGCCGCCCTTGCCGCCCTTTCCCTCCTCTTCGGGGCCGCCTCCACCGCACAGGCTGAATCGCCCTCGGACCCCATTGGGGACCTGATCGTTTCGGCCCTGACCGGGACCTTGCCGGGCACGCCCCAGTTCCGCCTGAAGGCCACGCTCTACCACGCCGGCGCCAAGGGCGTGGGCGCCCTCGACTCGCTCGGCTGCAAGGTGGTCGCCATGCGAACCGTGGCCATCGATCGCAACCTGATCCCGCGCCGCACGAAGCTCTACATCAAGGAAACCGTCGGCCTGCCGATGCCTGATGGCTCAAAGCACGACGGCTATTGGTACGCCTCCGACGTCGGCGGGGCGATCAAAGGCGAGAAGATCGACCTCTACACCGGCCACGGCTCGTCCTCGATGCGACCGCTGATGGCGCTGAACCTCGCCAAGCTGACCGTCGCCAAGGCCGGCGAGTTCAAGGGCTGTCCCCCGGCCTAAGGCCGGCGTCGACGCCCGACACATTTCCCCAGGCCTGACCCAACGCCGCCGCCTCGCGCTGGCGCGAACCTCCATGGCTTGAGGACATCCATGATCATCTCGAAACCGAACTTCTTCCTGTTCACCGGAGGCCCCGGCGTGGGCAAGACCACGCTGATCGAGCATCTGCGGAGCCGCGGCGAGCGCTGTGTCGAGGAGACCCATCGCCGGGTGATCCGCGAGGAGGTCGCCGCGGGCGGCTCCGCCCTGCCCTGGCTTGACGTCCAGGCCTATGGCGAACGCACGGCGCGGGAGGACATCGCCATCTTCGATTCGATGATCGATGTGCAAGAGCGGGTGTTCTTCGACCGCGGCATTCCCGACACCGGCGGACCGCACTTCACCCCGCCGCCCTGGCATCTCGAGTCGCTCAGGACACGGCGCTACAACAGGACGGTCTTCGTGCCGCCGCCATGGCGCAAGATCTACGGCCAGGACACTGAAAGAAAACAGACTTTCGACGAGGCCCTGCAGGTCCACAACCTCATACTCGGCGCCTGCCGCGAGCTGGGCTACGAGCCGGTGATCCTCCCCCTGGCCAGCGTCGAGGACCGCGCCGCGTTCGTGTTGAAGGTCGTCGATCAAGTCTCTGCCAATTGCTCCCCATCTGGGGGAGCTGTCGGCCGAGTGGCCGACTGAGGGGGACTTTGACTCTTGTTTGGGGCTTCAACCCCCTCCACCGCTTCGCGGTCCCCCTCCCCCAGAGGGGGAGGATCTAGAAGCTCTCAGGTCTCGACGAAGGCGCGTTCCAGGACGTAGTCGCCGGGGTTGGCCAGGGAGCCTTCCACATAGCCGCGGGCTTCCAGCAGCGCCTTGAGGTCGGCCAGCACCGAGGGCCCGCCGCACAGCATCAGGCGGTCGACGGCCGGGTCCAGGGGCGGAAGGCCCAGGTCCTCGAACAGCTTCCCGGACTCGATGAGCGTCGTGATCCGGCCCTGGGTCTTGAACGGCTCGCGGGTCACGGTCGGGTAGTAGGTGAGCTTACCCCCGATCACCTCGCTGAGGATCTCGTCCTGCGCCAGGTCGTGCTCGAACAACTCGCGGTAGTTCAGGTCGGCGACGGCGCGCACCGTGTGGGTGACGATGACCTGTTCGAACCGGTCATAGACCTCCGGATCCCGGGCCAGGGAGAGCCAGGGCGCCAGGCCGGTGCCGGTGCCCAGCATGTAGAGACGTTTTCCGGGCTTGAGGCCGTCCAGCACCAGGGTGCCGGTGGGCTTGCGGCCGATCAGCACCTGGTCGCCCACCTTGATCTTCTGCAGGCGCGAGGTCAGCGGGCCGTCCTGGACCTTGATCGAATAGAATTCCAGCCCGTCATGCCAGGCGGGCGAGGCCACCGAATAGGCGCGCACCAGCGGCTTGCCGTCGACCTCCAGGCCAACCATGAGGAACTGGCCGCTCTGGAAGCGCAGGGTCGGGTCGCGGGTGGTGCGGAACGAGAACAGTTCCGGCGTCCAGTGCTGGACCCAGGTGACGGTCTCGGTGAAGAAGGCGCCGGCTTTCTTGGCCGGCGCGGCCGGGGCGATGGTCTGCGTCATGATGCGTCTTTAGCTGATCGGCGGCCTAGATGTCGCCGCCGACATTGGTGACGGCGCCGGGCGCGCGGGCGACGTGGATGCCGCACTCGGTCTTGTCCTGGCCCGCCCAGCGGCCGGCGCGGACGTCCTCGCCCTCCTCCACCGGCTTGGTGCAGGGCCAGCAGCCGATGGACGGAAAGCCTTGCGCCACAAGCGGATGGGCCGGCAGGTCATGCTCGGCCATATAGGCGTCGAGCTCGGCCTTGCCCCAGTTGGCCAGGGGATTGAATTTCACCTGGGTCTCCGCGGGCTCCACCACCGGCAGCGACAGACGGTCGCCCCCATGGAAGCGCTTGCGGCCGGTGATCCAGGCGTCGAAATCGGCCAAGGCGCGATCCAGCGGGATCACCTTGCGGATATTGCAGCAGGCGTCGGTGTCGGTCTGCCAGAGCTTGGCGTCGGGATCGGTGGTGGCCAGGTCCTGATAGTGCGGACGCAGGTCGCGCACGTCGGTGAGGCCGAGCTTGGACGCCAGGGTCTTCCGGTAGTCGAGGGTCTGGCCGAACAGCATACCGGTGTCGAGGAACAGCACCGGCGTGTCCGGCTTGATCTTCGAGATCATGTGCAGCAGCACCACCGATTCCGCCCCGAAGGACGAGACCAGGGCCAGCCTGTCGCCGAAGGCCTCGACCGCCGACTCCAGCACCGTCACCGGGTGGGCGTGGCGCAACTCGGCGTCCAGGCGGGCGGCGAGCGACGGGCGCTCGACATTATCGAAAGCCATACTCATCACTCCCGTTCCGCGAAGGCCGGAAGCCGGCCGTCGGCGGCGCGCTGATAGACATGACGTTGACGGTGGGCGACGTGGGCCCACTGCTCGGGGGTCGAACCGTCGGCGGGTTCGAAGGCGTCCATGCCGGTTCGGACCATGAAGCCCGCCTGTTCGCGCAGGACATCGCCCACGGCGCGGATTTCGCCCTTGAACCCGTAGCGCTCCCGCAGCAGCCGAGCGGCCGTATAGGCTCGCCCGTCGCGGTACTTGGGGAAGGCCACCGCCACCACGGCGATCCGCGGCAGGTCGTAGGCCAGGGTCTCGACCTCCTCGGCCGGTTCGATGCGCACTCCCACCGAACGACCTTCCGACAACAGCCGGTCGCCATCCGACTGGAAGCGGGTCAGCGAGATGATCACGTCGCCGGGAGGCAGGCCCTCGTCGTCGCCGACGTGGGTGAAGGGGTCCTCGGCCAGGACGAAAGTCCCGTCGGACTGGAGCTTAATTCGCGTCGGCATAGACGGCCTCCTTGAACGGGGCGACGCCGGTGCGGCGCACGGTGTCGAGGAAGCGTTCTTCGCCCTGGCGTTCGCGCAGATAGACGTCGACCAGGACGTCGATGGCCTCGGCCACCCGGTTGGCCGGCAGGGCGGGACCCAGCATGGAGCCCACCGCCGCATCCTCGGCGCCGGAGCCGCCCAGGGTGAGCTGGTAGAACTCCTCGCCCTTCTTATCGACGCCCAGGATGCCGATATGGCCGATGTGGTGGTGGCCGCACGCGTTGATGCAGCCGCTGATCTTGATCTTCAGCTCGCCGATCAGCTCGGCGCGGTCCTGGTTCTCGAACTTGCGCGCGATGTCCTGAGCGATCGGGATCGCCCGGGCGTTGGCGAGCGCGCAGTAGTCCAGCCCCGGGCAGGCGATAATGTCGGAGATCAGGTTGACGTTCGGCGTCGCCAGACCGGCGCGCTGCAGCTCGGCGTGGACGACGGCGAGGTCGTCCAGCTTCACGTGCGGCAGGACCAGGTTCTGCTCGTGGGTCACCCGGATGTCGTCCTGGCCGTAGCGTTCGGCCAGGTCGGCCACAAGGTCCATCTGGTCGGAGCTGGCGTCGCCCGGCGTGTCGCCGATGCCCTTCAGCGAGATCTCGACGATGGAATAGCCGGGACGCTTGTGCGGTCGCAGGTTGTTGCGCGCCCAGCGCGCGAAGATCGGATCAGCCGCCTTGGCCTCCTCGAAGGCCTCCGAGCGGTTGACCAGGGTGTCGAAGCTGGTGGGGGCGAAGGCGCCGCGGATGCGGGCGATCTCCGTGTCGGGCAGGTCGCCGGCGGCGCCTACCTTCTCCCACTCGACCTCCACCTGGCGGGCGAACTCCTCGGCCCCCAAGGCTGCGACCAGGATCTTGATCCGGGCCTTGTAGCTGTTGTCGCGCCGGCCGTGGCGATTGTAGACCCGCAGCACAGCTTCCAGGTACGAGAACAGACGGTTGGCGGGCAGGAACTCGCGGATGGTCGGGCCGACATATGGCGTGCGCCCCAGGCCGCCGCCGACGATCACCTCGAAGCCCAGGGTCCCGTCGCGGGCGCGACGGACCATCAGGCCGATATCATGCACCTTGGCCGCCGTGCGGTCCTTGGCCGAGGCCGTGATGGCGATCTTGAACTTGCGCGGCAGGAACGAGAATTCCGGGTGCAGGCTTGACCATTGGCGGATCGCCTCGGACCAGACGCGAGGATCGTCGATCTCTTCGGCCGTCGCGCCGGCATAGGGGTCGGCGGTGACGTTACGGATGCAGTTGCCGCTGGTCTGGATGGCGTGCATGTCCACCGCCGCCAGCTCGTCCAGGATCGCCGGCGTATCGGCCAGCTTGATCCAGTGGAACTGCAGGTTCTGGCGCGTGGTGAAGTGGCCGTAGCCCTTGTCGTACTTGCGGCCGATCTCGGCGAGGGCGCGCATCTGGGTCGGGTTCAGCGAGCCATAGGGGATCGCCACCCGCAGCATGTAGGCGTGAAGCTGCAGATAGAGGCCGTTCATCAGCCGGATCGGCTTGAACTGGTCCTCGGTGATCTCACCGGCCAGCCGGCGGCCGACCTGTTCGCGGAACTCGGCGGCGCGGTCGGCCAGGAATTCTTTATCGAGGGTGTCGTACTGGTACATTGGCTCCCTCCTCTCCTAGCGCTTGATCAGGTTGACGCGGCCGGTCGAGCGCGCCGCGCCGGAGGCGTGTTGCAGAGCCTGGATGGCCGCGCCGCCCTCGGCCTGCTTGCCGTGTCCGAGGTGATTGGTGGGGCCGAGCGCCCGGATGCGTTCGCGGTAGCTGAGCGGCGCCCACAGGCCCTCGCTCTCAACCAGATCGATCAGATAGGCGTCCACAACAACAGTCGGCTGGTTCTTGGCGTGGGCTTCGGCCACCTCGCCGGTCTCCGCGCCGGCGAACAGCTCGGCCTCGGCGAACCGCTCGACCCAGCGCCCGGCTTTCCAGAACACCACCTCGCCGTCGTCCAGGCGGTTTGCGGTCAGGGCTTTCAAGACTTCGCTCCCCGCTCGCGGCCGCGAGCTTCGACGTGTGAGACAAGTTCGGCGGTCCCGGCCTGAGCCAGCGCCATGGCCTCGCCGACGATCAGAAGCGCCGGTCCGGCCACCTCCGCCGCGGCCTCGGGGAGACCGGAAAGCGTGGTGACGATACGGCGCTCGTCGGCGCGGCTGGCGTTCTCGACGATCAAGGCCGGGGTCGAG
Organism: Phenylobacterium sp. LH3H17; assembly: GCF_024298925.1. Classification (NCBI taxonomy): domain Bacteria; kingdom Pseudomonadati; phylum Pseudomonadota; class Alphaproteobacteria; order Caulobacterales; family Caulobacteraceae; genus Phenylobacterium; species Phenylobacterium sp. LH3H17. The sequence continues at coordinate 1,671,250 of NZ_CP101283.1, read as the reverse complement.
GCCGCGCGACCGGCGTCGATCAGCCGCGCGGAGATCCCCGCCGCGGTCGAAACGCCCATATAGATCACGACGGTCTGGTTGGCCTTGGCCAGGCTATCCCAGTCCAGGTCCGGAACCTGCCCCGTCGAGGCATGGCCGGTGACGAAGGTCACCGCCTGGGCCGAGCCGCGATGGGTGAGCGGCGCGCCGGCGCCGGCGGCGGCGGCGAGCGCCGAGGTGACCCCGGGGACGACCTTGCACGCCACGCCCGCTTCGCGGCAGGCCTCGAGCTCCTCGCCGCCCCGGCCGAAGATGAACGGGTCGCCGCCCTTCAGCCGCACGACGGTCAGGCCGTCGTGGGCGAAGGCGACCAGCATCCTGTTGATGTCATCCTGGGCGTAGGAGTGGCGCGACTTGCGCTTGGCCACCGAGATCCGCCGCGCCCGCGAGGGCGCCAGGTCGAGGATCTCGTCGGAGACCAGGCCGTCATGCACCACCACGTCGGCGGTCTGCAGGACCTTCAGGGCCTTGACCGTCAACAGTTCAGGATCGCCGGGACCCGCGCCCACCAGCCAGACGGTCCCGGCCGCGCGATCGCCCCGTCCGCCGATGACGACGAGGCGCTTGGTCTCCTTCGCCTTGGGCTCATCTTGGGACATAGGCTTTAGGTTCTCTAAAGGCTAAAACTCTGGAATCGGAGCGGGACGGGCTGGCGCCCGCCCCGCCGGTTTGCCCGCCGACGAAAAGGGCCGATACGACTGCGGACGGTTGCAAACTGGTCGCCGAGGCCCCAATTCGCAACCCAAGGACTTCTGCCGGGGCTGTCAGGAAAACTTGATGGAGAGAAACACTGAGCGCCGCCGTTTGCCGCCGCTCAACGCCCTGCGGGCGTTCGAGGCCGCCGCACGGCACCTGAATTTCTCACGCGCCGCCGACGAGCTTTCGGTGACGCCCGGCGCGGTCAGCCAGCAGATTCAAAACCTTGAGGACTATGTGGGCGCGGCGCTGTTCAAGCGTACGCCCAAGGGCCTGTTGCTGACCGACGCGGCCCAGACCGCCCTGCCAGCCCTGCGCGAGGCCTTCGACCGCCTGGCCGAGGCCGCGTCCATGCTGACCGCCGCCGTGGACGGTCGGCGCCTGACCCTCACGGCCGCCCCCTCCTTCGCCGCCAAGTGGCTGGTTCCGCGCCTGGGACGGTTCGAGGAACTCCATCCGCAGGTCGACGTCTGGCTGTCGGCCGGCCTGGAACTGGTCGATCTGACCGCCGGCGAGGTGGATGTGGCCATCCGCTACGGCGCCGGCCGCTATCCGGGCCTGGAGGTCCGCCGGCTGATCGGCGAGACCGTGATCCCAGTCCTCAGCCCGGCCCTGGCCGAAGCCCAGCCCCTGAACACCCCCGCCGATCTCGCCAACCACATCCTGCTGCACGACGGATCGCCCGAGCCCGACGACTCCTGCCCAGACTGGACCATGTGGCTGGCGGCGCGGGGCCTTCGAAGCATCGACGGCGCCCGTGGCCCGCGGTTCAATCAATCGAGCCTGGTGATCGAGGCGGCGCTCAACGGCCGCGGCGTCGCCCTGGCCAAGCGCACCCTGGCCCAGGCCGACCTGGACGCCGGCCGGCTGATCACCCCGCTGGACATCACGACCAACGTGGATTTCGCCTATTACGTGGTCCATCCGAAGGCCAAGGGCCGCCTGCCGCAGGTGAAGGCGTTCATCAATTGGATCGCCGCCGAGGCCGAGGCGCACGAAGCCGCGCTGAGAAGCCTGGACAATGGCGCCGGGATTTAGTCCTAGAGCCCCATGACCCTGTTGACCGAAGATCGGCCCCTCCCTGCCGACTGCGAGACCATGGTCGACGTCCGCAAGGGCGTCGACGCCTTGGACCGCGCCCTCGTCCTGCTGTTGGCCGAGCGCCAGCGCTACATGGACGCCGCCGCCCGCATCAAGACCGACCGCGCCACCGTGCTGGACACCGGCCGCATCGAGGACGTGGTGGCCAAGGTGAAGGCTTCCGCCCGCGACGCGGGACTCTCGGAAGGCATAGCCGAACCGGTGTGGCGGCTGCTGATCGACCGCTGCATCGCCTACGAGTTCGGCGTCTGGGATCAGCTGCGCGGCGTGCGCAGGGACTGAATCGCCCGCTCGTGGGCATAGGCGGCGATGTCGGCCAGCGCCAGGTCCAGGGCGTCGCGCACGGCGTCGAGTCCGACAGCGCCTGAGTCCTCGGCCGCGGCGCAGACATCGCCCAGATCGAAGGCGCCCACCCCACGCGCCGCACCCTTGATGGTGTGGACGGCGTCGCGCCAGCCCTCCGAGGCCGGATCCAGCATTCCCGACCACATGGCCGCCTGTTCGCGAAACAGGGCCAGGACTTCGTCGATCATGGCGTCGTCGCCGCGCGCGAAGTCTTCCAGGTAACGGAAATTCACCGCTCCGGTGAGGTCTCGCCTGGCCATGTAATTTCCCTCGTCCCCACGCCTTGCTTTCGGCCGCGCTTCGCGTATGTTCCGCGCCCTCGCCGCCGGGGCTCGACAGGTCCCGAACGACGAATGGGTGCATAGCTCAGTTGGTAGAGCAGCTGACTCTTAATCAGCGGGTCGTAGGTTCGAATCCTACTGCACCCACCACTTTTTCAAAGATGGTGGGAAGATCCCAGGGCGCAGGCGTCGGCCTGGGCCGGCCAAGCCTCGAACTCATCGGGGCTCGCGCGTTCTGGCGCGGAACCCCGATGACGCCGCCCTTGCACTCTCCCACCCAACGGCCGGTCACCAGGCGCATTGGCGCGCAGATCGCCGGCAGGGTCAGAACTGCGGCCTAATACCCGGCCGTCCGGCCGCTGGGCTCGCCGTCCACGATCTGGTCGAGATATTCGCTGAGCCCGTAGCCCACCAGTTCGCCGCAGCGGTACTCCGTCATGCCCTCGGTGATCCGGGTTTGCAGTTCCTGCCCGTCCGGCGTCTTCCGGCGGTTTCTCAGGGGGATCAGGGAGATCACCCGCCCGCTGACCTCGTAGCGCTTGCCGGCGACGGTCTTCACCTTCGCCCTGAGCGCCGTCTGGTAGCCGTGCTCGTCCCAGTCGCTATCGATGACGCACTCCTCGATCAGGTCGTAGACCCCGTCGCGGAACACCATGCCGCCCTGGCGGGCGCCGCCCTTCCCGTCGCCGATCACCGACAGCATCATGCCGAAGTCTCGGGAGAAGTTCATCGGGCACCACCTGTACCAGTCGATCGCCTGCCAATGGCGCGGCCCCCACGACTTGTCGCGCAGGCCGTAACCGGAGATCTCGAACCGCTCGTCGCCGACCGACACGACGCCCTTGGCGGCGCAGTGCTGTTCGTAGTGCGCCTTGGCGAACGACTTCTCCGGGTCGATCTCCAGCGAGGAACCGTCAGCCTTGACGGTTTCGCCGCCATACATCGGAGAGACGCCCTCGTAGTCGAGTTCGACGGTGCAGGGCACGCTCGGGTTCTCGCGGTACGCCTTCTTGGGATCGGCCATCTCCAGCGGGCGCTCCAGCAGGAGCGCCTTGCCCGAAAAGCTCACCTTCAGCCGCTTGAAGGGTTCGACGACCTCGACCCTCAGGCCGCCCGCCGCCATCTCGCGGTTGCCCTCGATCGTCGGACGGCCGAATGCGAAGGCGATCCGCCCGTCCGGCAGATAGATGCAGACGCTGATCTCGGCATAGTTCTCGTTCGGACGGTTGCCGATGCGGAACCACCCGCCCGTCTTCTTCACCGGGTCGAAGACGTTGAAGTACATGCTTTCATTGTAGTTCTTCGCCTCGCCGGGCTCGTGCGGATACTCGTCCGCGGGATCCAGGCGGGTCGTGAGACCCTCAGCCGTCTTCGCCATGCGATCCTCCCGTTGTCGTCTCGGCGCGAGCCTAAATCCACTGACGCAAGGGAACGCCAATCACTCCGCGCCGGGTGCGCTTCGGACCTGCTATCGCTCCAGGAGGCGAGCCGGAATATCGATCTCCATGTCCAGAAGTTGCTGCGCCTTGCCCTTGGCGAGCGGGTCCAGCCGCAGGCTGGAGAACTGTCCGCCGCCAAGCGACTGGATGCAGTGCAGGTTGATCGCTAGGAGGCCCGGCAGGTCGTAGCGGATCACCTCGGGGGCCTTGGCCCCCTCGAACTCGTGGGCGAAGAAGGCCCGTACGGCCTGGGGGCTCAGGGCGCGCCGGATCCAGGGCAGGTATTCCGGACGCCGCGCGATGACCCCGATATTGAAGGCGTCGCCCTTGTCGCCCGACCGGGCCCACGCCAGGTCGATCAGCGGCGCCTGGACAAGAGCCTCGCCGGAGTCGGGGGCGTCGGCCGCCTCGGGACGCACCACCGCGCCCGGGTCGAAAGCCCTGGCGGGCGGCTCCGCCGCCACCTCCATCCGGGCCTCGCCCAGGGTCACCACCGCGGAAACCTCTGTCCGGGGCAGGAGGATCGAATAGACCCGCGCAACGGGGGTGATGGTCGGCGCCCCGCCGAACCAGCCGGTCGAGCCCACGCTCATGGAGGTGGTGGGCGAGGCGAATTCCCGCGCCAGCAGGCCCAAGGCCTCGGCGCTCTCGTGCTCGGCGCCGACGCGCGCGACGACCTCGCGCACAGCCTTGGCTTCCGGCCGGGCCTGGGCGCCGTAGGACGCCTCGGCGCCCAGCACCTCGACCCGGCGGTCGCGCAGGGGCGGCAGGTTGCGATCGCGCAGCATGTCGCCCAGGCGTTCCAACACCGCCTCGGCCTGGCGAGCCGCCTTGCGCACCGCGTCGCGCCCGACGACAGGCATGGCGCCGATGAACCGATAGCCGTCCTCGAAGGTGATGCAGACCTTGTAGCTGCCGCTGGCCGGATATCCCTTGGCCCCCGTGACGCGGACCCGGTTATCGCCCACGGACTCGACCCGCACCTCGGTGAAATCGCACACAACGTCGGGGAGCGCATAGCCCTGGGGATCGCCGACTTCGTACAGGATCTGCTCGGCGACGGCGGCCGGCGACACCAGCCCGCCGGTCCCCGCGGGCTTCGTGACGACGAAGCTGCCGTCGGCATGGCACTCGATCACGGGATAGCCGATGTGGGCCCAGTCGGGCACGTCCTCCCAGTCCGTGAAGAGGCCGCCCGTCGCCTGGGCGCCGCACTCGATCACGTGTCCGGCGAGCGAGCCCGCGGAGAGCAGGTCATGGTCGGCGTCAGTCCAGCCGAACTCATGCATCAGCGGACCGAGCGCGAGCGCGCTGTCCACCACGCGCCCGGTGATCACCATGTCGGCGCCGGCCGCGAGGGCCGCGGCGATGGGCCGGCCGCCGAAATAGGCGTTGGCCGTGAACACGCGGCCGGTATCGGGGAACGCGGCGTTGGTGAACATTTCCGTCAGGCCGCGTCGGGACAGGTCGTCGAGGCGGTCCATCAGGTCGTCGCCCTCCACCACGGCGATCTTGAAGCTCAGTCCGGCGGCGGCGGCCAGCTCCTCCATCCGCGCCCGGCAGGCGTGGGGGTTGAGGCCGCCGGCATTGGTGACGATCTTCACGCCCTGCGCCTTCAGGTCCTGCAGGTTGTCTTTCCAGACCCACTCCGTGAAATCGCGGGCATAGCCCTGGTCGGGACGCGCGGCCTTGAGCTGGCCCAAGGCCGACATCGTCGCCTCGGCCAGATAGTCCAGGATCATGTAGTCGAGCTTGCCGCCCTTCAGCAGCTGCGGCGCCGCCACCGATGAGTCGCCAAGAAAACCACCGGCCCCGCCGATCCGCACGACCTTGTTCATGACGAGTCTCCTTGCCGCATCGGGAAGCCGGCACAGTTAGAGAGCTGCCGTAAGGGCCGGCAAGCCACCCGCCGGCCTAGCGACCTGCATGATCCAGCTCAAGAAGGGCCGACTCGACCTCAGCGGATGCGTCAGCCGGTTCCGCCAGCCCCTTGCGACTGAGGCGGGTTCGGATCGTCTCGGCGGAACTCGATGAGATCGCCCGGCTGGCAGTCGAGCACGTCGCAGATCGCCTCCAGCGTCTCGAACCGGACCCCCTTGGCCTTGCCGGTCTTGAGGATCGAGAGGTTGGCCAGGGTGATGCCGACCCGGCCCGCGAGTTCTGTGAGCGTCATCCGCCGCTCGTGCAGCATGTCGTCGATCCTGATGAGTATGGGCATCAGATCATCGCCTGCAGGTCGCCGCGCAGGCGCGCGCCTTCCTCGAACACGCGGGCCAGCACGAAGATCAGCAGGACGGCGAGCCAACCCGCCGGGGAGAAGTCCCATTCCATCGGCACATGGGACGCCTGCACCTGATGGACCAGGAGGCCCATGCCGGCGTGCAGCACCTCGATCATCAAGAGGCACCAGGCGACGACGCGCAGGCGAGCCGCGTTCTCGGGCACGAAGGGATCGCCGCTCCGGACCGTCTCCGTCATGTCGAGGATGCGGGAGAGCAGCACGTGGATCAGAGCGAACATCGGCGCGCCGACCAGCACCATGCCGCGCAGCGCCGGCAGGAGGCGACCGACGTCGGCTTCCGGCATCTGCGTCCGGTAGTAATGGACGAAGGCGTCTTCGTTGAAGAAGCTGGCGACCAGCAGCACGAAGAAAAGTCCCGCCGCGATGATGTTCAGCGCGCGGCAGACCTTGAGCAGCCCCCGCGACAGGCCAAGCGTGGCGTTGGAGACATCCGACATCAAAATCGCTCCTAAAAATTATCGTCCAACGATATGCCGGTTATTGTTTGGGAGCAATCTATTTATCGTGCGACGATAATTTCTCTTCGTAGGAAGCTCTACGGGAAGCCGGCGATCGGATCCGTGATCGCCTGCGCCATGATTCCGGTCCGTGTCGCCACGAAGGTCAGCGCGCCTCACCCAACCGGCCACGCGTGATCCAGACGACGGCCAAGGCGAGCGCCGCGACGACAACATAGGCCACGGCCTGGTAGGCGCCCACGTAGTGGGCCCCGACCACGGGGAATGTGGCGATGCGACTGAGGTTGAGGAGGGCGTGGAAGATCAGCATGGCGCAGAGGCTTGCCGCGCTGTTGTTGTAAATCCAGGTCATGAGGATGCGGAGGCCGAACGCGCCGAGCAGCCACCAAGCCATGTCGCTTCGCGACGCGCCGATCGCCGACATCGACGGCAGGTGGCCCAGCCACCAAGGGATCGCGAGCACAATGCTCGCACCCAGCGCGCCCCAGCGCTGCTGCAACGGATCGAACGCATATCCCATCCAACCGATCTCCTCGCCGGCCGCCAGAACCAGGAACAGAGCGAAGAGCAAGGCCAGGCGCGGCAAATCCGGCGTGGGGATCGGGTGATCCGCGCCGCTCAGCCGCATGAGACCCCAGCTCGTCAGATAGATGAGCGGCGGAAGCAGACAGGCGGCGGCGATCCAGCGACCACCCCGGATGGTGGTCACATCCACGGCGCTCCGCAACAATAGCGCCGCCCTCCCCCACCCCTCCCGCCAGACCACGAGCGCCAGGCCTGCGATCATCGGCGTGAACGCCAGGGCCAGATCGCTGGTGGGGATTCGAAGAGATCCGATCACGCCCAGGCGGTCGCTGACCAGCCATAGAGGACCCGCGAGCGCCAGGATCAGCAGGAAGAAGGCGACGGCCGAGCGTCTGGCGGTCATGCAGGGTTCCCGTTCAGCGTGTAAGCTTGAGCTTGCGCTGTAGGGGACGGGCGATCAACCGACGAAAGGGTCCGCCTCATTGACGCGATCAAGTCGCGGCGGTCCTGACGCGCGATTGACGTCCCTCAAGGCAATCGGGCGCGCCTTCGGCTTGGCTGTGAGCGTCCCGCGGTCACGGCTAAGATGGCGAGGCGGTCCCTCGTGCCCTCACCGGTGCTAAACCTGACCCCGCTGGAGGACTTCACATGGCTAGACAACTCGCAGTCCCAACCGACCACACGCTCAAGATGGCGCTCCTGCTCCTGCTAGCGGCGGCGGTGCTGGCCTTGTTGCCCTCTCGGCTCCAGTGACGCGCGGCGATCCCGCCGCGCCGGAGCCGTCCGGCGAGGCCCGGCCGTTGTCCCTGGCGGCCTTCGCCCAGCGGCTGGCGCTGACCGCTGCCGCGGTGGTCGGCGTCGCCCTGGTGGTTCGGCTTGCCGATGTGCTCCTGCTGGTCTTCGGCGCCATTCTCGTCGCGGTCCTGCTGCACGCGGTCGCGTCCCCGTTGCGTGACCGCACCCCGCTCGGCCGCACCGAGCTCGGCCGCATGGCCAGCCTCGTCATCGCGGTGGTGGTCTGCGGCGCGCTGATCGCCGCCACGATCTGGGCGTTCGGCCGCCAAATTGAGATGCAATTGGCGAACCTCGCCGACCTGCTCCCGCGCGCCTGGACCGAACTGGAAGCGCGGCTCGCACGCTCGACGCTCGGTGATCTGCTGCTGGTGGAGGTCGGCCGGCTCACCGGGCCGGACGGCGGATGGCTCAGCCTGGCTCCGAAGTTCGCCGCCAACGCCGCGACGGCGATGGCCGCGACCTTGATCGTCGTGTTCGCGGGACTCTATCTGGCGTTCCACCCCCGCGCCTACGCCCAGGGCTTCGTTCGGCTGTTTCCGCGGCCGGCTCGCGCCCGGACCACTGAGGTCCTGGAGGCGACCAACGACGCCCTGAAACGCTGGCTGATAGGGCAGTTGCTGTCGATGGTTCTGGTCGGAGCCACGACGACACTCGGCCTCTGGCTGGTCGGCGTTCCCTCCCCGATCGGTCTGGGAGTCCTGGCCGGAGTCAGCCAGTTCGTTCCGGTGGTCGGTCCGATGGCCGCCGCCGTTCCCGGGCTCCTGATCGCGCTGACGGCAGGTCCGCAGACCTTCGCCCTGGCGGGCGCGGTCTATCTCGCTGCGGCGCAGATCGAGGCCAATCTCGTGACCCCGCTGATGCTCCGCCGGATGGCCGAGCTGCCCATGGCGGTGACCCTGTTCGCGGTCCTGGGCATGGGCATGCTGCTCGGCCCGCTCGGGGTGCTGTTCGCAACGCCGCTGGCCGTCGTCGCCTATGTGATCGTCAGGAAGGTCTATGTCGAAGGCGTGCTGGGCGACCCGCCGGAGCCCATGGCGCGGGCTCGGCGCGAGGGCCGGCCAGCCTAGTCCTTGCCGGCCGCCTCGCTCAGGGCGATGAACCCCAGGCCGGTGCTCAGCACCGCCACGCCGACCAGAATGCCGAACGCCGTGGTCGATCCGGCGAATTGCCCGGGTGCGATCATCACGGCCGCCACGGCGCTTGCCAGGGCCGAGGCCAGAATCCAGCGCCAGACCTTCAAGGGACGCAGGTCCAGGGCCAGGGCGAGCTGGAAGGCGCCGTCGGCGACGAACACCGCCGTCGCCAGGATCGTCACCGCCAGCGCGCCGGCGGTCGGGTTGAACAGCAGGAAGGCGCCGGCCCCGATCGCCACCAAGCTGCTGAGCAGCCCGCCGAGAAACGGCCGGCCGCCGATCAGCAGCAGCGACGCGCCGAACATGATGCCCCCCGCCAACCAGAGCAGCCAGCCGGCGAAGGCCCCGATGAGCAGGTGTGTGAAGCCGGGCGAGACGATCGCCACGGCGCCGAGCAGCGACATGGCGCAACCGATCCAGAACAGCAGTCTTCGCCGCGCCTGGAGTCGCGGCCAGATCAGCGGCCGGTCACTGATGGAGCGTACGGCGGTCATGGCGTGGTCTCCTCGCGAGCCGGCGGCTTGACGGCTGCCCTGGGTCGGCAAGCCCTAGGTTGCGTGGTGGATCGCCGGCCAGAGACGGCGCAGCGCGACCGGCTGGTATTGGATCAGCTTGCGCGTCTCGCCCGGGTCGAGCTGGTCGGCGAGCACGCTCAAGACCGCCTCGGCCGTGTCGCTGCCCTCGCGGGGAAAGTCCCGCGGCAGGCCGGCCTCCACCGCCTGGGCGAAGGCCTGGGGGTCGTGGATGTCGGAAGCTCCGTCGCCGGGCCGCCAGCCCTCCAGCGCCACGCCTCGCAGCAGAATCGGCAGCTGCGCGGACAGGCCCATCACCGCGTCCATGGGCAGGCTGTCGCGAAGGACGTGGAGCACCGCTCGCAAGGCGCCGTAGGCCTGCTGCCGATCACACGGCTTCAGCCGATCCTCGACCAGCTTCAGCCACGTATTGGTTTCCTGGACGGTGGTGTCGAACACAGCGAGTCCGGTGCTCATGGATCGCACTCCTCTATCGATCCAAGATGAGTTCGGCGCCGCCGCCGCGCCTTGACCCCCGTCAACCGGGCGCCCGCTCAGGCCGGCGCGCCACCCCAGTAGAACGCCGCGGTCGCGGCGGCGGCGGCCAGCAGGGTTCCGGCCGCGAACAGCCCTCCGAACCGGACGCCGCCGACGACGGTTGCGATCGTCGCCTTCGACGCGCTGTCGACCGCTGCCGTGAGCAGCACGGCATAGACAGCAAGATCCAGGTCCAGCCCTTCCTGGGTCGTCATTCGGGCCACGGCCAGCGTCACGGCGTCGGCGTCGGCGAGGCCGGCCAGGGCGGCGACGGGCAGGAGGCCCTGGGCGCCATAGAGCGCCGACAGGACGCGGGCGGCGGCCATGACGGCGCCGAGCACCAGCGCGAATTTGAGGACGAGCTCCAGATCGAACGGGCTCTTCATCGGCGAGTCGCTCGCCGCCGCCGCCGCCGCCGCCGGCTTCGAGGCGCGGCCCAGGGCGCTGGCCAGGGCCAGGATCGTCGAGACGGCCGCGAAGGCGCCCAGCGGCAGGACCAGGCGTTGAAACAGGACGGGCGCGATCATGGCCGTGATGACGCCCAGCCGTGCGGCCATCACCGCCCCGGCCAGGAGCGCGGCGGCGGCGTGCAGGACCTCCGCACCCGCCGCCTGTCGGTTGAGCCGCGCCAAGTGAAGGGTCGTCGCGGTCGAAGAGACAACCGCGCCGGCCACGCTGGCCAGCATCAGACCGCGCGACGGACCGAATATCTTGATGGCCGCATAGGCCACGAATGACACTCCAGCCATCGCGATGGTCAGGAGCCAGAGTTCGTAGGGATTGACGCTTTCATAGGGACCAAATCCCCGGTTCGGCAGCAGTGGCAGGGCGACCAGGCTCATCGCCAGCAGGATCAGGGCGCTGCGCAGTTCCGGCCAGGTGAGCCGCGCGAGCCAGCTGTGAAGCAGACCCTTGAAGGCCAGCAGGGCGGTGGCCACCACCGCTGTCGCCGCGGCGACACGCCCGTCGCCGATCACCGCATAGGCGCCCAGCGCGAAAACCAGGAGCGCAGCAACGATGGCCGTCACCGAATAGTCGCCCTCCTCCTCCTGCTCGCGATGCTTGAACAGGATGAAGGCGGCGGCGAACGGCAGGCCCAGGGCGACGAACGCCCAGCCCCCCAGCGCCTGACTCAGCAAGGCCGTGACCCCGCCCAACAGGCCGGTCAGGGCGTATGTGCGTATCCCTGCCGTGCGACGGCCCTCGGCGACGTCGCGCGCGCGCCAGCCGCGTTCGACGCCGACCAGGAATCCGATGGCCAGGGCGAGTCCCAGGCGGTTGAAGAGCTCCAGGAGCATGAATTCTGACCGGTGCGATCTTCGCCTGAGCAGCGACGCGCGATCATAGTCCAGGCGGTCGGCGATGGTCTTGCGTCATGTCAACCGCGAGTGGGTCGCCGCGGGTCTGGGCGCCGCGTCAGGTTGAGTGGGATGACTTCGTCCCTCGCGTCGCGGCCCTCACCCTGCGCCTCGGGACTTCGGCGGCGCGCCCTGGCATGCTGGGGACATGCCCAGGTCCATGAGCGCCGCGCTCCTCGTCTACCGGCTACGCGATGGCTCGGCGGAGTTCCTGCTGGGCCACCCGGGCGGGCCGTTCTGGCGAAACCGGGACCAAGGCGCCTGGTCCATCCCCAAAGGGCTGGCCAATGACGGCGAGGCGCTACTGGCAACGGCGGTGCGCGAATTCGAGGAGGAGGTCGGCTTCACGGTGGAGGGCCCGTTCGTCGAACTCACCCCCCGGCGGCAGAAGAGCGCCAAGCTGGTGCATTGCTGGCTGGCGGCGGCCGATCTCGACCTGGACGCCTTCCGGAGCAACAGCTTCGAACTCGAATGGCCCACAGGGTCGGGGCGCCGGCGCGCCTTTCCCGAAATCGACCGGGTGGCCTACATGAAACCAGGCGAGGCTCTGACGAAGATCCACCCCGGTCAGCGCCCGATCCTGTTGGAGGCCCTCGAGAAACTGGCGTCGCCGGCGAGCTGAGCCACGGATGCGCGACCGTCCGTTCAGCGAAAGGCCGCCCCCGGCCTCACGCCCAGCTTCTTGAACACCATGGCGGCGGGGCAGAAGCCCGTGAAGGCCGCCTGGATCATGTTCACGGCGGCGAACACCGCCAGCAGAATCCACCACGGGCTGACGTAGTGGGCGAGGGCTACGCTTGCGAGGATCACGAAACCCGCGAAGACGAAGACAGCGCGATCGACAGTCATGTCACACTCCTTGAATGGCTCAGGCACGCGCCCAGTTCAGACCTTCAGCTTCTTGGCGCCTATGAGATCGAGGGCCATCTTTTCGTAGAACGGCGCGCTCTCACCGCGTTTGATCTTCCCGATAAAATACTTCTCGAACCCGACCTTGGCGAGGTGGACCCACCGCCCCTCCGCCGACCAGCTGACGTTGCGAGGCGGAATCTGCGGCTGGGCGATGAAGGCCACGCCGCCGTCGCCAAAGTCGGCGAGGCAGATGGCGTTCCAAGCGCCCTCGTGGATCGGGTCCTTGCCGTCCAGCAGGTCGCGCAGGTTTCGGGCGATCGCCGTGACCATGCTTTCGATCATGAAGCCGGTCTTAGGCACCCCCACCGGCACCGGGGTCTTGCCCATGGGCGGAATGGCGACGCAGACCCCGAGCGAAAAGACGTTCGGGAAGGTCGGATTGCGCTGGTGCTTGTCTGCGAGGATGAAGCCGCGCGGATTGGTCAGCCCCTCGATGCCACGCACCGCCTCCACGCCCCGGAACGCGGGCAGCATCATGGAGAGGGCGAAGGGCAACTCATGATGTGCCTTCACCGAGCCATCCTCGGCGATCTCGTCCACGTCGAGCATGCCGGGCCCGGCCTTCACGACCTTCGCGTTGGTGATCCATTTGATATGCCGGTTCCGCATCTCGCTTTCCAGCAGGCCCTTGGTGTCGCCAACGCCGTCGAGGCCGAGGTGACCGATATAGGGTTCGGCGGTGACGAAGGTCATCGGAACCCGGTCGCGGATCTTCCGCCTGCGTAGCTCGGTGTCGAGGATCATCGCGAACTCGTAGGCAGGGCCGAAGCAGGACGCGCCCTGGACCGCCCCCACGATGATCGGCCCGGGGTTCTGGACGAAAGCGTCGAAGGCGATGGCCGTCTGCTCGGCATGGTCCACATGGCAGATGGATTGCGTATAGCCGCCGTTGGGGCCCAGGCCCTCGATCTCGTCGAAGGCGAGTTCTGGCCCGGTGGCGATCACAAGGTAGTCATAGGAGACGCTGCCGCCGTCGTTCAGTTCGATCCGGTTCTCGGAGGGGTGGACACGGCGCGCGCCGGCGCCGGTAAATCCGATCCCCTTCTTGGCCATCACCGGCGGCAGGTTCACCTCGACCGCCTCTCGCGCTCGCCAGTGAACCGCGACCCAGGGATTGGACGGCACGAATTGGAAGGCGTCGCCCTGCGAGACGACGGTCACCTCCGCCATCGAGCCGACGGCTTCCTTGATCTCGAAGGCGGCCAGCGCGCCGCCGAGGCCGGCGCCCAGTATGGCGATGATCGGTTTGGTCATGGCGGGCTCCTGATGTTGCCATACTCAGTCTGCGCCGGCCCGAGCCCGGCTCATTGACCGGCGTCAAGGTGGCTGAGGCTGCCGCGCCGCATCATTTTCAAGCCTTGAATTGGCCTATCATATTAGTATATGCGAATATACGAATGTTGAACGTGCCAGCAGCTCGCTGGGAGGATGACCGATGCCCCGAACGAAACCGATCCAAGGCCTGACGCCCTCAGAGGTGAAGGAGTTGCTCGACCAACGCGCGATCGTGCTGGTCGATGTGCGCGAGCCAAGCGAGTACGCCGGTGAACGCATCCACGGCGCCTTGAATTTTCCCCTCAGCACCTTCGACCCCGCCGCCTTGCCGGGCGGCGGCCGACGCCCCGTCGTGTTTCATTGCGGATCGGGCAAGCGCTCGGCCGGGGCGATCGAGCGCTGCCAGGCCGCCGGGGTGAATATCGGAGTGCATCTTGCCGGCGGCATCGGCGCCTGGCGCGACGCGGGCCTGCCGACCATCCGCTTCGATCCCGCGACCGGCGCCGTCCTGGACGTGCGCTGATCGCCGAAGGAACACATCGATGCGCCGCCAACAGACTCACAGCCTGATCATCGCCCTCGCCCTCACCCTGGGAGCCTGCGGCGAGGCGCCGAAGCCGACGGCGCGGCCCGCGACCGCGTCCGGAGAACGGCTGGTCGTGCGCGAGAGCGTGACGGGAGACTTCAAGCCGGTCGCGGCGACCGTCACCACCAAGGATATGGGCGAGGCCCGCGCGCGCATCGGCGGCACCTTGACCCAGGTCCTCGTCAAGGAGGGCGATGTGGTCCGGAAAGGGCAGCTCGTCGGTCGCGTCCAGGACCAGCGCCTCACCTTCGAGACCAGCGCCTACGACGCGCAGGTGGTGGCCGCGGCCGCCGAGGCCAGTCGCGCCCGGGCCGAACTGGCTCGGATCAACACGCTTTACGAAAAGGGCATCTATGCCAAGGCCCGGCTGGAGCAGTCGCAGGCCTCCGCCCGCGCCGCCGACGGCCAGGTCGCCGCCGCCCGGGCCCAGCGCGCCGCAAGCGCCGAACTGGGCGCCCAGGGCGCCGTGCTGGCGCCCACGTCCGGTCGCGTCTTGCGCGCCGACGCGCCCGCCGGCTCCGTCGTGTCGGCGGGACAGTCCATCGCCACCATCACCGCGGGCGAGCCCTTGCTGCGCTTGGAAATCCCCGAAGCCCAGGCCCGCGCCCTCCGCCCCGGCGACCCGGTCTTCCTCGTGACGGAGGATCTGCCAGGAATCCAGCCGAGCGGTGTGATCGCCCAGGTCTATCCCGCCGTCACCGCAGGGCGGGTGATGGCGGACATCTCGGTCGCCGGGCTGCGCGCGGACCTGGTCGGCCAGAGGGTGCGGGTGCGCATAAAGGTGGGCGAGCGAAAGGCCCTGACGGTCCCTGCCCGCTTCGTCGCCACCCGGTTCGGCATCGATTTCGTGCGCGTGCTAGGCGCCGGTGGCCAGGCCAGCGACGTGGCCGTGCAGATCACCGGCGGCTCCGCCCCGGGCCAGGTGGAGGTGCTGTCGGGCCTCTCGCCCGGAGACACGATCCTCGCCCAGGGCCCGGCCCGATGAATCTGGGACTGTCCGGACGGCTGACGCGGGCGACCATCAGCTCGCCGCTGACGCCGCTCTTCCTCCTGGCGGCCATCGCAATGGGCCTGCTGGCGCTGGTCTCGATTCCCCGCGAGGAGGAGCCGCAGATCAGCGTCCCCATGGTCGACATCATGGTCCAGGCGCCCGGGCTGCGCGCGCAGGATGCGGCCGAGCTGGTCGCCAAGCCGCTCGAGACGATCGTCAAGAGCGTCCACGGCGTGGACCATGTCTACACCCAGGTCGAGGACGACCGGGTCATGGTCACCGCCAGGTTCGACGTCGGTGAGGACCCCGACAACGCCGCGGTGCGCATCCATGAGAAGGTTCGCGCCAATTACGACAAGATCCCCGTCGGCATTCCGGACCCGACCATCGTCACCCGCGGCGTCAACGACGTGCCCGCCGTGGTGCTGACCCTGTCGCCAAAGCCCGGCGTCGCCGGCAGATGGTCCGACCAGGC
Source organism: Phenylobacterium sp. LH3H17 (assembly GCF_024298925.1). Lineage (NCBI taxonomy): Bacteria > Pseudomonadati > Pseudomonadota > Alphaproteobacteria > Caulobacterales > Caulobacteraceae > Phenylobacterium > Phenylobacterium sp. LH3H17. The sequence goes on along the minus strand of NZ_CP101283.1, from coordinate 1,655,490 downwards.
GCTGTACGACATCGCCGGCAAGCTGCGCACCGAGGTCGCCAAGGTCGAGGACGTGGGACTGACCTTCATCGTCGGCGGGCGTCCGGACGAAATCCGCATCGAGCCGGATCCCGAGCGCCTGGCGCTTCGGGGCGTGCCGTTGAGCGCGGTGATCGACAGCGTGCGCCAGGCCAATCGCAGCTTCCCGGCAGGCGCGATCCGCGAGGGCGGTCAGGCCGTCGACGTCGCCGCCGGCGCCACCCTGGCCTCGGCCCGCGATGTGGGGCTGCTGAGCGTCGCTTCCGTGAATGGCGACCCCGTCTACCTGCGCGACGTCGCCCGGGTGATCCAGGCGCCGCGGGAGGATCAGGCTCGGGTGTGGCGCTACGCCCGAGCAGGGCAGGACTGGTCGCAGACCCCCGCCGTCAGCCTGGCCATCGCCAAACGCAAGGGCGCCAACGCCGTCGTCGTTTCCGAGCAGATTCTGGAGAAGGTCGAAGGGCTGAAGGGCTCGCTCATCCCGGCTGGGCTCGACGTCTCCGTGACCCGAAACTACGGCGAGACGGCCAATGAGAAGGCCAATGAGCTCCTCTTCCACCTGGGCCTGGCCACCCTCTCCATCGTCGTGCTGATCGGTTTCGCCATCGGCTGGCGCGAGGCCGGCGTGACCGCCGTGGTGATCCCGACCACCATCCTGCTGACCCTCTTCGCCTCCAACCTGATGGGCTACACCATCAACCGGGTCAGCCTCTTCGCCCTGATCTTCTCCATCGGCATCCTGGTGGACGACGCCATCGTCATTATCGAGAACATCGCCCGGCATTGGGCCATGAACGATGGCCGGTCCCGCTTGCAGGGCGCCACCGAGGCGGTGGCGGAAGTCGGCAACCCCACGATCGTGGCGACCCTCGCCGTCGTCACCGCCCTGCTCCCGATGCTGTTCGTGTCCGGCCTGATGGGCCCCTACATGGCGCCGATCCCGGTCAACGCCTCGGCGGCCATGGTGTTCTCCTTCTTCGTCGCCGTGGTGATCGCCCCCTGGCTGATGGTCCGCTTCGCGCGCAAGTCCCTGGCCCAGGGTCATGGCGCGGACACCCACGGCGGCCGTTTGGGCCGCGCCTATCGCGCCCTCGCCGGCCGCGTGATCGCCACCCGCCGCAGCGCCTGGATTTTCCTGGTGGGCGTGGGCGTCGCGACCCTGGTCTCCATGGCCATGTTCGCCACCAAGACCGTGACCGTGAAACTCCTGCCCTTCGACAACAAGGCGGAGCTGCAGGTCGTGGTCGACATGCCCGAAGGGACCAGCCTGGAGGCCACGCAGCGGATCCTGGGCGCCGCCGCCGCGGTCGCCCAGACAGTGCCGGAAGTGGTCTCCCTGGAAGCCTATGCCGGCGCCGCCTCGCCGTTCAATTTCAACGGCCTGGTCCGCCACTATTTCCTCCGGGCGCGTCCGGAGATGGGTGATCTGGCCGTGGCCCTGTCGCACAAGTCGGAGCGCAAGCGCGCCAGCCACGCGGTCGCACTCGACCTGCGCGACCGCCTCGGTGAGCTGCCGCTTCCCAAGGGTGCTTCGATCAAGGTGGTGGAGGCCCCGCCCGGCCCGCCGGTGCTGGCGACGCTCCTGGCGGAGATTTACGGGCCGGACGCCGAGACCCGGCGCGCGGTGGCCGCCGAGGTGAAGACCCTGTTCAAGAGCGTGCCCTACATCGTCGACATCGACGACAGCTATGGCGAGCCCCGGCCGCGGCTGCGGTTGCGCCCCAATCGCGAGCAGGTGGAGTTCTTCGGCCTCTCGGAGGGCGAGGTCTTCGACTCCATCGGCGCGGTGATGGGCGGCGCCACGGTCGGCTACGCCCATCGCGGTCAGGGCCGCACGCCGCTGGAGATCGCCATTCGGCTCCCGCAGTCGGACCGCACCTGGGACGAACGGCTGGCCGCCACCCCCGTCGGCGTGTCCCAGATCTCCGGTGGGCGGAGGCTTGTCGAACTGGGCGAGATCGTGGAGGCGACACGGGAGGCCGGGTCATACCCGATCTACCGCCGCGACGGACGCGACGCCGAAATGGTCACCGCCGAACTGGCGGGCCAGTACGAGGCCCCGATCTACGGCATGCTCGCCGTCAACAAGGCTATTGCGCAGCACGACTGGAAGTCGCTGCCCAAGCCGGACATCCGGCTGAACGGTCAGCCGGACGACGAGAGCCGCCCCACCTTGCTGTGGGACGGCGAGTGGGAGATCACCTGGGTCACTTTCCGCGACATGGGCGCGGCCTTCGGCGTGGCGATCCTGGGCATCTATGTCCTCGTGGTCGCCCAGTTCAAAAGCTTCCGCCTGCCGCTGGTGATCCTGACGCCGATCCCGCTCACTCTGGTGGGCATCGTCATCGGCCACATCCTGTTTCGGGCGCCCTTCACCGCCACGTCGATGATCGGCTTCATAGCGCTGGCCGGGATCATCGTGCGCAATTCGATCCTGCTCGTGGACTTCATCCGCCACAGCCAGGGGGACGGGCGGCCGCTGAGGGAGGTCCTGCTGGAGGCTGGCGCGATCCGTTTCAAGCCGATCCTGCTGACCGCCCTGGCGGCCATGATCGGCGCCGCGGTGATCCTGTTCGATCCGATCTTCCAGGGGCTGGCGATCTCGCTGCTGTTCGGCCTGGCGTCCTCGACCCTGCTGACCTTGCTGGTGATTCCAGCCATCTATATCGCCCTGCGCGACGATGGCCGTCCCCTGCCCGCGGCGCCCGACGCCGCCTCACGCGCGCTAGCGGAGCCGCTTCGCGAGGCGCCTTGAGTTTTATCGACCAGTTGGGACGGATACACTCGACAGATGACCACGCGTTCCGCAGCCGCGACCAAGACCTTGCCCAAATCGGCAGAGCTGGCCGCGCTGGAAGCCAATGCCGCCGCGGCCACCCGGCTGATGAAGCTGATGGCCAGCGAGCCACGCCTCATTCTCCTCTGCCGACTGGCCCAGGGCGAGTGTTCCGTCGGCGAGATCGCGACCCATGCGGGCCTCGCTCAGACTGCAGCGTCGCAACACCTGGCCAAGCTCCGGGCGGAGGGTCTTGTGGCGACCCGACGGGAGGGACAGACAATCCACTATCGGTTGATCGACCCGGCCGCGGCGCAGATTATCGAAACGCTCTGCAAGATCTTCCGCGATGGGGATGGCGCGCTCGGGTCATCCGAGCGGTGATCCGACCCGGCGTCACCAGTCCCAAGTTCGCCAGAGGGCGTCCTCGCGGCAGCTTAGCTCAGGCTAGACACATCAAGACGTCCGCCAGCAGGGCGCCGAGCCCGGCGGCGAGGCGAATCTGAGGAAGTGCGGGGTTGATCTGCTGAGTTTCCGCTCTAGCGTGCGCGCTGCTGCGATGGGAGCCCTCGGACAATGGCGGATGATGAGGAGTTGATCGCATTCATCCGCGCGCACATCGCCTCGGTCTGGACGCTCGAACTCCTCCTCCTGCTCAAGCGCAATCCTTGCCAGGGTTGGTCGCCAGGCGCGCTCGTCGCCGAACTGCGCGGCAGCACCGCTCTGGTGGCGAGTGGCTTGCGAAGACTGGAGCAAGCCGGAATCACCGTGGTCGATGAAGCAGGCGACTATCGCTACACCCCCGCCTCGCCGGTCCTCCACCGCCTCTGCGACCGGCTCGATGCGGAGTACAAGCTTCGTCCTGTGACGATGACCACTTTGATCGCCTCTCCACCCGACAAACTCCAGATCCTGGCGGACGCCTTCAAGCTGAAGAAGCCCGGCAAATGAGCCTATTCGCCCCTGCCATCGTCTATGTCCTTTGTCTCGCGACGAGCGTGGTCTGCGCAGCCCTCCTGATCCGAACCTATCGCATCAGTCGCTCGCGGCTCTTGCTGTGGACCGCCATCTCCTTCGGCTTGCTGGCGATGAACAACCTGTTCCTGGTTCTCGACATGGTCGTCTTCAACGCAGCGGATCTGCGCCTGTGGCGCCATGGAACCGCGGCGGCCGCAATCGCCGTTCTCCTCTACGGCTTCATCTCGGAGAGCGAGTGATGGACGCGCCCATCCATCTGAGCTTCATCAGCGGAGCCATCGCCGCAGGCTATATCGTCGCCGCCGCGTTCTTCCTGCGCTTCTGGGCGCGCTCGCGCGACGGGCTGTTCCTGGCTTTCGCCGGAGCCTTCGCGCTGATGGCGATCAATCAATCGCTCCCAGTGGTGCTTGGAATCCCGAGAGAGGAGCAGAGCGGCATCTATCTTCTTAGACTCGCCGCCTTCATCCTCATTATCGGCGCCGTGCTCCGGAAGAACCTGGGCTCGACGAAGGACTAGAGGCGCCTCTCAATCAATCCCCTCATCGGCGCCGCACGGGTAGCGCGCGGAAAGCGCCGCGGCGACCACGGTCGCGGCCGCGGCGCCTTGGGCCTCGGGGTGGCGATCGAGGAAATCGACCGCGGCGCCGCGCAGATCCTCGGCGATCACCGTCCGCGGCGGACAGAAACTCTTGAGCTGTGGCGGCGTTTCGGCCTCATCCGCCAGGATTTGGTCGGCCGATCCGACGACATAGCCCAGGCAGAGCGCCGAGCGCAGGTCCGCCAATTCGTCCGCCGGGCTTGGCCGACAGTGCTCGTGGAGTTGCTGGCCGTCGAGGAAGCCGCGCAGTTCGGCGGCGGGCGAGCCGACGACGACGCCGGTGGCGAGCAGGACAAGCCAGATCACCCGGTCACCCTTTCGCCTGGCCGTACGCCCTCCGCCAACAGGCGCGCCCAGATTTCCTCGGCCGTCTCGGCGAAATGGAAGAGGTCGAGGTCGCGCGCGTCGATCATGCCGTGGGCCAGCAAGGCCTCAAGGTTGATCACTGAAGTCCAATAGGCCCTATCGACCAGGACCACGGGAATGGGCGGACTCTTTCCAGTCTGGCGCAGGGTCAGGATTTCGAAGAGTTCATCCAGCGTCCCAAAGCCGCCCGGGAACACCACCAGCGCGTTGGCGCGCATCGCCAGGTGCATCTTGCGCATGGCGAAGTAGTGAAAGCGGAAGGTCAGATCCGGCGTGCTGTAGGGGTTTGGGCCCTGCTCCCGTGGCAGGGAGATGTTGAAGCCGATGGACGGAGCCCCGGCGTCGTTCGCGCCGCGATTGGCCGCCTCCATGGCGCCGGGGCCGCCGCCGGTGGCGATGACGTTGTCGCGCTGGCCGCCCTCGGGCCGCAACGCCCCGCCCTCTTCCGACGCCAGCCGGCCGAACCGCCTGGCCTGCTGGTACCACCGGCGCTGGTCGGGGCTTCCCGTGTCGCTGATGCGCGCGCTGCCGAAGACGACGATCGTGGATCTCACGCCCCAGGCGCGAAGGGCCTCGTCGGCCTTGGCGAACTCGAGCAGGAACCGCACCCCGCGCATGGAGCCGCCCAGCAGGAAGTCCTGGTCCAGCGCCGCCAGGGTATAGGAGGGCGAGGCGCGTTGCGCCCCATTGCCCTGCGGCTCGGTTGTCGGTGTGTGGGCTTGTTCGTCCGCTGGCATCGGATCGCCTAGTGGGAGACCAGCAGGGCGGTCGGCGGATTGTTCATGAAGTCGCGGCTGACGCCGCCGAGGATCCGCTCGGCCAGCCGCGTGCGGCCATAGATTCCCATGACCAGCAGGTCGGCTTTCCAGTCGTCGACCTGGCCGCGCAGCGTGTCGCTGACCGAGGCCTCCGGCGATGTCTCCACGAAGACCTCGACCTTACAGCCGCGCCGTTCGAAGCGCTGTTGCATGGCCGAGATGTCCGCCCGGTCGAGCCGCGGCGACACCATGGCCACGGCCACATGGTCGGCGGCTGAGATCAGCGGCCAGGCGTCGCGCAGGGCGCGGGCGGCCTCACGGCTGCCGTTCCAGGCGACCAGGACGCGGCGGCCGACGCTGACCGGCTCCGGTGCGTCGGGCAGCACCAGCACGGGGCCCCCGCAGGCGAACGCCAGCTCCGTCGGCGAGACATGGAACTCGCCCCGCGAAGGCGTTTCCCCTGGCGCGACGACGACCAGGTCCGCGCCGCGCGCGTGGTCGATGAATCGCCGGGGCAAGTCCTGCTTCAGCCTGAGCCAATCGCAGCCGACCTCGGCCCCCTGGGTGGCGGCGGCAAGCCAGGCCCGGGCCTGCTGTTCGGCGCGGTTGACCGCCGCCTCGTGCGCCTCGAGCGCCGAGGTCAGCAAGGCCGGCGGGATCCACGCTCCTCCAGCCGCGGTGCTGGGCAACGTGAAGGCGGGCTCGAGAAAGACCCCGGTGAGATGGGCGCCGAAGCGCTTGGCCAAGCGCGTGGCCTGGTCGCAGCGGCCTTGAGCGGCGGGATCGGCGGCCACCTCAACCAGAATGTCGCGATAGGTCATTGAACCATCTCCTTGCAGCGCGACGATGGGGCCCTGGCGGCAGGCCCGCTTTGACCGTCCTCAACGGGCGACCGCCAAGCTATGCTTGCGTTTCGAGGAGCCTTCAATGGTCAAGCCCTTCCAGGCCTGGGCCGTCACGGCGGCCTTGGTCCTGGCCGGCCCGACGCTGGCCTGGCGTCGGGGCCGCGGCCCGCCCGGCCCACCTCGCTAAGCCTGTCGGCGCGCGCTGACGAGACGCCAGGCTTCGGCCGCGAGGAGAGGCTGGGCCCGTCGGAGATCGAGGACCCTCACCGACGACGCCTGGACGCTCTCCATTCGATCGACGGACAACGCCTATTTGGGGGCCGACGCCGCGTCCTTGGACATCATCGCTTCGCACTGCTTGTGGAGCTGCTCCATCTCCTCGGGCGAGTGCTTCTTTCCCTGCGGCCAAGTCGGCGCGCCGGTCTTGTCGCGACCGTGATCATGCGGCTGCTTCGCCGCCATCTTGGCGCCCATCACGGCCTTGCATTTTTCGTGGGTGACCTGCGCGTCGGCGGCGGAAGTCGAGGCCGCCGGCGGCGTTCCAACGGGGGCGGGATGATGACCCGCGTGGTCCTGTTGGGCCAGGGTCGGCCCGGCGGCGAACGCCGCGAGGCTGGCGACAGATATGAGAAGGGCACGCATCGGAAATCTCCTATGTGCGAGTTCTCTCATTATGGCGCGTTCCGCGCTTTTGGCCTTGCGATACGTCAAGCCTTCCAAGCGGGAATCGCAAGGTCTCGAGGACCAGGCCGGGCCAATCTCGCCTGGGGCAAGGCTCTTGATACCGGTCAAAGCCGGCGGCGCGCGGCGCGATAAGGTTTCGTTGGGCCGGCGCTTTCGCCAGCTGTCGCCGAGGGTCACACGATGACCGCCACGTCTCCGCCCAACCATTCCACGAGGCCGCTGAGCGTCATCCGATGCGCGGCGTCCGCCGCCCTGGGCCTGACGGTCCTGTTCGCCCTCTGCTGGGCTGGAGCAGGTTTCGTCGAAAGCCCATCGCACATGTTCGTCGCGCTGTTCACGAGACAGCCGATCACCTCGACGGCCGCACTCCTGGATGGCCTTCTGTGGTCGCCCGTGTTCGGCGCGCTCGCCGGGGCGCTCATCTCGGCGTCCTACAACCTGCTGGGCCGCTTCGATCGGCGCTGACCGCGAACGAAACAAGCCGAGCGACCCTCGGTCCATAGCCTGGACGGATCTCGCCAATGACCAAGTACGACTGGAAGCGTCCCGCCCTTCTCGCCGCCGGTTCAGCCGCGCTCATCCTGATGTTCTATCTGGTCCGCGAGCATCGCGGGCACGCCGCTGGCTACCTGCCCTACCTGATCCTGGCGGTGTGCCCGTTGCTCCATTTGTTCCACGGCGGACATCGCCGAGGAGGAGATTCCTGATGTACGTGAAGCAAACCGCGCCGCTGGCGATACGAGCCCCAACCCGTCCCGCCAGGACGGTCCGCTCCAAGCTCCGTCGCCTGCACGTTCGGATCTGCCGCAAGCTGCGTCCGGTTTTCGAGGTCGCGGCATTCTTCGGCGCCGCCTTGTCGGCGGTCTTCGAGCTGTTCTCGGGACGCCTGCCGAGCTTCTCGGCCACCGAAGTCTCATGTCCCCCAGAGCCGGAGCCCGAGCCGCCGGCGGCGGCCGACAGCCCGCTCGTCCCCTACCCGGTTCACGACTAGCGCCCATCAAATCCCGACCCGGGTCGTCCAGCCGAGCCAGGCCGCGACGCCGACCAGGCCGCCGGCGAACACCCCCCTCATCGCCCGCTCATAGGCGCCGCCCCTGGGCAAGTTCAGGGCGGCCGACCCCGCCAGGGCGACGATGCCGAGGTGGACCACCAGGCTCACGCCCAGATGGACAGCGCCGAGGACCAGGACCTGGGGCGTCGTCTCACCGGCGTCCGGCGTCGTGAAACCTGGCAACAGGGCGAGATAGAAAACCGCGGCCTTGGGATTGAGCAAATTGGCGAGGAAGCCGCGGGCGGCGAACCGGCCATAGGGCGACCGCTCGTCGGCTGGGGTGGGCGCGACCTCCGGCGAGCCGCGCCAGGCGTCGAGCGCGAGCCATAGCAGATAGCCGATTCCGGCCACGCGAAGGGCTTGGAACAGCCACGGCGCCTGCGCGGCGATCCCGGCCAGGCCGGCGACGGTGGCGAGCAGGTACAGGGCCAAGCCCAGGGTCACTCCGGCCACAGTGGCCAGGCCGGCGACGCGACCGTGCCGAGCGGCCACCAGGCCGAGATAGGCCATGTTCGGCCCAGGCGTCAGCTCGACGAGGCCGACCGCCACGAGAAATGGAACGATGCGGCCGGACTCGAGGAGCGCGTCCAGGAGAGCCTCAGTCGGACGGCTGGGCGCGCCAGAACACCAGTCCGATCAAGGCGATCGCGGCGGCGGCGATGGCGAGGGCGGTCGCCGGGTGCTCCCTGGCCTGGGTCACGGCCTGGTCGGTCAGCTCACGCGACTGCCGGCGGGCCTCCACCGTAAAGTCACGGGACGCGCGCTGCAGCTTGGTGGCCACGCGGGTGAAATTGTCCCGCGCCTCATCGCTGATGGCCTCGCCGGCCTTCTTCAGCTCGTGACCGATGTCGTCGAGGGCGTCATCCAGCTCGTTGGCGATCCTCTTGGCGACGGACTTGCTCATGGCGCGGCTCCTTGCTGCTGTGCGCCCTCAAGTGACCGAAGCCGGCGCATCGGCGCCTTGACCTCTGTCAACGGGCTCCTCCAGGGCCGCGCGCAGGCGGCGGATCATGGCGCTGCGGGCCTCGTCCGACCCGGCGAGTTCGATGCGCCCGTCCAGGTCGAGCAGGAAGGCGGCGCGCTGGTTGTGCCAGTCCGGACGCGAGACGGCGGCGGCCGCGAGCCGCGGCTTGCCTTGGGCGTCGGCGGCGGCCTGGCCCTTGAGGATCACGAAGCGCTCGTCCAGCGACGGGATCGCCAGCCGGTCCTCGGCGAAGCCTGCGGCCGCCAGCCGGCCTCTCAGGCCCTCGAGCGCAGGCGGTTCGCCGTGAGCCAGGAACACGGTGCCGCCCACCGGCGCCCGAGCCTGAGCCCAGGCGACGAGCCCATCGGCGTCGGCATGGCCGGAATAGACGTCCAGGGATCGGATTCGCGCGCGGACACGGACATCCTCGCCCTGGATACGCACCCGTTCGGCGCCCTCTTCCAGGATTCGGCCGAGGGTGCCGACGGCCTGATAGCCGGACAGCAGCACCGTGGCCTGGCGCTGCCACAGGAGTCGTTTCAGGTGCTTGCGGACGCGGCCGGCGTCACACATGCCGCTGGCCGCCAGGATGATGTGCCAGCCCTTGAGGCGTTCGAGGCGGTCGCTCTCCCAGGGCTCGCGCAGGAACTTCAGCCGGTCGTTGGCGTAGAGGCCCTGGAACGGGTTGACGTCGGTCGCACGATTCCAGCCACGGCGACGGAAGACCTCGGTGGCTTCGATGGCGAGCGGGGAGTCCAGGAAGATGTCGGCCTCCGGCGCATGGCCGTCGGCCATGATCGCCAGGATATCGGCCAGCAGTTCCTGGGAGCGTTCCACGGCAAAGGCCGGAATCAGCAGCGGGCCGCCCGCCTCGTGAGCGTCGTTGAGTTCCTGCGCCAGCATCTTGCGGCGCGTGGCTGGATCAACGAGCAGGCGGGGCCGGTCGCCGTAGGTCGACTCCAGAACCAGGTGATCGACCCCGGCCGGCCCTTCCGGGTCGGCTGAATAGTCCCGGCCGCCGGGGCCGATATCGCCGGAGAACAGGATGGAGACGGGACCTTCCTCGGTCTCGACGCACACCTCGATGGAGGCCGCGCCCAGGATGTGGCCCGCCTCCCAATAGGTCGCGGTCACGCCGGGCGCCACGACGACGCTTTCGCCAAGCTTCACCCGCTCGAACAGTTCGGTCGTCCGCACGGCGTCGCGCACGGTGTAGATCGGCTCGACCTGGTCGCGACCGCGTCGCTGGTTGCGGCGGTTGAGCTGGCGGACCTCGCTTTCCTGAATGCTGCCCGCGTCGGGCAACATCACGCCGCACAGGTCGCGGGTCGCCGCCGTGGCGAAGATCGGCCCCTCGAACCCCGCCTTCATCAGCTTGGGCAGCAGGCCCGAGTGATCGATATGGGCGTGGGTCAGCAGGACGGCGTCGATCTTCGACGCTTCGAAGGGAAATGGCTCGTAGTTGAGCGCCTTGAGGGTCTTCGACCCCTGGAACATGCCGCAGTCGATAAGCAGGGTGGCGCGCCCGGTCTCGAGACGGGCGCAAAAGCCGGTCACACATCCCGCCGCGCCGTGGAAGGTGAGTTTCAGGCTCATGTGGATATCTCCTCGGTGAGCGCGGCCGCCAGGATGGGCGCCAGCGCCACGGCGTTGCTGGGATGGGGACAGCTGTCGGTCGAGATTATACGGCTGGCGCCGGCCTCGGCGAGGCGTCGCGCCGTCGCCCAGTCGAAGAGCGCGTGGACGACGGCGACCTCCACCCGTTCTGCGCCCTGGGCCAGAGCCAGGCGGACGGCGGCCTCCAGGGTCCCGCCGCTCGAACAGATGTCGTCGATGATGACCGCGCGGCGGCCTTTCAGATCAGCACCGCCGTCCAAGCATAGATCCACCCGGTGATCGCCGTGGCGGGTCTTGCGCAGAGTCATGTGTGGCGCGCCCAGGGCCTCGCCGATCGCCCGCGCCCAGGGCTCGGACTCGCCGTCGGGCCCGATCACCACGGGCGGCGGGTCGGCGCCGATCGCGCGGGCCAGGGGTTCGGCGGCCGACAGCGCCGTGACCTGGGCCGGCGCGAACACCGCCCCGAGGTCGGAGGTCCGATGCAGGTGAGGCTCGACCGTGACGATCCGGTCGAACCGCTCGCCCAGCAGGCGGCCGATCACATCGCGGCTCAAGGCCTGGCCAGGGGCGAAGACCGTGTCCTGGCGCAGGTAGCACATGTAGGGCGCGACCAGGATCAGCCGGGTGGCGCCGCCGCGCCGCCAGGCGTCGCAGGCGAGCATAAGGCTCATGAGCTTGGCGTTGGGCTGGTTGAGCGGGCAATAGGCGATCACGACGCCGGCGAAGGGCGTGACGGTGGGGAGGACCTCGCGATCGGGGAAGACGTGCAGCCTTACGGTCTCCAGCCCCAGCCCCAGGGCGTCGGCGAGCCGCGCCGCGCCGGCCTGATCGGCGGCGAAGGCCTGAACCACAGCGCTCATGGAACGATCCGGTAGCCGTCGTCCTCGGCGGCGGCCTCGCAGGCGAAGGAAAAGTCGGAACGCTCCGAACCGTGGATGCGAAAGAGCGGCTCGCCGCGAGACACCTTCGCCCCGGCTTTTTGCAGCAGGTCCACCCCCGCGCCAGTGTCGGTTGGGGCGCCGGCCAGCCGGGCGATCGAGGCGATCCGCAGGCAGTCGATCTCATTGATGCGACCGGCCTGGGTGGCGCAGACCACGTGAGTCATGGCCCCGATCCCGGCGCTCTTGGGCGAGCGGCCCTGGGCGGCCATGATCTCATCCATCTTGCGCGCGGCGGCGCCTGACGCGAGCAGCTCGCGCGCGCGGCGTTCGCCCTGACCGCCCTGCAGCGCCGGATCGGCCTCGAGCACGCGCCCGGCCAGCATGACCGCCTTCTCGGCCAGGTCGGCCGGGGCCTCGGCCCTGCCCTCCAGGACCGCGCGAACGTCTCGCGCCTCCAGGGCCGGCCCGACCCCGAACCCGATCGGTTGGACCGTATCGGTCAGCAATACCTCGATCCCGAGGCCGAGGCGGCCCGCGACGTGCTCGAAGAGCTTCTTCAGGCGCAGGGCCGCGCGCCGGTCGCGGATCTTGGCGGTCGGCCCGACCGGAACATCGAGGACCAGGTGCGTCGCGCCGGCGGCGAGCTTCTTGGAGAGGATCGACGCGACGATCTGTTCGGGCGTGTCGATGGACAGCGACCGTTCCACCGCGATCAGCACGTCGTCGGCCGGCGAAAGGTTCACCCGCCCGCCCCAGACGACGCAGGCGCCGCAACGCTCCACGACCTCGCGCATCTCGCCCTCGTCCAGATCGACCCGGGCGAGGACCTCCATGGTGTCGGCCGTCCCGGCCGGGGAGGTGATGGCGCGGGAAGATGTCTTGGGCATCCACAGTCCGTGCGCCGCCACGATCGGCGCCACGATCAGCGAGGTGCGGTTTCCCGGAATTCCCCCGATGCAATGCTTGTCGACGATGGTCGGGCGACTCCAGGTCAGCCGACGGCCCGCCAGGACCATGGCCTCCGTCAGCGAGAGGACCTCGTCGGCGGTCATGAAGCTGGCGCAGCTGATCAGGAAGGCGGCCACCTCGATGTCGGACCAGCGGTGGTCGGCAAGGTCCCGCGCGATGGCCCGGTATTGCGCGTCCGTAAGCACATCGCCCGCCACCTTCGCGGCCACCGCGCCCAGGGTGCGCGACGGCGGCGCTGGGGTGACCTGGACCAAGGCTCCGGCCGCGGCGCCCAACCGGCGCAGCAGCGGCTGGGGCAGGCCGACCTCGTCGCGCCCGACCAGACCCCCGTCCTCGCAGATCATGCAGGTGGCCAGCAGCCGACGGCCATCAAGCGCAATCTCGACCTTTCGCACCCCGGCGAGGCGTTCCGGCCGCACGGCCGTGCAGCCGCGCGCCAGCACCACGACATTCTCGCGTACCGTGTCGAGGGGCAGCGGGCGCACTCGCAGCCCGGTCTGGGTCGGCCCCTCGGCCCCTGGCGACGGCTCAGCGCGAGTCAATGGGCGATCCGCGCCGCTTGCAGCGCGTCGCGCAGCACTTCCTCGGCGAGACTCGACTTGTCGCGCGGGGCGTCGACCTCGATGCGACGCGCGGTCTTGGGATCGAGCTCAGCGCGCAGCACCCCCAGCGCGCGGGCAGGCGCCAGCAGCACAAGGCGCTCGAACCGTCCCGCCTCGGCCGCGGCGTCGAGAACCTGGGCGACGCGCGTCAGGAACCGGCGTTCCTGGATTTGAGTCAGTGGCTTGTCCCCGCCGCCGAAGCCCGCGCGATCACGCACCGTGGCCCTATGGGCGTGAGCGTCCGGGCGGTCCTGGCTCTCGGCGTCGATGGAATATTGCGGCAAGGGATGCAGCGGCCCGCCGTGCATCCGCTCCTCGAACACCCGCGCTTGGCGTCCGTCGGCAGCGACAACCCAGGTGGTGACCTCTTCCATCATGGGAACCTCCATACTTGAGGCGACGATGAAGACCCACCGTCAGGCACGCTGTGACGACGATCAATCCCAGGCGCGATGATTTGGGCTCCTATCAAGGCGCTCGAACGCAGGAGACCGGACCATGAGGCACGCTGTCATCATCGCCCACCCAAATCCGAAGAGCTTCACCCACAGCGTCGCGCGAGCCTACAGCGCCGCGATCGCGAGCCAGGGCGATGAGGCGGTCGAGCGCGACCTCTACGCCATGGACTTCGACCCCTGTCTGAAACGGGAGGAGATCCCCACCGGAGAAGGCTATCAAATCGCGCCGGACGCCGCGGCCGAACGCTTGGCGTTGGCCGACATCGATGTCTTCGCCTTCTTCTATCCGTGGTGGTTCAATGCGCCGCCCGCGATCCTGAAGGGCTATGTGGACCGGATATTCAGCACCGGATTCGGCTATCGACCCAGCTTCGGCGGGACGGAGCCCATGCTGACCGGCCGCAAGCTGATCAGCTTCAGTTCCTCCGGCGCGCCGGACCGTTGGGTGCAGCAGACCGGAGCCCTGAGCAACCTGATGACCGTGTTCGATCGCCACCTGGCGGCGGTATGCGGCCTGCAGGTTGTCGATCACCTCCATCTGGGAGGCGTCATCCCCGACATCACCCCTGAGTCGGTCGAAGACATGCTCGAACAGGTGCGGGCCGCCGTCGGCCGTGCGTTCCCGCAAGTCGGCGCCACGGCCTCCGTATGACTACTTAGGGGGCGCTGCTTAGGGAGCGTTCCCGAATTTCGAGCCGCCCGCCTGAGGCCTAGCCATAGGTCAACAGGAGGCTCGCCATGACCTACATCCAATCCTTCGATGACACCCGCGCCAACCCCGTCGCCGCCGAGGCCGGTCCGGACGACCTGATGTCGCGCATCGGCGTGCGGATGACCTTCGCCAAGGATGAGGAGATTTACGGTCAAGGCGAGAACGCCGACCTGATCTACCGCGTGATCAGCGGAACGGTGCGCACGTCGCGGTTCATGGCCGACGGACGCCGGCCGATCGGCGACTTCTACTATGCAGGCGACCTTTTCGGCCTGGAGACCGCCGGCGAACACGCCATGGCCGCCGAGGCGCTCAGCGACTGCACGATCCTGGTGGCCAACCGCCAGGCCCTACGCGCCGCCGGTGGAGAGGACGAGCTGAAGCGCCTTATCTGGGAAGCGACCGTTCGCGACCTGGAAAGCGCCCGCCAGCATCTGACGCTGCTGGTGCGAAAGACCGCCTGCGAGCGGGTCGCGAGTTTCCTGTTGGGCCTGGCCAATCGCCGCCGGGGCGGCCACGTGGAACTCGCCATGGGCAGGCAGGACACAGCCGACTATCTCGGCCTTACCATTGAGACCGTCTCGCGGATGATCACCCAGCTCCAGGCCGCCAAGGTCGTGGAATTCAAGGGCAGCCGACTGTTCCGGATCTGCGACGCCGAAGCCCTGCACGCGATGGCTGCGGGTTGACCGACCTGCCGGCGGCGGAGAAGCATGGGCTGCCCGCAGGTTGCGGACCGACGAAGAAGGCGAAGACCATGGAAGACCGCAAGCTCAAGGAACGCGTCGAGCGCGAGCTCGAGTGGGATCCGGCCATCGACGCCAGCCGCGTGGGCGTGACCGTCAAGGACGGCATCGTCACCCTGACCGGGCATGTCCCCGACTATGTTCAGCGCATCGTCGCCGAGCGGGCGGTTAAGCGCGTCAAGGGCTTCCGCGGCCTGGCCCAGGATCTCGAGGTTCGCCCCGCCGAGGGGGCCGGCGCGCCCGACGACGAGGTCGCCGCCTGCGCGCTCCGAACCCTCGACTGGAACGTTTCGGTCCCGAAGAATGCCGTACAGATCCGCGTCGATGAGGGCCACATCATCCTCGCCGGCGAGGTGGACTACGAATACCAGCGCAAGGCCGCCGAGGAGTGCCTGTTGGGCCTGCGCGGCGTCGTGCGGCTGACCAACCACGTGACCGTCAGACCCCGCGGGTTGGCGCCGGACCTGAAGCATCGCATCGAAGAGGCGCTGGAACGGCAAGCTCACCTCGACGCCGGCAAGATCGTGGTCCTGGTTCAGGACGGAAAGGTCCGCCTTGAGGGCGCCGTCCGCGCCGCCTATCAGCGTGACATCGCCAGGGCCGCCGTCCTGGCCGCGCCCGGCGTCACCGCCGTCGACGACCACATCGAGATCGGCGCCTGAGGCGCGACCCGGCCGCCCGCGATGCGGGCCGGTCCTCCAGGGAGGCATCCGTGACCTTTACGAGCATACTCGTCCATGCCGAGCCCGATGCCGCGGCCTCGCCGCGCCTGGCCTGCGCGGCCGCCATCGCCGAACGCTTCGACGCCCTGCTGATGGGGGTGGGCGCCGAACTCATACAATCGACCGCCGTTGCAGACCCCTTCGGCATTCTGGCCATGGAATGGCTGGGCGTGTTGCGCCAGCAACTCGAAGACAATCTGAAGGCAGCCGAACAGACCTTTCACCAGCATGCCGGAAGTCTGCGGACCGACTGGCGCACTCTCTATCAGCCGCCGACGGAGGCCCTGTGCGACACCGCGCGGGGCGCGGACCTGATCGTGGCGGGCGGCGCGCCCCTGACGGGCGCCGACTACTGGCGACAGGCCGATACCGCGGAACTCGCCATCCGCGCCGGCCGCCCCGTCCTCGTGGCGCCCCCAACTCTCCGGACCTTCCGCGGCGACCGCATCCTCGTGGCCTGGAAGGACACCCGCGAAGCGCGGCGCGCGCTCGCTGACGCCCTGCCGTTCCTGAAGCGCGCCGAGGCCGTCGTGGTCATGGAAGTCTGCGCGGAGGACCGGGTCGAAGCCGCGGAAATGCACACCTCCGAAGTGGTGGCCCACCTCAAGCGCCATGGCGTGGAGGCCAGCGCCAAGATCGAGGTCGAGGCCGACGACCGCGCGTGCGCCGCGATAAACATCCAGGCCCAGGCGATGGCGGCCGACCTTATCGTAGCCGGTTGCTACGGCCACAGTCGGATGCGCGAGTGGGTGTTGGGCGGTGTGAGCCGCGGCCTGATCCACGCCCCGGAGCGGTTCGTGCTCCTGAGCCACTAGTCCGTCCTCGGGCCGGCGCAATGACTACCCGAAACCTCGACGCCCTGTTCCATCCTGGGGTCATCGCTCTGATCGGAGCCAGCAATTCGCCAGGCTCTGTGGGCCAGGTGCTGTCGCGGAACCTGTTGGAAAGCGGCTTCGCCGGGCCGGTGCTGCCGGTCGCCCTGAACGCCTCCGCGATCCGCTCGGCCGTCGCCTATCGGTCCGTCGCCGAGCTGCCGCTGACGCCGGATCTGGCGGTCATCGCCACCCCGGCGCCCACGGTTCCCGGCCTGATCGCCGAACTTGGCGCGCGCGGGTGCCGGGCCGCGGTGGTGATCAGCGCTGGCCTCGACGCCTCCCTTCGCCAAGCCATGCTGGACGCCGCCCGGCCGCATCTCCTGCGGATCGTGGGGCCCAACTGCCTCGGCTTCATCTCGCCGATGGTCGGGATCAATGCGAGCTTCGCCCACCTGACCCCGGCCGCCGGCGGACTGGCCTTGATCTCGCAGTCCGGCGCGGTGGCCGCCGCCGCCCTCGACTGGGCCCACGGCCGCGGAATCGGCTTTTCCCACATCCTGAGCATCGGCGACGCCGCCGACGTCGATGTCGGCGATCTCCTCGACTATCTCGCGCTCGATCCCGACACCAAGGCGATCCTGCTCTACGTCGAGAGCCTGGCCGACGCCCGGAAGTTCATGACCGCGGGCCGCATCGCCGCCCGCGCCAAGCCGGTGGTGGTCGTCAAGGCCGGCCGCAGCGCTTCGGGCGCCAAGGCGGCGTTCTCGCATACCGGCGCGCTGGCGGGATCGGACCTGGTCTACGACGCGGCCTTCCGGCGAGCGGGGATGCTTCGCGTCGACGACCTGCGCGAACTCTTCGACGCGGTCGCGGCCCTGGGCGCGGGCTTGAAGGTGACGGGGGACCGGCTCGCGATCCTGACCAATGGCGGCGGCGCGGGCGTCATGGCCGCCGACGCGCTGGAGGCCCGCGGCGGCCGGCTGGCCGAGCTGTCGCCCGCCACCCTCGAAGCGCTGAACGCCGCCGCGCCGGCCAACTGGTCGCACGCCAACCCGGTGGACATCCTCGGCGACGCGCGAGCGTCGGCCTATGGCCGCGCGCTTGAGGCCTTGTTGGCCGAACCCACCGCCGACGCCATCCTGGTGATGAACTGTCCCACCGCCGTGGGCGACAGCACCGAGGCCGCCGACGCAGTAATCGAGACCCTGGGCGCCGACCGCTCGCATCGGCCTGTACTCAGCGCCTGGCTGGGCCAGACGGCCGTGGCGGAAGGCCGCCGACGGCTCTCCGCAGCCGGCGTGCCAGCCCACGAAACGCCCGACGAGGCCGTGCGCACCTTCATGCAGCTGGTGGAGCATCGCAAGAACCAGCAGGCCCTGTTGCGCACGCCGGCCGCGCCGGCGGGGCCGGCGGGGCCGGCGTGCGACCAGTCGGCGGCCCGCGCGGTCATCGACCAGGCCCGCGCCGAGGGCCGCACCGCACTCACCGACCCCGAGGCCCGAGCGATCCTGCAAGCGTACGGCGTACCGGTCCTGCAGAGCGTGCAGGCCGAGGACCCCACCGCCGCCGCCGCCGCCGCGGCGACCATCGCCGGGCCCGTGGCCCTGAAGATTCTGTCCCCCGACATCAGCCACAAGTCCGATGTGGGCGGCGTCGCCCTCGGCCTTAAAGGTCCGGCCGCGACGGAGGCCGAGGCCCGGGCGATGCTGGCGCGGGTCGCGGCGGCCCGACCCGAGGCGCGCATCCAAGGCTTCGTCGTCGAGCCCATGGCGCACCGTCCGAAGGCGCTCGAGCTGCTCGCCGGCGTGGCCCAGGACGCCGCCTTCGGGCCGGTCATCGTCTTCGGTGCGGGCGGGATCGCCGTGGAGGTGGTCGCCGACCGCATAATCGGCCTGCCGCCGCTCGACGAGGTTCTGGCCAAGGACATGATCGCGCGCACGCGGATTTCACGCCTGCTGGCGGGCTATCGCGATCGCGCGCCCGCGAACCTGGACGCCATCGCCGACGTGCTGGCGCGGCTATCGCGGCTGGTGGTCGATCTGCCGGAGATCGCCGAGCTCGACATCAACCCCCTGCTCGCCGACGCCGAAGGGGTGCTGGCGTTGGACGCGCGCGTGGGACTGCGGCCGGTCGGCGCCAAGCCGGCGCGGACCGCGATCCTTCCCTACCCCGACCACCTACGCCGCGAACTGACCGTGGGCGGCGAGGTCCTCATCGTGAGACCGGTGCGACCCCAGGACGGACCGGGCCTGGCGCAGATGGTGGCGATGAGCGCGCCGGAGGATGTCCGGCTGCGCTTCCGCTCCGGTCTCCGGACCCTGCCCCACGGCTGGCCTGAGCGGCTCTCGCAGATCGACTATGACCGGGAGATGGCTCTGGTGGCCGAGGCGCCCGACGGCCTGATCCTCGGTGTCGCTCGCCTGGTGGGCGATCCCGAGGGCGAGACGGCGGAGTTCGCGCTCATGGTGCGCAGCGACCGCCAGGACCATGGCCTGGGCCGCCTGCTGCTCGACGCCCTACTGGAGCATGCGGAGGCGCGAGGGCTCCGGGAAATATGGGGCGACGTCGATCGCGACAACGCCCGCATGCTGGCCATGGCCACCGCGTTCGGCTTCGAGCGTCGCGCCGCCGACGGGGATTTCAGCCGCGTTCGGGTGGTGAAGACGCTCGGCGCGCCGGCGCCGGTTCCCGCGCAATCCTGACCTCCGGGATTTTACCTAGGGGCCGCTCCCGAGTTTCGCCTGACGTCCCGTGGCGGTACCTCCCCGCCATCAGATACGTCATTAGTTCGGCGCAAAGGCCTAGGAACAGCATGAGCACGCCCCTTGTAGACACCTCGATCCATCACGCGCCGGCGGGGGTCTCCGACCGTGTCGCCTACGGTTTCGTGAAGCTGCTCCGGTTCTGCGCCGACACGTTCTTCGCCAAACGCTACGGCCACCGCGCCGTGGTTCTGGAGACCGTGGCCGCGGTTCCCGGCATGGTCGGAGCGACGCTCACCCATCTGAAGTGCCTGCGCCGAATGGTGGACGACCATGGCTGGATCAAGACGCTGATGGACGAGGCCGAAAACGAACGCATGCACCTGATGACCTTCATCGAGGTGTGTAAGCCGACCGCGTTCGAGCGCTTCGTGGTCGTGGCCGCCCAGTGGGTCTTCTACCTGTTCTTCTTCGCCCTCTACATCGTGTCGCCCAAGACTGCCCACCGCGTCGTCGGCTACTTCGAGGAGGAGGCGGTGATCAGCTACACCCACTATCTCGCCGAGATCGACGAGGGACGTTCGGAAAACGTCCCCGCTCCCGCCATCGCCCTGCGCTACTGGAACCTTCCCGACACCGCCACCCTGCGTGACGTGGTCCTGGTGGTCCGCGCCGACGAAGCCCACCACCGGGATGTGAACCACGGCTACGCCAACGAGCTCGCGGGGTTGCCGCAAACCGCGACCGCGCCCAGCCCGGCCCATCAGTCGCCGGATCCCGCCTGGAAGGTCGCGGCTTGACCCCGGCGCACGTAGCGTCCCGGGGCGACCTGCCCCGGGTTCTGCTGGTCGATGACGATGCAGCGCTTCGCGCGGCCCTGCAGTTCGCGCTTCAGCTTGACGGCCTGTCGGTGGAGACCTTCGCCAGTGCTGAGGACCTGCTCGAGCGCGCCGACGTGACCGGGGTCGGATGCCTGGTGCTCGACCAGAATCTCCCGGGTATGACCGGCCTCGACCTCCTGGCTGTCCTCCGCCGTGGAGAAGTCACGACACCGGCGCTCCTGATCACGACCCACCCTGCGGCCTCCCTGCGCCGCAGGGCCGAGGCGGCCGACGTCGAGATCGTCGAAAAGCCGTTGATCTCCGACGCGCTGTTGCGCTCCGTTCTCAACCTCGTGGCGGCTCGACGATGACCGGGGCCTGAGCCTCGCGGAGTTCGTTCGATCGACGCGTACCGATGCACCTTGCCGCGGCCGGTCTTGGCGCCTACCAGTTGAGGCCATGAAGGGTCCCGCCAAAGCCGCAAACTCCGCCGCCCAGCGCAACGCGCCGCCGTGGGGGGGATATGCCTTGGCGGTCGCCGTGAGCCTCGCGTCCCTGGCCCTGCGCCTGGCCCTGGAGCCGATTTTCGGGGACCAGGCCGTCTTCCTGATCTTTGTGCCGTCCGTGATCGTCAGCGCCGCGCTGGGCGGCGGGGGGCCGGCCCTGGTCGCGACCGGGGTCGCCCTTGGCGGAATGCTGCTGTTTCGCTGGGGCGATATCCTGGAAGACGCCGCCAGCTTCACCAACGCCACCCTATTCCTGGTGATCGGGGTGGCTATCGGTTTTGGCGGCTGGCGCTACCATCGCGGCCGGCGCGAGAACGCTGAAGCCCTGGCCCATCTCGAGGACCGCGAGGCGCACCTGCGCTCGATCCTCGCCACGGTGCCCGACGCCATGGTGGTCATCGACGAGCACGGGATCATGCAGTCCTTCAGCGCCACGGCCGAGCGGCTGTTCGGCTGGACGCCCGGCGAGGCGATCGGGCGGAATGTCTCAATGCTGATGCCGTCGCCCTATCGCGACGGCCACGATGGCTACATCGCCCGGTATCTCAAGACCGGCGAGCGCCGGATCATCGGCATCGGCCGCGTGGTGGTGGGCGAGCGGCGCGACGGATCGACCTTTCCCATGGAGCTCTCCGTGGGTGAGATGGCCACGACGCCCCGGTTCTTCACCGGGTTTGTCCGTGATCTCAGCGAACGGCAGGCGACGGAACGGCGGCTGCAGGACGTGCAGTCGGAACTCGTCCATGTCTCGCGCCTCACCGCCATGGGCGAGATGGCCTCAGCCCTGGCGCACGAGCTCAACCAGCCGCTGTCGGCCATCGCCAACTATGTGAAGGGTTCGGTGCGCCTGCTGGAGGCGGAGAATCCCAATCGCACCATGATCCGCGACGCGCTGGCCAGCGCCGGCGACCAGACCTTGCGAGCCGGCCAGATCATCCGACGCCTCCGGGACTTCGTCTCCAAGGGCGAGGCGGAACCGCGCATCGAGAGCCTGCCCAAGCTGCTCGAGGAGGCCGGCGCCCTGGCCATGATCGGGGCCAAGGAGCGCGGCGTTCGGCTTCAGTACCGCATCCATCCGCATGTAGAGCTGGTCCTGGCCGACAAGGTTCAGGTCCAGCAGGTCGTGCTGAACCTGATGCGCAACGCCATCGACGCCATGGAAGATGCGCCACGGCGGGACCTCACGGTCTCCGCTCTTCCGGCCAAGGATGGCTTGGTCGAGATCGCGGTCGCCGATTCCGGATCCGGCATCAGCCCCGAGGTCGCCGAACAGCTCTTCCAGCCCTTCTTCACCACCAAGGCGCAGGGCATGGGGGTCGGGCTGTCGATTTCGCGTACAATCATCGAAGCGCATGGGGGCCGAATCTGGGTCGAGCCCGGCCCCGAGGCCGGATCGGTGTTCCGATTCACGCTGCGCGCCGTGACGGAAGGGGAGCTTGTCGACGGTGACTGAAGCCGTGGTGCATCTGATCGACGACGACGAGGCGGTGCGTGACTCGCTGTCCTTCCTGCTTACGACAGCCGGAATGGTCTCCCGGACCTATGAGTCGGCGGTGACCTTCCTCGAGCAGTTGGCGGACGCGGCTCCCGGCTGCGTGGTCACCGACATCCGCATGCCCGACATGAACGGCCTCGAGCTCGTCCGCCGGCTGAAGGAACGCGGCGCGAGACATCCGATCATCGTGATCACCGGCCACGGCGATGTTCCGCTCGCCGTCGAGGCGATGAAGGCAGGGGTCGTGGACTTCCTGGAGAAACCCTTCGACGACGAGGCCCTGCTCGGCTCAATCCGGGCGGCGCTGGCGATCGGCGGTCAGGCGACACAGGCGAGCGAGGAACGGCGAAAGTTCGAAGCCATGCTGGCCGCGCTCTCCCCACGCGAGACCGAGGTTCTGAAAGGCGTGCTCGCCGGCAAGCAGAACAAGGTGATCGCCTTCGAGCTCGGCATCAGCGCTCGAACCGTCGAAGTCTATCGCGCCAACGTCATGACCAAGACCTCGGCGGGCAGCCTCTCGGAACTGGTTCGCCTGGCCCTGCTGGCCGGCGGCCTTTGAGGTCCGTCAAAGCGGCGAGCGGCGGAGCGGGTAATCTGAACCCCCAACCGCCATTTCCGCCGACGGGCCATGTTGAACCCGCTCCATCCCAAACCGACGATTCTGCTGGTCGATGACGACGTGGCCCTGTGCGCGGCCTTGAAGTTCAATCTTGAGATCGAGGGCTTCGACGTCCTGACCTGTGAGAGCGGCGAGGCCCTGCTGCTGAGGGACCTTCCGGCCGGTCCGGCCTGCATGGTGCTCGACTACAATCTTCCCGGCATCACCGGCCTGGACGCCCTGGTCCAGCTTCGGCAACGGCAGGTGGACCTCCCGGCGCTGATCATCACCAGCACCCCCTCCCTGAATGTGCGCGCGAGGATTCGCGCGGCAGGTGCGAGTCTCATCGAGAAGCCGCTGCTGGGCGATGGCTTGGTGAGCGGCATCCGCGAGGCCTTGGCCCGCTAGGTTCCCGCCGCGCCGCGCCGCTCCATGGTCGCCAGCCAGCGCCGCCGAGTTCGCGGGCCGGCATCCTCAACGCCGCCGATGAGGTCGTGCCGGATCGGCTTGAAGCCGGACATCCATAGGATGCCCTTCGTGAGGCTTTTCAAACCGTGCGCCCCGAAAACCACTCGGAAGATCATCGCCGGCATGCCCATGGTCACCACCACGCGCGCGGACTTGCCCTTGAGCAGTCCGGTCGGCGGCGTCCCTGGCGGACTCAGGGCCACGCCGTAGCGGAACACCTGCTCCAGGAAACCCTTGAGGAGCGCGGGTGCGCCACCCAGCCACAGCGGATGCAGGATCACCAGGTGGTCCGCCCAGCGAAGTGCTTCCTGCGCCTCGCGCATGGCCGGATGAGCGGCCTCGGACATGAACTCGTCCTTCGTACGCACCAGGGGAAAATCCAGCGCCCCGACGTCGATGCGCCGGATCCGGTGGCCCGCGCTGCTCGCGCCGCGGACATAGGCGTTGGCGAGCGCAGCACAAAGCCGCTCGCCGCGCGGGTCGGGATGTCCGTTGAGAACGAGGATGTTCTTCCCGGCCACTACAGCGCCCTCGAATGCCGCCCCTCCGCCGCCGCGAAGTAGCGGTCGAAGACTGCGCAGATCGTGCGGACCACCAGGCGGCCCGTCTCGGTGACGCGCACCCGGCCGCCGTCGCAGATGACGAGCCCGTCGTGTTCGAAGGGCCGCAGCCGTGCGAGTTCGCGACTCAGTTCGCCGAGCTCCCGGTTGTGCCGCTCGCAGATGTCGAAGAGATCGACCTGGAGATCGCACATCAGCCGTTCGATGATCTCGCCGCGGAAACGGTCCTCTCGGGTCACGGCTACGCCGCGCGCAACCGGCAGCTCGCCCTTGGCGACCAGCTCGCGCCAGCCGAGCTCCGGCGTGACGTTCTGGACGAACCCTTGCGGCAGGCTGCCGATCGCCGAGGCTCCGAGGCCCAGCAGTGTCCCGGCCGCGTCGGCGGTGTAGCCCTGGAAGTTACGGTGCAGGCGGCCTTCGACCTGGGCCCGGGCCAACTCGTCGCTCGGCAGGGCGAAGTGGTCGAGGCCGATCCGGACATAGCCTTCCGCCACGAGCCGCTCGGCGGCGGCCTCGCTCTGGTCGAGCCGCTCGGCGGGACCGGGCAGCGCCGCCTCATGGATGAGCTGCTGATGGGACTTCATCCAGGGCACGTGGGCATAGCCGAACAGGGCCAGCCGCTCAGGGCGCAGGGGCAGCACCTCGTCGAGCGTCGAGAGGGTGTTGGCCACCGTCTGATGCGGCAGGCCGTACATGAGGTCGAGATTGATCGACGCGACGCCAGCCTCGCGCAGCCAGCCCATGCAGCGCGCCACTTCCTCGACGCTTCCCTGGCGGTTCACGGCTTCCTGCACCCGTGGCGACAGATTCTGCACGCCGAGACTCGCCCGATTCAGGCCGTGACCGGCCGCTGCCTGCACCCATTCGCGCGTCAGGCCCGGCGGATCGATTTCGGCGGCGACCTCGAGCCCCGGCTGAAAGCGGAACACCCGCCCAAGGCCGGCGAACAGCACGTCCAACTCGTCGACCGTCAGCATGTTGGGGGTGCCGCCGCCGAGGTGGATGGCGCCGGCGTCGAGCCGACTGGGCAGCGCCGACTCCAGCAGGGCCAGCTCGTCCATCAGATAACCCACATAGTCGGCCACCGGACCGTGGCGGCGCACCGCGCGGGTGTTGCAGCCGCAGTACCAGCACAGGCGCGAGCAGAACGGGATGTGGATGTAGATCGAGACCGGATCGGCGGTCGGCAGGTCGCGCAGCCAAGCCCGATATTCGGCGGCGTCGACGGATGGCGTGAACTGAACCGCGGTCGGGTAGCTGGTGTAGCGCGGGGCGCGGCCGTCGTACTTGGCCACCAGGTCGGCCAGGGCGGGCGCGGGCGAATAGGTTGACTGGACGGTGGTCAAGGGTCGCTCCTGTAACAGGCCGCCAACTTACCGGAATGCCTGTTTCGCGCCGTGATATCGGTCAATCGTCGGTCAGCGGTGCGTCCTTCGGGTCCTTCGCCAGGATGCGCTCGGCGTCGCCGATCGGGTCGTCGTACTGGCCGCTCCTCAGCGTCCATCGGAAGGCGGCGAGGCCGATGAGGGCCAGGAAGACCGAGGCCGGAGCCAGGAAGATCAGGATGTCCATCGCCGCCCGCCTCCGGCGCCCATGCGCAGGGCGTTGAGCGTCACGGCGAGGGAGGAACCCGACATGGCCAAGGCCGCGACGAAGGGGTTGATTAGGCCCGCCATGGCCGCCGGCGCGGCGATCAGGTTGTAGGCCGCCGCGAACCCGAAGTTCTGCAGCGCCCGCCGCCGCGCGGTGCGCGCCGTGTCGAAGGCCGTCACCACCGCATCGAGGCCCTCGCCCGAGAACACCAGGTCCGCCGCGTTCTGGCTGGCGTCGAGTGCCGTGCCCGGCGCCATGGCCGCATGTGCGTTGGCGAGCGCCGCGGTGTCGTTGAGCCCATCACCGACCATCAGCACGCGGCGGCCCTCGGCCGTCCGCTGAGCCACGATCTGCGCCTTCTCGGCCGGGGTGAGGCCGGCGCGCCAGGCGGTCACCCCGACGGCTTCCGCGACGTGTCGAACCGGATCGGTCCCGTCGCCGGACAGGATCTCGACGCTCAGTCCGCGGGCCAACAGGGCCTGGACCGTGGCGCCGGCGTCCGCCCGGAGCTTATCCTGGAAGACGTAGCGGATCCTGGGCTCGCCCTCGATCGCCAGCCAGAGCTCGGTCTCGCCGTGCCCGGCGCCCGTCAGGCCGACGAAGGCGGCCCGGCCCAGGCGGGCCCGGCGACCCCGGATGAAGCCTTCGACACCCTGGCCGGGCGTCTCGATCACCTTGTCGGCTATGATCGTGGGTCCCGCCTCGAGGGCAAGCGCGCGAGCCAACGGATGGGCCGAGGCCCGCGCCAGGGGCGCGGCCAGAGCCACCGCCGCGGGAACCGGATCGACAAGGCGTGGACGCCCTTCGGTCAGGACGCCGGTCTTGTCGAGGATGACATGGTCGATCTCAGCCAGCCGCTCCAGGGCGGCCCCGGACTTCACAAGCACGCCGCGGCGGAAGAGCCGCGCCGAGGCGCTGACCTGCACCGCGGGCACCGCGAGGCCGAGCGCGCAGGGACAGGTGATGATCAGGACGGCGACCGCGCGCAGCAGCGCCTCGCGCGGTCCCATTCCCAGGATCATTCCGCCGGCGAAGGTCAGGGCCGCGGCGCTGTGGACCACGGGCACGTAAAGCGCCGCGGCCTTGTCCGCGAGCTGGACGTAGCGGGAGCGCGACTGCGCGCCGGCTTCCACCAGCCGGGCGATGTCGGCGATGGCGGAGTCCTCGGAGGTGGCCGTGGCCAGCAGGCGCAGGGTCCCCGTGAGGTTAAGCGCCCCAGCCCGGCAGGTGTCGCCGACCCGAGCCAGGACAGGCGCCGTCTCGCCGGTGAGGAGGGCGTTGTCGAGGGACGACTGGCCCGCCTCGATCCGGCCGTCGACCGGAATGCGGTTGCCCGGACGGACGAGAAGCAGATCGCCCGGAACGATGTCGGCGATCGGTCGCCGGTGTTCCTGCCCGTCCCCGCCGATGACGGCGGCGACCGGCGCCTGGAGCGCCAGGATGTCGCCGGCCGCGCTGCGCGCTTTGGCGCGCAGGCGATGATCCAGCCACCGGCCGATGAGCAGCAGGAAGAGCAGCGAAACCGCCGCGTCGAAATAGGTGTCGGCGCCGCCCAGCACGGTCTCGACGAAGCTGATCGCCAGGGTCAGCAGCACGCCGATGGAGATCGGCACGTCCATATTGGCCCGCCGGGCCTTGAGCGAGCGCCAGGCCGAGGTGAAGAACGGCATGCCCGCATAGATCGCGCAGGGCGCGCCGACCGCCGCGCTCATCCACTGCATCATGGTCCGCATCGCCGGACCCAGTTCCTGGCCGAACAGCCCGGCCCAGATCGGCACGGAGAACATCATGGCGTTGCCGGCCCCGAAGGCGGCCACGCCGAGCGCCATGGCCAGGCGGCGCCCCTCGGCGTCGTGCGCCGCGGCGGACTTGGCCGGATCGAAGAGCGTCGCGGGATAGCCCAGGCGATCCAGAGTCTCGATCACCAGGGCCGGGTCGCCGCCAGCATCCGCGAACCCGACCGAAAGCTTGCCGGTCGTGAGGTTCATGCGCGCGGAATCCACGCCGGCGAGCGCCCTCACCTGACCCTCGATCTTTGAGATGCAGCCGGCGCAGCGGGCGCCTTGGACCAACAGATCAAGTCGCTCGCCGCCGCCCTCGTTTGGACGCAGGAAGGCCGAGAAGTCCTGTCTCGGCGTGTAATCGGAGGTCAGGGCCATGTGAGGCGCCGCTCCGCTTCGAAGGGCTGCGCCCCGGTGGTCGTGAACCGAAGGTCCCAGACGCCTGGCGCGGGCGCCGCAGGCGCCGAGTAGCGTCCCGGTGAAACCTCGGTGAACGTGAGAACGATGCGACCGGTCTCGGTCGCCGGCCGCTGCAGGTCGCCCGACAGCGCCAGGCCCCGGATCGGCTGGCCGGTCTGGTCGACCATCTCGACCTCGACCCGACCCTGGGTGGGCGCGGCCAGGGCGCGCCATCCCAGCGCGGACTGGGCTTTCAGCCGGGCGACGGAGCGGTTGTGCCGCAGACCGTCCTCGTAGGGGGTCGCCGAGACCTGGCCCGGGAAGGTGCGATAGGCGTTGACCACGAAGATGGTGTCGACCGCGATCACGATCCCGAAAAAGGCGACGACGGCGATGAGGACATGCCAGCCGGTCACGCGAAAGCCAGCGGAGCGAGGGGCAGCTGTCATGGCGTGTTCGCGGCTCCCGACAGGAAGGTGGTCTCGACGCGCGCCTCGGCTTTCGAGGTTCGGACGACAAAGCTCGCAGGCAGGTTGGGCGCGCTGAGGGCTTGGGGCGGCAGGGTGACGAAAACACGCAGCGCCCGAACCTCGTTGGCCGGCGCTACGACCGTCAGGCTGGCGCCGCTCGAAGCGGCGGCCGGGGTCTTGATCCTGGCGCCCGGCGGGCCGTCGAAGGCGACAATCACGGTCTCATCCTCGAACCCGCGATTGACGATCTTGAGCGTGTAGCCGTTGCGGACCGCACCGTCGTGCAGGCGGACGAACACCGGGTTCCGGTCGCGCAGCACATGGAGGTCGAGGGTGGTCCGGACGCTGAATCCCCAGGCCATGGCGCCCGACACCGCGGCGAGGGCGACGCCGTAGAAGGCGGTCCGCGGGCGCAGCAGCTTGTAGATGGCCGGCCTGCCGGCGGCGCGCGCCTCGACCGCGGCGTCCGTATCGAAGGCGATCAGACCCTTTGGCCGTCCGACCCGATCCATGATCTCGTCGCAGGCGTCGATGCAGAGTCCGCAATTGATGCACTCGAGCTGCGGCCCGTTACGGATGTCGATCCCCATGGGGCAGGCGGTCACGCATTGGGCGCAATCGACGCAGTCGCCCCGGCCCGTCCAGTCGGCGCCTTTCTTGTGCGCGCCGCGCGGTTCGCCTCGATCGTAGCGATAGGTCACCTGCAACGAATGCTCGTCGAGCATCGCGCCCTGGATGCGGGGCCAGGGGCACATGTAGATGCAGACCTGCTCGCGCATGAACCCGGCGAAGACGTAGGTCGTGAAGGTCAACAGGGCGCAGAAGATGTAGCCGGTCAGCGGCCCCTGCCCGATCCAGAACGTGCGGATCAGCGTCGGCGCATCGTGGAAGTAGAAGATCCAGGCGCCGCCTGTGCCGAACGCGATCCCGAGCCAGACCGCATGCTTGCCGATTTTTCGCCAGGCCTTGTTCAGCGACCAGGGCGCCGCATCCAGCCGCATGCGCGCATTGCGGTCGCCCTCGAACAATCGCTCCACGTGGATGAACAGGTCGGTCCAGACCGTCTGGGGACAGGAATAGCCGCACCACAGCCGTCCGAAGAGCGCGTTGCTGAGGAACAGGACCAGGGCTGCGAGCACCAGCAGGCCCGTCAGGAAGTAGACTTCCTGCGGCCAGAGCTGGATCCAGAAGAAATAGAACCGCCGGCCCGCGAAATCGACCAGCACCGCCTGGTCCGGCAGGGTTCCGGGCCGCTCCCAGCGAATCCAGGGCGTCACATAATAGATGGTCAGGGTCGCGATCAGCAGCGCCCACTTGATGGCGCGCCAGCGCCCGTGGACCAGTTTCGGATAGATGGGCTGCCGCGGCTTGTAGAGCCCGGTCACATAGGCCGGTCCCCGCGCCTTGGCCGCCGCCGAGACCGGCGAGGTCCTGGCGGCGGTTGGGCCCGACCGGTCGATCACCACGGTCATCGCCGGACTATCGCCCTCCGGCGTTGGCGTGGATGTAGACGGCGAGCGCCTTGAGGGTTTCAGGATCGAAGCGGTCCTTCCAGGCCGGCATGACACCGCCCTGCCCGTTCCAGATCTGGTCGTGGATGGCCTGGCGGGTGGAGCCGTACAGCCACTCCTGATCGGTCAGATTGGGGGCGCCCTGCTTCTGGTCGCCCAGACCCTTCACCCCGTGGCATGCGACGCACTGGGCCACATAGACCGGGGCGGCGCGCCGAACGGCGGCGACGTCGGCCGGCCGACGCGAGAGCGCCACCACGAATTCGGTCAGGTCGTCCACCTGGGCCGGGGTCAGCATCTGGTCGCGCCCGAAGGCCGGCATCTGGGAGAACCGCGCATCGGGGCCGCCCGATCGGACGCCGACCTGGATGGTCCGGTGGATGTCCGCCAGCTCGCCGCCCCAGAGCCAGACGTCGTCGCGCAGGTTGGCGTAACCCTTGGCGCCGACACCGCCCGTGCCGTGGCAGGTGGCGCAGTTGTCGCCGAACACCGACTGACCGACCGCCTGGGCGTAGGCCTGCAGTTCCGGATCACGCTCGATCTCGTCCAGCGAGGCGGTGCGCAGGCGTGCCGCCTGGGCGCCGCGCTCGGCTGTCAGCGCCTGGAGTTCGCCGACGACCGCCTGGCGGTCCGACTGTCCCAGGATCCCCTTGGAATAACTGGTCAGGCCTGGCCAGGACGGCATGAGTACCCAGTAGACCGCGGCGACCGCGATGCTCGCGTAGAACACCCAAAGCCACCAGCGCGGCAGGGGATTGTCCAGTTCGCGGATGCCGTCCCACTCGTGGCCCGTGGTCTCGACGCCCGTAACCTCGTCGGACTCACGCTTCGACATCGGGATCCTCATGATCTTGCAGGGGAAGGTGGGCCAGGCGCTGGAACGCCTCGCGGTTCTTGGGCCAGAGCGCGTAGGCGACGCCCCCGGCGAAGAGGGCGCCGAAGTAGATCAACCCGCCCTGCTGGGAGAACTGCGCGACGGTTTCGTAGGTAAGGCCGCTCATCGCTGGTTCTCCGGGGCTTCGGCCCGATAGGTCTTGAAGTCCACCAGGGTCCCCAGCATCTGGAGATAGGCCACGAGGGCGTCCATTTCGCTGATCTGGCTGGGATTTCCGTCGAAGTCGCGTTGCTGGGCCTTGGCGCCGTACCGGGCCAGGAACTTGGCGGAACCGGCGAAGGGATCGGCCTGGGTCTCCAGGTCCTCCTTGGCGCTGTCGATCATCTCCTGGGTGTAGGGGACGCCGACCTTGTTCATGGCCCGGATCTTCGCCTGGATGTCGCGATAGTCGAGCGGCTTGTCCGCCAGGAACGCGTAGGGCGGCATCACCGATTCCGGCACCACCGAGCGCGGATCGATCAGGTGGTCGCGATGCCAGGCGTCGGAGTACTTTCCGCCCACCCGCGCCAGGTCGGGCCCGGTGCGCTTGGACCCCCACTGGAAGGGGTGGTCGTACATGCTCTCGGCGGCGAGGCTGTAGTGGCCGTAGCGTTCGACCTCGTCGCGCAGGGGCCGGATCATCTGCGAGTGGCAGAGGTAGCAGCCCTCACGAACATAGATGTCGCGGCCTTCGAGCTCGAGGGGGGTGTAGGGGCGCACGCCCTCCACCTTCTCGATCGTGCTCTCCAGGTAGAAGAGCGGCGCGATCTCGACCATCCCGCCGATGGAGACGACGATCAGGATCCCGAGGACGAGCGGCAGCGAATTCCGCTCAAGCTTGGTGTGATGTTTCCACATGGTTGGAGTCCCCTACTCGGCCGCGACAAGCGCGGGGGCGGGACCGGCGGCCTGGGCGACGGGCGCCTGGCTCGGCATGCGGATCGTACGCCACAGGTTGTAAGACATGATCAGCGCGCCGGTGAGGTACATCAGACCTCCGAGGGTGCGGATGACGTTTTCGATGTGCTTGGCCGACACGGTCTCGACGAACGAGTTGGCGAGGAAACCTTGGGGCGTGTACTCGCGCCACATCAGGCCTTCCATGATGCCGGAGACCCACATCGCGCAGATGTAGAGGACGATCCCCAGGGTTGCGATCCAGAAATGCCACTCGGCCAGAGCGTTGGAGTAGAGCCGGTCCTTCTTCCACAGCCAGGGGACCAGGCAGTAGACCGCCCCGAACGAGATGAAGCCGACCCAGCCGAGCGCGCCGGAATGCACGTGCCCGATGGTCCAGTCGGTATAGTGGCTGAGCGCGTTGACCTCGCGGATGGACATCAGCGGGCCTTCGAAGGTCGACATGCCGTAGAAGGCGATGGAGACCGCCATCATCCGCAGGACCGGATCGGTGCGCAGCTTGTCCCAGGCGCCCGAGAGCGTCATCAGGCCGTTGATCATCCCGCCCCAGGACGGCATCCACAGCATGATCGAGAAGGTCATGCCAAGGGTCTGGGCCCACTGCGGCAGGGCCGTGTAGTGGAGGTGGTGGGGACCCGCCCAGATGTAGATGAAGATCAGCGACCAGAAGTGGACGATGGACAGGCGGTATGAATAGACCGGCCGCTCCGCGCGCTTGGGCACGAAGTAGTACATCATCGCCAGGAACCCGGCGGTGAGGAAGAAGCCCACCGCGTTATGGCCGTACCACCACTGGATCAGAGCGTCCTGCACACCTGCGAACAGGGAGTAGCTGTGGCTGCTCAGCAGGCTGACGGGCATGGCCAGGTTATTGACCACATGCAGCATCGCGATGGTGATGATGAAGGCGAGGTAGAACCAGTTTGCCACATAGATATGCGGCTCCTTGCGCTTCCAGATCGTGCCCAGGAAGACCAGCAGATAGGCGACCCAGACCACGGTCAGCCACAGATCGACGTACCACTCAGGTTCGGCGTATTCCCGTGACTGGGTGATGCCGGCCAGGTAGCCGGTGGCCGCCAGCACGATGAACAGCTGGTAACCCCAGAACACGAACCAGGGCCAGGCCCCGCCGGCCAGGCGCGCCCTGCAGGTGCGCTGCACGACATAGAATGAGGTCGCGATCAGGGCGTTGCCGCCGAATGCGAAGATCACGCCCGAGGTGTGCAGTGGCCTCAGGCGTCCGAAGTTCAGCCAGCCCGCCTCGGGAAAGTAGAAGATGGTCGGCCAGGAGAGCTGGGCGGCGATCACCACGCCGGCCAGCAGGCCGGCGATGGCCCAGAACATGGTGGCGATGACGCCGGCGCGGACCACGCCGTCGGCGTACTCGTTCTGGGGCGAGCGAAGCCGGCCCGAGGACAATCCCACGGTCATGGCGCTGAGCGCCGCCACGAAGGCGGCGATGAATATCCAGCCATGGAACCGGAACAGCCGGTCGTCGGAAAATGCCGTAGCCATGAGGGCGCCGAAGGCCAGCAGGCCCGTCAGCGCATAGAGCAGGACGGCGTTCAGCGGCGCCGCGTCTGTTTGTGCCGGTTGAGTAGTCATGTTCCCCGTGAGTCGCTGTGACGCCAGCCGCCAATCACACCGTTGGGGGCCGGATGGCATTGATTTCAGTCAAGGCACGCGCAAGCGGACCCAGCCAGCCTGCGGGCGCCATCAGGAGACACCATGCGGGCCGCAGCGATCACATTGACCGATATCCGGATGATTTCCGCAAGCGCGTGCCTGGTCGGCGCGGCGATCAGCCTCGACATGGCCTGGCTTCACGCGCGGTCCCTAGAGGCCCTGGGCGTCATCTGCGGCCGATCGGCCGAGGTTCATTGCGCCTGGTGTCCGCTCGCCGCCGTCCTGCTGGTCACCAGCCTGTTCTTGTTTGGCGCAGGTCTTCGCAGCCGCGATCGGCCGCGGCCGTCGGCCTGACCCTCCCCCGCACCTGGAGACCTCTGATGGGCAAGCGAATTCTGATGATCGCCGCGGTGATCGCCCTCTGGGTTCCGGCCGCCTCGGCGCTGGCGCAACCGGCCACGGCTCAGGACACGGTCCGGGCATTGGACGCCCGGGCGCGAACCGCGGCCGACAGGGCCATTGACGCCGCCAGCGCAGCCTCCCTTGCCGCCGCGCGAGCGCTGGACAAGGCCGAGGCCGCCTTGCGCGATCTCTCCAGGGAAAGCAGCGAAGCCTCAAGGATAGCCGCCGGCGAGACTGAGGCCGCGGCGATCGTCGCGGCTCAGAGGACGAAGACCGCGTTCGCCCAGGCGACCTCGGACACCCGGATCGCGGCCGACCGTTCCGTCGCGGCGGCCCGTCACGCCGCACAGGAAGCCGCCGTCGCCGCCAAGACCGTCCAAGCCGCCGACCAAGCCACCACCAAAGAGACGCTTCGGGCGGCGCGGGACGCCGCCAAACTCGCCGCGGCCGCCGCGAACAAGGCGCTGGAGACGATCAAGGCGGCCGCCCATCGGACAGCCGGCCCCCCGTCGAACTGAGACCAACTTGGGTCAGAAGGACTTCGCCGTTGTTGCCCGGTCCGCGCTGGCCCTTACGCCCGCCATCTATGGCTGCAGCACGGCGGCGCCGGCAAAGGCGCCGCGTCGCAGATCGTCGAGGGCCTGCTGGGCCTGCTCCAAGGGGTAGGTCACCACGTGCGCGCGGACCCCGGCCCTCGCCGCGCGGGGCAAGTAGGCCGCGGCGTCGGCGCGGGTGACGTTGGCCACCGAAAACAGCCTGCGTTCCTCCCACAGCAGGGCGTAAGGGAAGGACGGAATGTCGCTCATGTGGATACCGCCGCAGACGACGGCGCCGCCCTTGCGCACGGCGCGCAGGGCGATGGGGACCAGGTCGCCCGCAGGCGCGAAGATGATCGCCGCGTCGAGCGGCGCCGGCGCCAGCTCATCCGATCCGCCCGCCCACGCGCATCCCAGGTCGCGCGCCAGGTCCTGGGCTGCGGCGTCGCCGGGGCGGGTGAAGGCGTAAACCGCCTGCCCCTCGAAGATCGCCAGCTGCGCCAACAGGTGGGCCGCCGCCCCGAACCCGAAGAGCCCCAGGCGCTCGACGCGGCCGCCCTCGCAGGCCATGCGCCAGGCGCGAAACCCGATCAGGCCGGCGCATAGCAACGGCGCGGCCTCGGCGTCGGCGTAGACCTCGGGTATCGGGAAGCAGAAGCGCGCGTCGACGACGACCTGGTCGGCGTAACCGCCATCGCGCGTCCAGCCGGTGAACAGCGCATCGTCGCAAAGGTTCTCCTGGCCGTCCCGGCAGTAGCGGCAGCGGCCACAGGTTTGGGCGAGCCAACCGACCCCGACGCGCTGGCCGACTTCAAGATCGGTCACGCCTGGTCCCAGGGCGACGATGCGCCCGACGATCTCATGGCCCGGGATCGCGCCGCGGCGGCGAGACGCCAGTTCGCCATCGACCACATGCAGGTCGGTGCGACAGACGCCGCAGGCCTTGACCTGCAGCGCGATCTCGCCCGGCCCAGGATGCGGATCGGCGCGCCGGACCGCCTCCAGCCGCCCAATTTCCGCGAGCGCCATGGCGAACACAATACAACCCTCTTCCGCGCGATAATGCGCCGTCAGTTCGTCGCAGGATCGTCCGATCGGCCTTGAGCGCTGTCAAAGCCGCGTCGGCCGCGCGAGCCGACACTCACCCTGCCCCGGGTTCCCCATGGAGGCGACGATGACCGCAAAGAGCGTCCCCGCGCCCGTCGAGATCGACGGCGCCGACGAACACGAAATTCAACGCCTGATCATCGAGATCCTGGACGAGAACCGGCTGATGAGCCTCGCTGTCAATCGCCCCGACGGCTGGCCTCAGGTCACGTTGGTGAACTATCTGCGGCGGGGTCGCGCCCTCTATTTCGTCGTGGCCCGCGACAGCCAGAAGTTCGCCAACATCAGCCGCGACCCGCGGGTGTCCATCGCCATCGGCGGCGGGACCGGCCCAGCGGCGCCGGTTCGCGGTCTGTCCATGGCTGCGCGCGTGAGCGAGATTCTCGAGCCCGATCTGATCCTGGAGCTCAACAAGCTGATCTGGGGCCAACCCGCGCAGGCCGCCTTCACCCCCCATCCCAGTTCGGCGAATGTGGCGGTGCTGGAGGCGCGGCCGCAGATCGTCTCGGTGATCGACTACGCCACCCCGCCCGGGCGCCGGGTATTGGTCCGGGTCATCGAAGACTGGCGCGTCGAACGCGTGCCGGCCTGACCCGACCGGCTGCGGGCTCGCAGGCGAAGCGCCAGGCCGAGCCAGCCGCCGCTCACCAGGGCGATCAGGAGGGCCAGGATCAGCAGCCGAGCATCCGGAAGCGCCATGCTGAACACCTTGGCCAGGGCCGGGACCGCCATGACCAAGGCCAAGACGCCCGAGGCGGCCGCGGCGATCGACCAGTAGGCCCAGCGATGCGTTGCGAGCAGCCGCCCGCCGACCGACACCGTGTCGGCGAGCGCGAGCACGAGATTGCCGCCGACGAGCGCGATGAAAGCCGCCCCTCGGGCTTGCGGTTCAGGATAGACTTCGAGCGCCCAGGCGTAGACGCCGAACACGCCCAAAAGCACCCCGCCGCCCTGGGCCAGGGCCAGGGCGAGCTGGGCGGGCCCGAACAGCGCCTCGTCCGGGCGCCGCGGCGGACGTGTCATGGCGTCGGCTTCGCTTGGCTCGCCTTCGAAGACCAGGGCGCACATCGGATCGATGACGAGCTCCAGCAAGACCACATGCATCGGAAACAGCAGCGGCGGCATGCCCAGGACGATTGGGCCCAGGGCCAGCCCGGCGATGGGCACGTGGATGGCGGTGACATAGGTCAGCGCCTTGCGCAGGTTCATGAAGATGCGGCGGCCCAGGCGCACCCCGCCGACGATCGCGACGAAGCTGTCGTCCAGCAGCACGAGATCGGCGGCCTCGCGGGCCACGTCGGTCCCCCGCTTCCCCATGGCGACGCCGATATGGGCCGCCTCCAGCGCCGGGGCGTCGTTGACCCCGTCTCCGGTCATGGCGACGACCTCGCCATTGGCCTTGAGGGCCTCCACCAGCCGGAGCTTCTGCTCCGGAACCATGCGGGCGAAGACCCGCGCGGTCCGAAGGCGCTCGCGGAGCAGGGGTGTCGACATCGCGGCGACCTCGGGGCCCGTGAGTACCCCCACGGCGATGTCGATCCCGGCGGTCTCGGCGATCGCGCGAGCGGTCGCCGGATGGTCGCCGGTGATCATCACCACCGATATCCCGGCGGCGTGCGCCTCGCGCAAGGCGGTCGGCACGTCGGCGCGGACCGGATCGAGGAAGCCGACCAGGCCGGCGAACTGGAACGCCATGGAATGTGGGTCGTCGGAAGGTTCGCCTTCGATCTGGGCAGATGCGACGCCCAGTACTCGCAGGCCTTGGCGGGCGAAGTCGTCGACGACTTCGTGGAGACGCCTGACCTCGCGCTCTGACAGCCTGCAGAGGTGGAAGATCGCTTCCGGCGCGCCCTTGGCCGCGGCAAGCCGCGCCGCGCCGTCTTTCCGCCAAGCCTGGATGACCGCCATCCTGTCGGGTTGCAGCGGCCAGCAACGTTCGGGTTCGGAGGCCTCAGGTCCAGGCTCGGCGGGCGCCCAGCGCAGGCGATCGCGGATCGCCCGGTCCATGGGATCGACCGGACGGACGGCCGAGGCCAGGCCTGCCAATCGCAGCAGTTGAACCGCTTCGTCCGCCAGGGTCCCGGGGTCCTCGATCGCGATGTCGCCCGCCTCGGTCCAGAGGCGCGCGACCTCCATCCGGTTCTCTGTGAGCGTGCCCGTCTTGTCGACGCAGAGCACGGTCGCCCCGCCCAGCGTCTCGATCACCGCGCTTCGGCGGACCAGCACCCGATGGGTGGCCAGCCTCCAGGCGCCCAGGGCCAGGAAGACGGCCAGGACCATCGGGAACTCTTCCGGGACCAACGCGATGGCCGCGGTCACGCCGGCCAGTACGCCGCCCACCCAGTCGTCGCGGATCAGCCCGTAGGCGACGGCCACCAGAACGCAGTAGCCGAGCGCCAGCAAACCGAGCAGGCCCACCAGCCGGCCGGCCTTGCGCTGCAGGGGCGTGGGTTCCTGGACGATGGCGGCGAGCGAGGCGCCGATGCGGCCCAGCGCCGTGTCTGCGCCCGTGCGGGTGACCCGCGCCACGCCCTGCCCTCGCACCACGAGCGCGCCCGCGTACAGGTGCGGGCCGAGTTCCGCGCCGGGCGCCGCATCGCTGTTGAGAGTCTCGCTGGCCTGCGCCCATCTCTTCGACACCGGCGCGGACTCACCGGTCAGCGCCGACTCATCGACGCCCAGCATGTCCCCCGCCACCAAGAGGCCGTCGGCCGGCAGCCGCTCGCCCTCTCCCACCAGAACGACGTCGCCAACCACCAGTTCGCGGGCCGGGATCCGCCGCTCGGCGCCGCCTCGGATCACCCGCGCGACGGGCTGAGCCAGGTCGCGAAGGGCGGCCATCGCCCGTTCGCTGCGCGCCTCCTGCAGGATGACCAGGCCGATCGTGGCCAGCGCTCCGGCCAGGATGAACAGGCCTTCGCCCAGGTCGCCCAAGACGAGGTAAAGGACGGCCGCGACCATGAGCAGGATGAACATGGGCTCGCGCATGGTTTCGGCGGCGATCCGCAGGAGCCCCCGTCCGGCGGCGCGCGGGAGCTCATTGGCGCCGTCCTGACCCAGCCGCAGCGCCGCCTCGTCTTCGCTCAGTCCTCGCAGTGGTTCGGCGGCCATGTTCGATCCCGGCTCGATCCCGCCTCGCGCAGGGTCCATCTGGTGGGATATCAGAACGGGTGTAGCCGGCTCGACCAGAATGTGGTCGGTCGCTCCGGCCAGGACGATTTCCCGCGACCGGGATTGGTCATGCGCCCCGATGATGGGAAAGCCGACCGCGTCCAACTCTTCTCGCGAGGCCGCGACGCCGTAGCGCCCGGCCCCGACGCGCCTTGGCCACAGGCCGCCATCAAGCCAGGTCGAGCGCCGACGGGAGCGTGACAAGAACCGTCAGACCGGCGCCCTCGGACTTGAACGCGATGCGCGCGCCAAGCTGTTTGCCGAGGGCGCGCATCAGGCGCAGGCCCAGCCCGCCGCCCGAGATCGTATCAACCGCCACCGGGAGCCCCGGTCCATCATCGGCGATTTCGATGACAAGCGCGCCGGGCCCAGGTTGGCGGCACC
Source organism: Phenylobacterium sp. LH3H17 (assembly GCF_024298925.1). Taxonomy (NCBI): domain Bacteria; kingdom Pseudomonadati; phylum Pseudomonadota; class Alphaproteobacteria; order Caulobacterales; family Caulobacteraceae; genus Phenylobacterium; species Phenylobacterium sp. LH3H17. Next base: position 1,617,005 of record NZ_CP101283.1, on the reverse strand, counting down.
GAACCAGGATCTTGCCCGTCTGTCCGGACGGATAGGCATGCTTGACGGCGTTGGTGATCGCCTCGGAAACGATCTGGGTGAGCGGAAGGATCTGGTCGGGGCGCGCCAGGCATCCGGGCGCGAAGTCCTCGATCAGTTCGATCCCGCCGGTCAGGAGCGACTCCAGCGGCGCACAGACCTCGTGCAGATGTTCGCCGAGGTCGGCGGATGCGCGCCTGCCGTTCCCGGCCAAGGACCGATGCAGCCGGGCGACCGCCTCGATCTGAACCCGGATGCTCTCAAGGAGCAGTTGGACGGATTCACCCGTCAGCTCGGAGGAGGACGGGCGAGCTACCTCGATGGCCTTGAGGCGCGCGAAGGCGGCCAGCATGGAGAGATGGTTGGCGATCCGATGATTGGCCTCTTCGAGAAGGCGGCAGTCGTCGCAGAAGCCGCCTCGACTGATGGGGGTCGTCGGGCCCAGGCGGACGTCCGCGGCGCCTCTATCGGCAACGGCGTCGGGCATGGCGATCTCCCCATCCGCTACCGGCGGCGCGCCGACGCGAACGGTTAACACTACGCGTCTGCCGCCCGCGTGGTTTTGACCGTGGTCAAGATCGCCCAGCCTGAGCTGCCGAGGCCCGCCGGCTTAAGCGGAGGTTTGGCGGACCCCGCACCCCGATCTCGACGACGGCGCGCGAGATAACCCCCAAGGTCCTTCACATCATCATTGATGTTTTCGACATCATGCATGATATTCCCTCCGGCGATTCCCCAGGTTCACCTTCTCGTCGCCCCGGCGAACGTTGCGTGGGGTCTTCGGGGGAGTCGGCGCTATGAAGGTGCTTGTCCAATGCGATGACGTGGACAGAAGGGTGCGCATCTTCGAAGCGGTCGACGACGGGTCACGCTTCTATTTCGAAGACGGCGCGCTCTACACCCACGTGGACGCCGAGGGCGTCAACCTCCTGCAATACGTGTCGGCCATGGAGGCCGCGCTCAAGGATCGCGAGAATCTCCTGCTGCTGGGGACCGCGGGCGGGGCCCTGGCGACCCAGCTCAGCCGACGCGGTGCGAAGGTCACCGCCGTTGACAACTGGCCTATGGCTTTCGAAATCGCGCGGCGATGGTTCCACCTCCCGGCCGACGTCGAGTGCATCCACGCCGACGCCTTGACCTTCCTGCGCACGACGGAACGGCGCTGGGACGCCGTCGCCATCGACGTCTTCAGCGGCACGGAGATTCCGGGCGCCATGCTGACGAGCGATATCGGTGAACTGCTCGCCGGGGTGATCTCGCCCGGCGGCTTGATTGTCTGGAACGTGGCCGACTGCACGGCGTCGTGGCCCGCGCAGTGGATCGCCCGGGCGTTGCGGAGGGCAGGTCTGACGCCCCGACTGGTTCCCGTGCTGGCCGAGGATGTCGGCAACACCCTGGTGGTCTGCCGGTCCAAACCCGGCCGTTGAGCCGCAACCCGCGGTTCGCCTCGTCGAGCTACTTGCGCTCGAGAAGCCGCACGCCGCGCCCCTCGCCTTCGCTCCGCGCACCACTGGCGATCAGCTCCACGCCGGCCGCGTTGATGGCGTTGACCACTTTTTCGAGGCTGTCGACGACTGCGCGCACGATCCCGTCGCTGGCTTCCATCCGTTGGATGGTGGGCAGCGATACGTTGGCCAGCCGCGCCAACTCCTTCTGGTCAATCCCGAGCAGCGCGCGCGCCGCCTTCATCTGTGAACCCGTGATCATTCCCGTGTCTATAATGATGTCCAGCGCATCATCAAGTCATCAGTCGGGCCTTCGCGCCGGCGGCTAGGACGTGACCAGGCGCGGATCGTGGCTTGGGCTTGCGGCGATCGGCTCGCAGCGATCGCCCGTGGTCCCCGCCGCGCCCGCTATGCGTTCGCGCGCGGCGTATTTCGGATCCTGGCGCAGGAGATTGAGCACCGATCGCGCCGCGGCCGAGCCATCGAACACGAGGTCCATCCGGTCGTACCAGGCGCATATCGTCAGGCGCCCGGCGGACGGGATGGCGACCTCGTCGATCTTCGCGATGGGGATCGCCGACAGGCGCAGCGCGCTATCGATGAAGATCAGCCGCCAGTTGGTCACCGTCACCAGCCCCAGGCAGCCCTCTCCTGAGGTCATGCGCACCGCCGCCCATCCCTCCAGCAGCGATTCCCCTTCGAACAGGGGGAGCGATCTTCTCAGCCGGGCGAAATCCATCGCGCAGTCCAACAGGCAACCACCCTCACGGAGGGGTCGAGCGCCGCCATGCGCCCCACCTCCAAGCATCACTGATGTTTTGCATATCGACTTCGATATGTGAATAGGCACCCTTCATGAATTTCCGGAAACCGTCGCACGGGAACCCCCGGCATCGGCGCAGGTGATATTCTGAACGGCTTGAGGAGCCCCTAAAGACAATGTATTGATCTTCAAAACATTCTTGGTGATATTTGACATATCACTCCATCGGTGTGAGATTGCACATGGCTCGGCTATCCCGGTCGCGCTCGCCCTCCAAGAGTCCGCCATGCCGCCGAACGTCGCCAGCGACCGACCGACCATCGTTCTGGTGGAGAACGACGGAGAGCTTCGTGGCCGGCTCGCCGCCGGACTGCGGCATGACGGCATGCGTGTCGTTGAGTACGAGGATGGAGCCCCCGCCCTCGCGGCGATCGAACAGGGCCTGTCGGCGGACGTCCTGGTGATCGCCCCTCAAACCGACGGGATGGCGACCTGCGACGTCGCTCGGCAAGCCAGGACGCTGGCGCCCCGGATCCAGATCGTGGTCACGCCCGCGTCAGAGGCGACGGACGGCCTTCCGCGGGACGCCCATATGCTCATCAAGCCTTTCGAGCCAAGCCGGCTCTCGCGATACATCCGCTTCGTGGCGGCCAGGCCCGCCCTGCGCGGCGCCCTGCGCGCGGTCTACCGGCAGGCGCGTTCGGCGCCGCCGCCGTCCGCGCCCGTCGCCCAGTGAGCGGGCCCGGTGGCGCCAGTCCCATGAACCGGCTCAATCCCATCCTTATCGCGCCGCAGGTCCGCAACGGCGCCTCGGAGGCTCGTCATGACAGCTAGGGTATTTTCCCGCGGGGACGCCAAACCATGATCGCCGGCGCCCAGATGCGGGCCGCCCGCGCCTTGCTCGGTCTCGACCAACGCGACCTGGCCCGGCTGTCGGGACTGTCGTTGCCGACCATCCAGAGGATGGAATCATCCGAGGGCTCGGTCCGCGCCGTGGTCGACAGCCTGGAGAAGGTGGTTGACGCCCTCAACGCTGCGGGGGTCGAACTGATCGCGGACGGCGCGCCAAGCGCCGGCGTGGGCCGTGGCGTGCGATTGATCGCCAGGTCCGAGAAGAGGCGTCCGCTCCATGTCGCATGACTGGCGGCTGTTCATTCCCAAGACCGTGACGGTCCTGCGTCAGGGCTATGGCCTGTCGCCATTCCGCGGCGACGTCGTCGCGGGCTTGACGGTGGCGATCGTCGCCATGCCGCTGGCCATGGCCTTGGCGATCGCGTCCGGAACCACCCCCGAGCGCGGCCTGATCACCGCGGTGGTCGCCGGTTTCCTGATCTCACTCCTGGGCGGCAGCCGATTCCAGATCGGCGGACCGACGGGAGCGTTCGTCGTCGTGGTCTATGGCGTGATCGCCAAGCACGGATATGACGGGCTGCTGATCGCCACGACGATCGCCGGCGTCATCCTGATCGCCGCTGGGCTTCTGCGCATCGGGACCCTGATCAAGTACATTCCCGATCCGGTCACGACCGGCTTCACCACCGGCATCGCCACCATCATCCTGGTCAGCCAGTTGAAGGACATCTTCGGTCTTTCGATCGAGCGCGTCCCCGCCGACTTCCTTCCCAAGCTGCAGGCGCTCTGGGCGGCGCGCGCCAGCCTGAGCCTTCCCACCCTGGCGCTCGCGGTCGCCTGTTTCGCTGCGATCATGGTCCTGAGGCGTCTGGCGCCGAAGGTTCCCGGGTTCCTGGTGGTGACGGTCGCCGCCGCGGTGATCGTCAGCCTGCTGGCCCTGCCTGTGGAGACGATCGGCACGCGGTTCGGGGGCGTGTCCTCCACCCTGCCCGCCCCGAGCCTGGACTTCTGGTCCTGGACCAAGGCGCGGGACGTCCTGCCGAGCGCCTTCACCATCGCCTTGCTGGCTGGGGTCGAGTCGCTGCTGTCGGCTGTCGTCGCCGATCAGATGACGGGCCGGCGGCATCGCTCCAATATCGAGCTGGTGGCGCAGGGGATCGCCAATATCAGCTCGGCCGCCTTCGGCGGGCTGCCGGCGACCGGCGCCATCGCACGCACGGCGACCAATATCCGCGCCGGCGCCCATTCTCCGGTGGCCGGCATGCTGCACGCGGCCTTCCTGCTGCTCTTCATGCTGCTGCTCTCGCCCCTCGCCAGGTTCGTGCCGCTGGCGGCCCTGGCGGCCATCCTGGTGGTGGTCGCGATCAACATGGCCGAACTGCAACGCTTCCGGCTGCTGCTCGGCACGTCCAACGGCGACCGGGCCGTCCTGCTGCTGACCTTCGGTCTGACCGTCGTCGTGGACCTGACCTTGGCCATCGAGGTCGGCATGGTGCTGGCCGCCTTCGTGTTCATGCATCGCATGAGCCAGCTCTCCACCGTGGAGGGCGGCGGCCCGCGCCTCATCGATGGCGACCGGGACGACTTCAGCCGCGCGGACGAGCCGGCCTACGAGCCGCACGAGGGTCTGCCGCACGACACCGCGGTGATCACCTTCAGGGGACCCATGTTCTTCGGCAGCACCAGCGTGCTGAAGGACGCCCTCGACCAGATCGGCGGCCGCAGCCGACGCTACATCCTGAGGTTCGAAGAGGTCCCCCTGGTCGATCCAACCGGAGCCGCCGCCCTCTCTTCGTTCCTTCACCGCGCGATCCGGGACGGCGCCGAGATCATCGTCTGCGGCGCCAGCGACAGCGTGCGGGCCAACCTTCTGCGCACGGTGGAGGCAGACGTCCTGGAGAGGGTCGGGTTCGTGCCGGACTTCGCCGCCGCTCGCGCCGCAACGGCCGCGGTCGCATGATCCCGCTGCGAACCGTCCAGACGGCTGGCGGCGAAGTGACGGTCCTGCTGCGCAGGGCCGATCGCGCCGTCGGCTATGTTAAAGATGGGGTGCTCCAAACCCTGATCGACGCCGCCGGCCGAAACCTCGCGCCGCATGTCACCGCCGCGGTCGATGTCCTGCTGCAGGAGAAGGTTCGTCAGGCGCTCGTGCTGGGCCACGGCGGCGGCGCGGCCTCGACCATGCTGCACAGGGCCGGCGTGGATGTGTTCGCCGTCGATAGCGACCCCTGCGCCAAGCCGTTGGCGCAGCTCTTCTTTCGGGCGCCCCCCTGCCTCGACGTGATCGTCAGCGACGCCGCGGCCTATGTCGAACTCGCCGCGGCGGCCTCCTTCGACGGCGTCCTCATCGATTTCCAGGACTCCATCGAGACGCCCAGGGCCTATCTGTCCCCGTCCTTCTGGCGGGATGTGGCCAGGGTGCTTCGCCCGCGGGGCATGGTCGTCATCAACGTGACCAGCTGGCTCCATGGCGGATGCGCCTGGCGGACGTTCCAGGGCGCTCTCGGACTGGGCGGCTTCGACGCCGTGGCGCTTAGCGAGGAGTACGGCGCCGGCAATCGGATACTCGTGACCGCTCGCGGCGCCACGGCGCCATGATCCCGCGCCGAACAAAAGCCCAGGCGACCTTTCTGGGTCTCAAGCGTGGGGCCTTGGGCCGCTGTCCGAACTGCGGGGACGGCCGGCTCTTCGGCGCCTATCTGAAGGTGCGGCCGGTCTGCGAGGCCTGCGGCCATGACAATGGGCGCTATCCGTCGGATGACGCTCCGCCCTATTTCACCATCCTGATCGTGGGCCACCTGGTGGTTGCGCCGCTTCTCGCCTTCCAGGTCATCTGGACGATCCCGACCGGTCTGCTGCTGGCGATCCTGCTTCCAGCGCTCGCGGCGCTCACCCTGACGGTCCTGCCGATCGTCAAGGGCGCGGTCGTGGGCGTCCTCTGGTCGCTCGGCAAGACTCCCAACGCCTGAAGGGCCGCAGCATGACCATCGAAGAGCGGCGCGCCCGCGCCGAGCGGGAAGCCCTCGACTTTCACCGCTATCCCCAGCCCGGGAAGATCGCCATCGCCGCGACCAAGCCCATGGCGACCCAGCAGGATCTGAGCCTGGCCTATTCGCCCGGGGTCGCCGCTCCGGTCCTGAAGATCGCTGAGGATCCAAACGCGGTCTATGACTACACGTCGAAGGGCAATCTGGTCGGCGTGATCTCCAACGGCACCGCGATCCTCGGGCTCGGCAACCTGGGCTCCCTGGCGTCGAAGCCGGTCATGGAGGGCAAGTCGATCCTCTTCAAACGCTTCGCCGACCTGGACTCCTTCGACATCGAAGTCGCCACCAGCGATGCGGACGCCTTCATCGAGGTCGTGCGCCAGATCGGCGCCACCTTCGGCGGCGTGAACCTGGAAGACATCTCCAGTCCCGATTGCTTCCGGATCGAGGCCGAACTTCAGGACCTGCTCGACGTTCCGGTGTTCCACGACGACCAGCACGGCACCGGCATCATCTGCGCGGCGGGCCTGATCAACGCCTGCGAGGTCACCGGGCGCAGGATGGAGGACCTTCGCCTGGTGCTTTGCGGCGCCGGCGCGGCGGGCCTGGGCTCGATCACCATGATGAAGGCGCTGGGCGTGCGCCCCGAGAACACGACCCTGGTCGATATCGACGGGGTCGTCTACCGCGGTCGCGAGATTGGCATGGACCAGTGGAAGTCCGTCCACGCGACCGACACGCCTCACCGGACCCTGGCCGAGGCGCTGGTCGGGGCCGATGTGTTCGTGGGCGTCTCCGCCAAGGGGGTCCTGACCAAGGCCATGGTGGCGTCGATGGCCGCCGACCCGATCATCTTCGCCATGGCCAATCCGGATCCGGAGATCACCCCGGAGGAGGTCCTTGAGGTCCGGCAGGACGCGATCGTCGCCACGGGACGGTCCGACTATCCCAACCAGGTGAACAACATCCTGGGGTTCCCCTACATCTTCCGCGGCGCCCTGGACGTTCGGGCGCGGTCGATCAATCTGGAGATGAAGATCGCCGCGGCCCGGGCGCTCGCCCTGCTCGCCCGCGAGGACGTCCCCGACGAGGTCGCCGTGGCCTATCAGGGTCGTAAGCTGAAGTTCGGTCGCGACTACATCATTCCCTCGCCGTTCGATCCGCGCCTGATCTGGTATGTCCCCCCGTTCGTGGCCGACGCGGCCATGCGCAGCGGCGTGGCGCGTCGCCCGATCGCCGACATGGGCGACTACCGCGCCGAGCTGAGGCGCCGGCTCGACCCGTCGGCGGGCTTTCTGCAGAACATCACCGAGGCCGTCCGCTCCGCGCCCATGAAGCGGGTGGTCTTCGCGGAGGGCGAGGAACCCTCGGTGATCCGCGCGGCGCACGCCTTCGCCAGCCAGGGTCTGGGCGTGCCGATCCTGGTCGGCCGGGAGGCCCAGGTCTGGAGCAACGCGCTGGAACTGGGCCTCGACGCCTCGGAGTTCGAGATCGAGGTCGTCAACGCGCGGCTGTCGGATCGCAACGGGGCCTATGTCGACTATGTCCACGGTCGGTTGCAGCGGGAAGGCTTCCTGCGGCGCGACGTTCAACGCCTGATCAACCTGGACCGCAACAGTTTCGCCGCCGCCATGGTGGCGCTTGGCGATGCTGACGCGATGGTCACGGGCGTGACCCGGAATTTCGACCAGTGCCTGGAGGAGGTCTGCCGGGTGATCGACAAGGCGCCCGGCGGTCGGGTCATCGGCTTCTCGGTCCTCCTGGCCAGGGGCCGAACGATCTTCGTCGCCGACACCTCGATCAGCGAACTGCCCAGCGCCCAGGACCTCGTCGAAATCGCCTGCGAGGCCGCCGCGGCCGTGCGCGAACTCGGTCATGTCCCACGCGTGGCGTTCCTGTCCCATTCGAGCTTTGGCCATCCGCGTGGGGCGCTGTCTCAGCGCGTGCGCGACGCCATCGCGTTGATGGACCAGCGGGGCGTCGACTTCGAGTACGAGGGCGAGATGCCGCCCGACGTGGCGTTGGATCCGGAACTCTGGGCCAGCTATCCGTTTCAGCGCCTGACCGAGCCGGCGAACGTCCTGGTCATGCCGGCCCTCCATTCGGCGACGATCTCGACAAAGCTGGTTCAAGCCCTGGGAGAGGCGCCGGTCATCGGTCCCGTCCTGCGCGGGCTGGCGCGGCCGGTGCAGATTTGCCGACTGGGCGACTCAGTCTCGCGCATCGTGACCATGGCGGCGCTTGCCGCCTTCGAGGCGCGGCAGGCCGCCACTCCCTGACGACCTCGTCGTCGCGACGTCCAAGCCATCCCAACCCGAGTTTGTCGACATGCGCATTCTCAGACGCCGCTCCTGGCGTCGCCATCACTGGAACCACCTTACCCGGAGGGGGTGGATGATCGTCATCGTGCTGGCGAGCGGCATGGCGGTGCTCATGCTCGCGCTTGCCATCGCTTAGCTGACGACGATGGGCGGTGGGCGCCGGCGGAAGCTGTGGACAAGCAGGATGAGGCCGCTCAGCGCAAGCCAGGCGACGCCCGAGGTCACGGCGATGATGAGCGGGTGGTTGAAGCTCTCGCGCTTGGTGTAGTCCATGATGTGGATCATCCAGAACACGTCCCACAGCCGCCAGCTGTTGTTGCGGCGTTCGAGGACGTCACCATTGGTCGACGACAGGAGGAGCGTCGTGCGCTCGGCGTCGGCGAACTCCACGCGCCACAGCGGAAGCGGCAGGTTGCGTGTCTCGACGTCGGCGGTGTCCACCCTGCGCACCGAGGCCGCGGGCTCCGAGCCGCTGAAGGCGGCGGCGGCCAGGGCCCCTGCCCTCGCCTCGTCGATGGCGACAGGCCGGCCGCTCTTCGCATCGATCAGCTTCACGCCGGATGGTGTGGCCGCTTCATAGACGAACCCATCGCCCAGGGCCTTCAGGCGCAGCCCCATGATAGGGCCGCCGACGGCCTCTGCGATCCGGGCCAGGGGAAGGGTGTCGGCGGGAACCACAAGCGCCGCCGGCTCGCGGACGGAGTGCTCGGCCGAGACCTGGTCATGGTCGAGCAGCGCCATCATCGCGCCGCTGATCGTCCAGAGGACGAACTGCAGTCCGAGGATCAGGCCGAACCATTTGTGCAATGTGCGGATCAGGAACATCGGGATCTCAGGCCGCGGCCCTCCGCGCGCGGCGCCGGCGTCGGAAGCTGTAGAGCAGGAGCCAGGCCCCGGTGAGCGAGGTCGCCACCGCCATCCATGTGGCCACGCGCAGCAGGATGTTGTTCACGTCCTCCCGCGCCTCGTAGTCCATGATGTGGAACATCCAGACGAAGTCGAAGATGCGCCAGAGGTCGTGCCGCTTGGCCACCAGCTCGCCGGTCTGCGGCGAGATGTAGAGGGTCGGCCGCCAGACGCCTTCGAACTCTACCCGCCAGATCGGCGCCGGCCGGCCCTTGATCTCACCCGGCGCGACGTCGAGTAGCTCGGTCTTCACGATCCCGCCGCGCCCGGCATAGTGGGCGAGCGCCCGGTCGCGGGCCGCGGCTTCGTCGAGCGGCGACAGCAAGGCGCCGCTGCGGGCGTCGAACAGCATCCGGCCCGGGATCGCGTCGACGACGTAGACGGGCTTGCCGAGCTGGGTTTCCAGGCGGACCGACCTGGCGCCGGACTGGGCGAAGGTGGAGGGCTCCACCAGCCCCGACATCGGCAGGGCCTTCAGCGCCACCGGCCGCACCAGGTGGTCGCCGTGGATGATGTCGATGTGGACGGCGGTCATGTAGAGGCCGCTAAGCGTCCAGAACACCGCCTGGACTGCGATGACCAGGGCGAGCCACTTGTGGGCCGTTCGCGCCAGGGCTGGCAGGCCCACCCCTAGAAGGCCCGGATGCCGACGATGGTCTGGCCGTTCAGTTGGAAGCGGATCTTGCTGCCGACGGCCGCCTTCGCGAGCAGGGCCTTGTCGGACACCTTGAAGGGCATGGTCATGGCCGGCCAGTTGAGCGCCTTGATGGGATCATGGGCCAGCGTAACCGTACCGGCCCGGGCGTCCACCTTCTTCACGACGCCGACGCCCTCGACCATGGCCGGGGATGGGGCGGCCTTCGGGGCGGCGTGGCCGCTGTGGTCGCCTTGGGCGGCGGCGGCGGAGGTCATGGCCAGGGCGGCCGCGAGGGACAGGACGACGGTTTTCATTGCGATCTCCAAAACTGGCGCCGACGGCGCGGCATGGGCGGCGGCCGCGACCGCCGGAAGAACCGGCCTCGGAGAGGCAGGGTTGTTAGAACCAGGCCCGCAGGCCGACCACCAAGCGGGTGGTGTCGGCATCCTCGCCGGCGGCGCGGGCGAAGTCGGCGGTCCGCCCGTACTTCCGCTCATGGACGACGCCGACATAGGGCGCGAACTCACGGCGGAACTCGTATCGCAGGCGCAGGCCCAGTTCGGTGTCGGTGAGGCCCGAGCCGACCCCGGTCGCACGATCATCCTGCGCCGCGAGATTGATCTCCGCCCGGGGTTCCAGGATCAGCTTCTGGGTGAGCCGCAGGTCGTAGGAGGCCTCAAGGCGCGCCGAGAGGTCGCCCTTGTCGGAGAGAAACGCCGCGCCTTCCAGCTCGAACCAGTAGGGCGCCAGCCCTTCGAAGCCCAGGGTCGCATAGGTGCGTGAAGGGCTGGGCTCGAAGTCGTGGCGCAGCCCGACCTGAAGATCGAAATAGGGGCTGATCGCGCGGGAATAGAGCGCCTGCAGCTCGGCGCTCTCGAGATGATCGGCGCCCTCGCCTTGGGATTTCACGACCAGTCGGTGGATGTCGCCGCCGAACCAGGCCTCGCCCTCCCAGGCGTAGCTGTCCTCGCCCGAGGCCGGACGCAGCTCGGCCGTGCTGAGCATGACCTTCCAGGCGGGCTCGCCCCCGTGCTCCCGGGCGAGCTGCGCGCGCGCCGCGTCCATGGCGGCGGGACTGTGAAAGCGCTCGGCCGCGTGGTCGCTCGGCGCCGGCGGCGGGGGCTCGGCGCCCACGGTCGGCTCCATCCTCGACATGTCGTGGCCGGCATGCGGGTCGGGGGCGGGCGGCATGACATGCCCCGCGTGCGGATCAGCCGCCGGCGGGGCGGCTTCCGGGGGCATGGTGTGCCCGGCGTGGGGGTCCGCGGCGGGCGGCATGGCATGTCCCGCGTGCGGATCAGGCGCCGGCGCGGCGGCTTCCGCGGGCATGGCGTGGCCGGCGTGCTGCGCCGAGGCCGGCGCCGCGACGGCGAGCGGCAGCAGGCCGATCAGGAGGAACCGGTTCACGCCGCACCGCCTTCGAGAGGCCGCACGGTGACGACATTGAACATGCCCGCGTGCATGTGGTGCAGCAGGTGGCAGTGGAACGCCCAGTCGCCGGGGGCGTCGGCGGTCAGGTCGAAGGTGACCTTGCCGCCAGGCAGCACATTGACCGTGTGCTTCAGCGGATGATGCCCAGGGTTGCCGTTCACCACCTCGTAGAAATGGCCGTGCAGGTGGATCGGATGGGCCATCATAGAGTCGTTGACCAGGGTGACCCGCACCCGCTCGTTCAGCCGGAAGGGGATCGGCGCCTTCAGGTGGCTGAACGTCTCCCCGTCGAACGACCACATGAAGCGTTCCATGTTGCCGGTCAGGTGGATCTCCATCTCCCGCGAGGGTGGTCGAGGATCGGGATTGGGGTCGAGCGCGACCAGGTCGCGATAGGTCAGCGCCTTGTGCTCCACCTTCTCCAGACCAAGGCCGGGCTCGCCGGTGCGGTCGACCGGCATGGGCGAGATCATCTGGACGCCCGGCCCCAGCTTCACCTGCGGCGCGTTTCTCGGATCGCGCATGGACATGGAGCCGTGATCCATCCCCTCCATGCCGCCCATGGCGGAGTGGTCCATGCCCATGTCGCGCATGGTCAGCAGGGGACGCTCGCGCAGCGGCGGGACGGCGGCGACCATGCCCGGCCGCGGCGCCAGGGTCGCCCGGCCCATGCCGGAGCGGTCGGCGGCCTCGGCGACCAGGGTGTAGGCCTGGTCCGCGGTCGGCTGGACGATGACGTCATAGGTCTCGGCCGGCGAGATCTGGAACTCGTCGACCTCCACCGGGCGCACGTTCTGGCCGTCGGCCTGGACCACGCTCATCTTCAGGCCCGGGATGCGGATATTGAAGACGCTCATGGCGCCGGCGTTGACGAAGCGCAGCCGCACCCGCTCGCCGGGGGCGAAGAGGCCGGTCCAGTTGTCCTTCGGGCCATGGCCGTTGATCAGGTAGGTGTAGGCTGAGCCGGTGATGTCTAGGATGTCGGTGGGGTCCATCAGCATCTTGGACCACTCGATCCGGTCCTTCAGCGCCTGGTCCCTGCCCTGCATCAGGCCGGCGAGCGTCTGCTTCTGCTGGTTGAAATAACCTGCCTGGGCCTTGAGCTTCCGCATCATCACGTGCGGATGCATGAAGCTGTAGTCGGAGAGCACCACCACGTGCTCGCGGTCGTAGGCGACCGGATCAGGGCCCGCCGGGTCGATCACGATGGGGCCGTAGTGGCCCTCCTGCTCCTGGAGGCCGGAATGGCTGTGGTACCAGTAGGTGCCGGCCTGGCGGACCGGGAACTCATAGACGAACGTCTCGCCCGGCTTGATGCCGGGGAAGCTGACGCCGGGGACGCCGTCCATCTGGAAGGGCAGGATCAGGCCGTGCCAGTGGATCGAGGTGTCCTCGTCCAGGGTGTTGGTCACCGCGATGCGGACGTTCTGGCCTTCCTTCAGCCGGACCAGCGGTCCGGGCACGGTCCCGTTGGTGGTGACGGCGTGGCCCGCGCGGCCGTCCACCTTGAACGCCGTGTGGCCGATCGTGAGCTTGATCTCCTCGCCCGACACGGTCGGCAGGGTCGAGACCAGGCCCGGCGTCGCGCTCTGGGCCCAGGCTGGCAGCATGGCGCCGAGCGCGGCGCCTCCTCCCAGGGCCGCGGCTCCACGCAGCAGCTGGCGGCGATCGAAATCGGCAATGGCGCGTCGGCGCATACGGACGGGTCCTATCCTCGTGGCGGGGAGGAGATGGGGCTTTCTGGGGCCGTAGTCGAGGCGGCGCGCGTCTATTTGGTCTGGCCGCCGTCCACCGCCAAGACCACGCCCGTCACGAAGCTGGCGGCCGGGCTGAGCAGGAAGGCTGCGGCGACGCCGATCTCGTGCGGCTCGCCGAAGCGCTTCAGGGGCACTTCGCGGTTTATCCAGCGCAGCACCTTCTCGCCGCCCGGGCCCTGCGACCGCGTCTCCCAGTCGCCTCCGGGGAAGATGATGTTGCCTGGCGCGATGGTGTTCACCCGCACGCCATGCCGGCCGACGATGGCCGCCAGCTCCTTGCCCATGTGGTTCATCGCCGCCTTCGACGTCCCGTAGGTGAGCGGCGTGCCCAGGGCCGCCCCGCCGGCGATGGAGCTGATGAACAGCAGGGACCCCGCCTTGCGCTCGGTCATCCTGCGAAGGACCACCCGGGCCAGCCGATAGGCGGAATCGAGGTTCTGCACGAACCCCGCGTCCCAGGTCTCGTCATCGACGTCGAATCCCGGCGGGCAGGGATGAAGCCCGACATTGGCCACGGCGCCCCAGATGGGCCCGAACTCCGCCTCGACGGCCTCGATCATGTCGTCCAGGACCGCGCTCTCGCGCAGGTCGCCCGCCCGCGCCCAGACCCGATCCTCGCCCCACCGCTTCGCCAGCGTGTCGCGCGCCGCCATCAGCGGCCCCTCGCCCCGGGCCGCGAAGGCGACCCGGGCGCCCTCCGCCAGGCAAGCCTCCACGATACCGAGCCCAATCCCGCGGCTGCCCCCCGCGACGAAGACGACCTTGTCGTTAAGCTGCAAGTCCATGGGGCCTCGATGTTCAGGGGTGAGGGGGCTCGGCGACGCGGCCGCCGGCGCGATGCAGCCTACAGGACCGGCGACACCTGGGCAGCCAAATCAAGCCGCGATGCGGTGAAGCGTCGTCGCGAGGGGCCGGGTCACTCGGACGCGCCGGGGCGTAGGTCGGACGGTTAGTTGGGTCGGGTGCGCTAGAGCGCGCGGGCGCGGCGCAGGCCCTCGGGGTTTTCCACCTGGGCGCGGCGCTCGTTGATCTCCATCGCCGCGGCGATCCGCTCGGCCTCGCCGTCGTTGAGATCGAGCGTGAAGGAGACGAAGTCCTCGGGAACCGGCGAAGCGAGCACTGAACTGACGTCGATCATCGGATTCGGCATCTGTGGTTCCTCGCGCTGGCGCACCCCATGCGGGTTAATCAAGTGTTACGACAATCCCGCGACAGTCCAAAGGGTCAAGCTCGGGATTCGTCACATGATCACAGGCTGTTGAGCGGAAATTGGGCGCTGCACCATCCGCGAGGCCGGCGCCCCAAGAGCGACACAAGCCGTGGATTTCAGACGCCGCGAGACGAAGAATCACCTCCCGGGCGCCCAGAAACGTATTGGCCGAGACCCAGATAAGGACTTACCATCGATAACGAACGCCGCGCCGCAATTGGCTGGATTCGCTCCATTGGGGCTCGTCTTCGCAGTTGCGGGAGAACGGCGTCGGGGAGAGGGAGTGGTTTGTGCAGCGCACCAGTACCGAGGGTCCCGACTACTTCCATAAGGTTGTCGATTGTCAGTGGGCCTGTCCGGCCCATACGCCGGTCCCCGAATATATCCGTCTGATCGCCGAAGGCCGTTATTCCGACGCCTACATGGTCAACTGGAAGTCCAACGTCTTCCCGGGAATCCTGGGCCGAACCTGCGACCGCCCCTGCGAGCCGGCCTGCCGCCGCGGCCGGGTGGAGGACGAGCCGGTCGCCATCTGCCGCCTGAAGCGCGTGGCCGCCGACAACAAGGACAACATCGCCGGCCGCCTCCCGCCTCCCGCGGCCGCTTCCAACGGCAAGCGGATCGCCCTGATCGGCGCCGGCCCCGCCTCGCTCACCGTGGCCCGCGACCTGGCGCCCCTGGGCTACGAGCTGGTGGTCTATGACGGTGACGCCAAGGCCGGCGGCATGATCCGCAGCCAGATCCCCCGCTTCCGCCTGCCGGAGTCCGTCATCGACGAAGAGGTTGGCTACATCACCGGCCTCGGCATGGAAATGCGGCTGGGATCCTATGTCGACAGCCTCAAGTCGGTGCTCGACGAGGAGTATGACGCGGTCTTCGTGGGTTCGGGGGCGCCGCGCGGCCGCGACCTGGACCTGCCGGGCCGCCGCGAGGTGGCCGGCCACATCCACATCGGCATCGACTGGCTCTCCAGCGTCTCCTTCGGCCACATCGAGAAGATCGGCCGCCGGGTGATCGTGCTGGGCGGCGGCAACACCGCTATGGACTGCTGCCGCACCTCGCGCCGGCTGGGCGGCGAGGACGTCAAGGTCATCGTCCGTTCCGGGTTCGAGGAGATGAAGGCCTCTCCCTGGGAGAAGGAAGACGCCATTCACGAGGACATCCCGATCCTCAACTTCCTGGTCCCCAAGGCCTTCACCCACGAGGACGGCCGCCTGACCGGCGTGACCTTCGAGAAGGTCGAGCCGCGGCTGGACGAGCGTGGCCGCCGCAGCCTGGTTCCCACCGGTGAGCCCGACCAGCACTTCGAATGCGACGACGTCCTGATCGCAGTGGGCCAGGAAAACGCCTTCCCCTGGATGGAGCGCGACATCGGCCTCGTCTTCGATGAGTGGGGCATGCCCCAGGTCGACCCGGTGACCTTCCAGTCGACCCATCCCAAGGTCTTCTTTGGAGGCGACGCGGCCTTCGGGCCCAAGAACATCATCTGGGCCGTGGCCCAGGGGCACGACGCGGCCATTTCCATCGACAAGTTCTGCAAGGACCAGGACCTGGCCGACCGCCCGCCGCCGGGCTTCTCCATGGCCAGCCAGAAGATGGGCATCCATGAGTGGAGCTACGACAACGACATCGCCAACGACCTGCGCTACCGGGTGCCGCTGCGCGACAAGGCCGTGGCGCTCAAGGACGTCAAGGTCGAGGTCGAGCTCGGCTTCGATCGCGAGATGGCCTATCGCGAGGCCCAGCGCTGCCTCAACTGCGACATCCAGACGGTGTTCTCCGAGCCCGCCTGCATCGAGTGCGACGCCTGCGCCGACATCTGCCCGGTGGACTGCATCACCTTCACCGGGAACGGCGACGAGGAGGACCTGCGCGGTCGCCTCAACGCCCCGGCGCTGAACACCGAACAGGCCATCCTGGTTTCCGGCGAGCTCAAGACCGGCCGGGTGATGGTCAAGGACGAGGACGTCTGCCTGCACTGCGGCCTCTGCGCCGAGCGCTGCCCCACCGGGGCCTGGGACATGCAGAAGTTCCTCCTGGAAATGACCCATGCGGGGGGGACATGTCGCTAGAGGCCGTCAACGACTTCGTCGTCAAGTTCGCCAACGTCAACGGCTCGGGGTCGGCGAGCGCCAACGGCATGTTCGCCAAGTCGATCCTGCGGATGGGCGTGCCGGTGGCGGCGCGCAACATCTTTCCGTCCAACATCCAGGGCCTGCCGACCTGGTTCGAGGTGCGGGTCACCGGGGCGGGCCATCTGGGCCGGCGCGGCGGGGTGGACCTGATGGTCGCCATGAACCCGCAGACCTGGGATCGCGACATCGCCGAGATCGAGCCCGGCGGCTATCTGTTCTACGACTCCACCAAGCCCCTGCCCCGCGAGAAATTCCGCGATGATATCAATGTGGTCGGCGTGCCGCTGACCGCCATCTGCAACGCCGCCTATCAGCTCCCGCGCGAACGCCAGTTGTTCAAGAACATCATCTATGTCGGGGCTTTGGCGGCGCTTCTTGGCATCGAGCTTGAAGTCCTGGAGACCTTGCTCGGCGAGCAGTTCAAGGGCAAGGACCGGCTGATCACCGCCAATGTCGCCGCGCTCAAGATGGGCCGGGACTATGTGGCCGAAAACCTCCACCCCCTGGGCCTGAAGGTGGTCCGCGCCGACGCCGTCGGCGACCGGATCTTCGTCGAGGGCAACATGGCCTCGGCCCTGGGCGCGGTCTATGGCGGCGCCACGGTCTGCGCCTGGTATCCGATCACCCCCTCGACCTCGCTGGCCGAGGCCTTCACCGGTTTCTGCGAGGACTACCGGACCGATCCGGAGACCGGCAAGGCGCGCTACGCCATCGTCCAGGCAGAGGACGAGATCGCCTCCATCGGCGTGGTGGTCGGCGCGGGCTGGAACGGGGCGCGGGCCTTCACCGCCACCTCCGGCCCCGGCGTCTCGCTGATGACCGAGTTCATCGGCCTGTCCTATTTCGCCGAGATCCCGGCGGTGATCTTCGACGTCCAGCGCGGCGGGCCCTCCACCGGCATGCCGACCCGGACGCAGCAGGCCGACCTGCTGGCCGGCGCCTATGCCGGCCACGGCGACACCAAGCACCCCATGCTGCTGCCCGCCGATCCCGGTGAGTGCTTCGAGATGGGGGCGCTGGCCTTCGACCTCGCTGACCGGCTGCAGACCACGGTCTTCGTCATGCTGGACCTCGACATCGGCATGAACGAGTGGCTGACCAAGCCCTTCGAGTGGGACCCCGAGCGCAAGCTCGACCGCGGCAAGGTGATGACCTACGAGGACCTGGAGGCCGGCAAGGAGTTCGGCCGGTATCTGGACGTCGACGGCGACGGCGTCCCCTACCGCACCTATCCGGGCGTCCACCCCACCAAGGGCGGCTACTTCACCCGCGGCACCTCGCGCAATCCCTACGCCCGCTACAGCGAGGAGGGCTCGGTCTATGTCGACAACATGCAGCGCCTGCTGCGCAAGTTCGACACCGCCAAGGCCCTGGTCCCCGCCCCGATCGCCCGCCTCGCCAAGCGGGCCACCCGCGAGGGCGTGATCTATTTCGGCTCCAGCACCCCCTCCATGCACGAGGCGCTGGAGACCCTGGACGCCCAGGGCCTGCATCTGGACGCCATGCGGGTGCGGGGCTTCCCCTTCGCCGACGAGGTGTTCGACTTCATCGCCGCCCACGACCGGGTGTTCGTGGTCGAGCAGAACCGCGACGCCCAGCTTCGCACCCTGCTGGTCAACGAGGGCGACGTCGCCCCGGCCAAGCTGGTGCCGGTGCTGAATTATGACGGCTCGCCGATCACCGCCCGCTTCATCGCCGGCGCCGTCGGCGGCTTGATGACCGCCGCCGCGCGGGTGCGCGCGCCGGAGGCCGCCGAATGACCTACATCACCAAGCCACAGCTGCATCACCCCAAGCTCGCGGCCAACAGCCTGGGCTACACCCGCCGCGACTACGAGGGCTCGGTCTCCACCCTCTGCGCCGGTTGCGGCCACGACTCGATCTCGGCGGCCATCATCCAGGCCTGCTACGAGTTGGAGCTGCCGCCCCACCGGATCGCCAAGCTGTCGGGCATCGGCTGCTCGTCCAAGACCCCGGACTATTTCCTGGGCAATTCCCACGGCTTCAACACCGTCCACGGCCGCATGCCCTCGGTGCTGACGGGCGCCAACCTGGCCAATCGCGACCTGATCTATCTGGGCGTCTCGGGCGACGGCGACTCGGCGTCCATCGGCCTCGGCCAATTCGCCCACTCGATCCGCCGCGGCGTGAACATGCTCTACATCGTGGAGAACAACGGGGTGTACGGCCTGACCAAGGGCCAGTTCTCCGCCACCTCCGACAAGGGCTCGAAGTCCAAGAAGGGCGTGGTCAACCACGACGCCGGCATCGACCTGGTCATGCTGGCCCTGCAGATGGGCGCCACCTTCGTCGCCCGCTCCTTCTCCGGCGACAAGGCCCAGCTCGTGCCGCTGATCAAGGCGGCGCTGGCCCACAAGGGCGCGGCCTTCATCGACTGCATCAGCCCCTGCGTGCAGTTCAACAATCACGTCGGCTCGACCAAGAGCTACGACTATGTTCGCGAGCACAACGAGGCCGTGAACCGCCTCGACGTCGTCGTCCCACGCGACGAGATCCAGGTCGACTATGCGCCCGGCACGACCGTCCCGGTCGCCCAGCACGACGGCTCGATCCTGCAGCTCCACAAGCTGGCCCAGCACTACGACCCCAGCGACCGGGTGGGCGCCCTGGCCTACCTTCAGGCCCGCCAGGCGCTCGGCGAGATCGTCACCGGCTTGCTGTTCCTCGACCCCGAGGCCCGCGACCTGCACGAGAACCTCGACACGGTGGACGTGCCTCTGAACAGCCTGAACGAAGCAGAACTGGTGCCGAGCCTCGACGTCCTCGCCAAGCTGAATGCGTCGCTGCGCTAGGGCGGCGCATCGGTCGGGTTGGCATCAAACCCGCTCATCCGGGCGAAGGCCGGGATGAGCGGAAATTAGCTGACGCCCTACGAGTGAAACGCCCGGCGCCCGGCATGGGCCACGTGGTACTCGCCGCTGACCGACAGCACGATCCAGTCGCCCGGTTGGGCCACGGTCCAACCCTCAGGCGTCTGCACCTGCACCGCGCCTGCTTCGCTCATGGCCTGGGCCTGGTCGCCCAGCCACATCCACAGGGTCCGCCAATTCTTCACATCGTGCGGCGGCGGCACGCGCAACGCCGCACCATGGTCGAAACGAACGGGTTCGGCGGAATGTACTAGCCTCATCCCGCGCATACCGGGCTGCTTCGTTTACCAGAGACTTAATGCGACGCCCCCAGATCCTCCCCCAGCGCGCAGCGCGATTTGGGGAAGGTTGGAGCGGTCCGGGCGTCAGATGCTCCCCCTCTGGGGGAGCTCCCGGCCGTTTGGCCGGGTGAGGGGGACTAAAATGCACTCTAGCTAAGGCTCGACCGGTCTCAGCAGGAGCTAAAGTCCCCTCCGTCCCTTCGGGCCAGCTCCCCAGAGGGGGAGCATCTCTAGCGTTCGGTCCAGCGGCCTCGAGACGTATTCAGCCGCAAGTCACTACTCGGCGCGCAGGGCGTCGGCAGGACGTTTCGCCAGGGCCTGCAGCGAGGCCAGCAGTCCGCCCAGGCCCGCCAGCAGGGCCGCGCCGCCCACCAGGGCCGCCACCCCGCCCCAGTCGATGGCCCAGTCGGCCTTGAACACCAGGGTCACCACCGGCCAGGCGGCGATCACGCCCAGGCCCACGCCGGTCACCCCGGCGATCAGCCCCACCGCCCCGTATTCCAGCACATAGGCGCCGAGGATCTGCAGCCGCGAGGCCCCCAGCACCTTGAGGATGGTCGCTTCCCGCGCCCGGGCCTGGGCGCGGGCGGCGATGGCGCCGGTCAGCACCAGCAGCCCGGCCAGGGCCGCCACCCCCGCCGCGCCGCGGATGGCGAGCGCCAGGCGGTCGAAGAGGTCGGTGGCGGCCTCAAGCTGCTCGCGCACCGAGATCACGTTCACCTCCGGGAAGGCGGCGCCCAGGGCGCGGCCGACGCGGGCCTCCTGCGCCCGGCTGGCCTTGGCGATGGCGACGTGGCGCAGCTCCGCCCCTTCCAGGGCGGAGGGATTCAGCACCAGGGGGAAGCTCGCCCCGAAGCCGCCCACGTCGACCTCGCGCAACACCGCCACCTTGGCCTCGATCTCGCGACCCAGCACCGACAGGGTGACCAGGTTGCCCACCTTCAGCCGGCCGGCCCGGGCGGCGTCGACCTCCATGGCCAGCAGCGGCGGCCCCGCATAGTCGGCCGGCCACCAGCGCCCTTCGACGACCTTGGCATTCTTCGGCTCCGGCCCGATGGCCGAGAGCGAGATGTCGTTGTCGTAGGCCCAGCGCTCCTGCTCGTTGATGGCGCTCCGGTTCACCGGCATGCCGCCCAGCCGGATGATCCGCCCGGTGAGGAACGGCGCACGCAGATAGGTCTCTGGCGTCAGGGGCGCGGCGAAGGCGGCGGCTACCGCCGCGTCGAACTCGGCCGCTCGCGCCCCCGGGATCTCGGTGAACACCAGGGCCGGCGCCGTGCGCGGCGCGACCTCGGCCACCTGCCGCAACAGGCTGGACTGGATCAGCACCACCGCCGCCAGCAGGGCCACCCCCAGGCCGATGGCCGGCGCGGCCGTGCGCGCCGCCGAGCGCGGTCCCGCCAGATTGGCCAGGCCCATCCGCACGGACCCTCGCGTCTTGCCTCGCAGCCGCCCGGCCAGCCAGGCCGCGCCCAGCCCCAGGCCCCACAGCAGGACGAACGACACCGCCACCCCGCCGATCATCCCGGCCGCCGCCAGGGGCGTGGGCGCGGTGATCACAGAGAGCGCCGCCAGCGCCAGGGCCGCCACCCCCGCCCCCACGGTCTCGACGCTCAGCTTCAGCCGCCCGCCCACGTCGCGGCGGAACAGGCTGGCCGGCGGGGTCACCCTCGCCCGCGCCAGCGGCGTCAGGGAGAAGGCCGCCGCCGACAGCAGGCCGAAGGCCGCGGCCTTGAGCAGCGGGACCGGATAGATGTCGAACAAGGCCGGGACCGGAATGTCGTCAGGGACCAGTCCGCCCAGGATGAAGGGCGCGGCGGCCCCGACCGCCAGGCCGATCGCCACCCCCAGCAGGGCCAGGACTCCGATCTGGATCAGATAGAGGTCGCGGATGAACGGTCCTTCGGCCCCCAGCGCCTTCAGCACGGCTATCGACGGCTTGCGCGCCTCAAGGAAGGCGGCGACGGCGCCGAACACGCCCAGGCCACCCGCCACCAGCGAGGCCAGGCCGATGAAGCCCAGGAAGTATTCCAGCTGGTCGATTAGCCAGCGGATCCCCGGGGCGGCGTCCTCGCGGTCGCGGATACGGATGGACTTGTCCTTCAGCGCCTTGCGCAGGTCCTGGCGCGCCGCCTTAAGGTCCGTGCCCGGCGGCAGGGCCACACGGGCGGTCTCTGCGAAGGTCAGGCCGGGCTCCAGGAAGCCGCCCGCCGCTACGGCCTGGCGCCGCACCAGCACCCGCGGCCCCAGCGCGAAGCCGCGAGACAGCCGGTCAGGCTCCTCCAGCAGCACATCGCGCACCACTACCGGCATCTCGCCGACCAGGATCTGGTCCCCGATCTTCAGGCCCAGGCGCTCCAGCAGGGCGCGCTCCACCGCCGCGCCGGCGACCCCGTCGCGGACGGCCAGGGCCCGGGCCAGGGGCTGGCCGGTCTCCAGGGTCACCTTGCCGGAGAGCGGATAGGCCTCGCTCACCCCACGCAGGTCGACCAGGCGGCGCTCGCCGGACGCGGCTTGCGCCATGGCCCGGGTCCCGACGGCCCAGGATGTCGCCCCCGCCGCCTCGATGGCCTTGCGCTCGGCCTCCGTGAACCGGCGCTGTTCCAGGGAGACCGCCATGTCGCCGCCCAGGATTTCGCGCGCCTGGACAGCCAGGCCGGTGCGGAAGGCCTCGGCGGTCGACCCCGCCGCGGCGATCGCCGCCACGCCCAGCGCCAGGCAGGCCAGGAATATCCGAAATCCCTTCACCCCGGAGCGCAGTTCGCGGGCGGCGTACCGCCAGGCCAGGAACCTCACGGCGCAACGCGCCCGTCGGCCAGCCGCACCCGGCGGTCGGCGCGGGCGGCCAGGGCTTCGTCGTGGGTCACCAGGACCAGGGCGGCCCCCTCCTCCGCCACCAGCCCGAACAGCAGGTCGGCCACGTGGGCGGCGTTGACCCCGTCGAGATTGCCGGTGGGCTCGTCGGCGAACAGCAGGGCGGGCCGCGGCGCGAGCGCCCGGGCGAGCGCCACCCGCTGCTGCTCGCCGCCGGAGAGCTGATGCGGATAATGCTTCAACCGCGCCGAGAGGCCGACCCGGTCCAGCCAGCTTTTCGCCACGGCCTCGGCGTCGGCCGCCCCGGCGATCTCCATGGGCGCGGCGACATTCTCCAGGGCGGTCATGTTGGGCAGCAGGTGAAAGGCCTGGAACACCAGGCTGACCCGACCCCGGCGCAGGCGGGCCCGGCCGTCTTCGTCCAGCTTCGACAATTCACGGCCGAACAGGGTGACCCAGCCGGCGGTCGGGCGCTCCAGTCCCGCGGCCACGGCGATCAGCGAGGACTTGCCCGACCCGGACGGCCCGGTGACCGCCACCCGCTCCTTCTCGGCCACGGAAAAGCTCAGGTCGCGCAGGATATCCACGGGACCCGCCGCGGACGGCAGGGTGAGGCAGACGTTCGAGAGCACGAGCGGCGGACCAGAGTCGGACAAGGAGACCTCGGAAGCGATGGCGGACATTGAGCTTGGCAAGCGAAGCCTTAGATAGGGCAGTAGAATGGCCGACACACCCACCAGCCTGACGACCCGCCGCGCGCTGATCGCCGCCGTGGCCCTGACCCTGCCCGGCGCGGCCCTGGCGGCGCCCCGGCGCGTGGTCACCCTGTTGGGCGATTCCATCACCGCGGGCTACGGCCTGCCCGCGCGCGCCGCCCTCCCCGCCCGGCTGCAGGCCGAGCTCGACCGGCTGGGCGCAGGCGCCCTGGTCCGCGGCGCCGGTGTCTCGGGCGACACCACCGCCGGCGGCCTCGCCCGCCTCGACTTCAGCGTCCAGAAAGACACGGCGGTCTGCGTCGTGGCCCTGGGCGGCAACGACCTGCTGCAGGGCCAGGATCCCAAGCGCACCAAGGCCAATCTCGACCGCATCGTCGCCCGGCTGCGGGCGCGGAAGATCGCGGTGGTGGTGGCGGGCCTGAAGCCCCCGTCGGTGATCGGCGGCGCCTATGCCCGGGAGTTCGAGGCGGTGTTCGCCGCGGTGGCCCGCGCCCATCGCGCGGCCCTCTACCCCAACCTGCTGGCCGGCGTCGCCCAGACCCCGACGCTGAACCAGCGCGACGGCTTCCACCCCAACGCTCAGGGCGTCCAAGTCATCGCCCGCGGTCTGGCGCCGGTGGTGTTGAAGGCCTTGGCGGGTCGCGCCTAGGGCAAACGGTCAAGGAACCAGATGAGGGGAACTTTGACTCGCTTCCGCGCCCTTCAACCCCCTCCGTCTCTCCGCTTCGCTCCGAGCCACCTCCCCCAAACCGCGCTACGCGCTGGGGGAGGATCCGGGCTCGCATAGTCCATAGATGCTCCCCCCCTGGGGGAGCTCCCGGCCGCATGGCCGGGTGAGGGGGACTTTGACTCGCTCAGTGCGCTTCAACCGCCTCCGTCTCTCCGCTTCGCTCCTAGGAAGGCTCAATCGCCTGACGGATCATCGCCACGGCATCATCGACCTCGTCGAGCACCAGCGACGCCGAAATCCTCAGCGTCCTCACACCCTGGTCGGCCAGCCATGCGTCCCGTCGCTCGTCACGCTCCGGCCGCTGTCCGGTACCGTGAACGTAGCTGTCTACCTCGACGCAGAGCTTCGCCGCATCGCAGTAAAAGTCGAGAACATAAGGCCCAAGCGGATGCTGCTTGCGGAACTGCAACCCATCCAACTTGCGCCCCTTGATCGCCCGCCACAGCAGCACTTCCGGCAGCGACATCGTCCGCCTCAGCCTCTTGGCCATGGTCCGAGTTCGCGCCGGCGCGTCCATTCATCCCCCACACGTCTAGGCCGCACCATACAAGATGCTCCCCCTCTGGGGGAGCTGTCGGCAAAGCCGACTGAGGGGGACTCTGACTCTCGCTTATGGGCTTCAGCCCCCTCCGTCACGTCGCCGAAGAGGGCGACGCGCCACCTCCCCCAGAAGGGGAGGACCTTCGCGTCTGCGACCTAGTGCGCCTCGTGAAGCTCACCCGCGCCGGAGATGTCGGTGGCGAGCTGGGCCGGCTTGGTGAGCAGGGTCACCTCTGAGGCGCCCGAGATGTTCAGGTCGGCCACGCTCTTGGGGGCGAGAGACGTCTCGGCGCTGCCGGAGCTGTCGACCGCCGCCTCCTCGGCCTCGAGCCCGGAGAGATCGAGTTCCGAGGAACCCGACACGTCGACGGCGAGCTTGCGGGTCACGCCGCGGACCGTAACCTCGGTGGATCCCGATGCGTCGATCGCCAGGCTGTCCTGCTTATAGGCCTCGACGACCAGCTCACTGTCGCCGCCGACGCCGAACTTGCGGACATCCGGCGCCGTGATGGTGATCTTCAGCCGGCGGCTGGAATAGTGGGTCCCGTCGGTCGCCAGGCGCCCATTCTCCAGCACCACCCGCTCGACGGCGCGCTTGGGACCGGTGATGACAACCGTGCCGGGGCCCGGCGCCTGGGTGAACTGCACATCGGCGGGGACGTCGATGTCGAGCTCCGAACCCCCGGTCCAGGCGATCTCGCGGGTGAAGGTGGAGCCGGTTTCACCGACGTCGACATCGACATCGACGTCCCGATCGACATGGTCCCAGTCGATCTCGCTCCAGTGATTGATCCAGTGCCAGTTGCGCGCGGCAAGGTCGGGTCCGCCGATGGCCGCGGCGCTGGAGAGCGCCACCACCCCGACGAAGAATCCCGTGATGGCGATGAGGACGAGGACGCGGATCATGGAACTCACCCCTGCACTTGCGGTTCGATGGCCGGCTTCAGCAGCCGGTAGTGGAGGCGCCCGTACCAGACCAGGGCGTTGACGAAGCCGATGACCACCAGGGTCAGCAAGGCGCCGGCGGAGCTCGCCAGGGCCATCAGACCGATACCGCCCAGCAGGGCCGCCGCTGTCCCGCCCGGGGGCTGGAAGAACGGGCCCACCGCGAACACGGCGCCGCCGGCGAAGAACACCGCCAC
Organism: Phenylobacterium sp. LH3H17; assembly: GCF_024298925.1. Lineage (NCBI taxonomy): Bacteria > Pseudomonadati > Pseudomonadota > Alphaproteobacteria > Caulobacterales > Caulobacteraceae > Phenylobacterium > Phenylobacterium sp. LH3H17. The sequence goes on along the minus strand of NZ_CP101283.1, from coordinate 1,591,430 downwards.
CACCGCGATGATCAGGCCAAACAGGGTTCCGGCCACCGCCATCAGGATCGGCAGCAGGATCAGCAGGTCGATGGCGCCCAGGCCAAGCACGGCGAAGATCGCGCCGGCCGCCGCCGAGGGATTGCGCTGCTCCTCCCACTTCTTGAGGCCGACCTCGGCGCGCAGCTCGCGCGCCAGCCGGGCGGGATCGCCCAGGGCGGTTGCCACCTCCTCCTCGGAGCGGCCGGCGGCCAGCCCCTCGTCGAAGTGCGCCTCATAGTCGGCGATGGCGTCGGCGATGGCCTGCGGGGGCATTCCCGAGAGACCCAGGCGCAACCGGTCGATGAAGGCCTGCCGGGTCATTTCGTCTCTCCCAGGATGGCCTCGACGGCGCGGGAAAACGCCGCCCATTCCGCCTTCTGGGCCGTGAAGCTCTGCTTCCCGGCCTCCGTCAGCTTGTAATACTTGCGTGGCGGACCGGAAGAGCTCTCCACCAGATAGGTGTCGACCAGCCCGTCGGTCTGCATCCTTCGCATCAACGGATAGATGGTGCCTTCCCCCATATCGATCCCCTCGGCCAAACGGCTCGCGATCTCATAGGCGTAGCTGTCCTGTCGGGAGAGCAGCGCGAGCACGCAGAGCTCGAGCACCCCCTTCTTCAGCTGGACTTGAACGGCTTCCGCCACGACGCGCACCTCCAATTCGAGCTAACGTGTATCGCACGGTAGTGATCGGTGCAAGGTAGCGTGCATTACAAGTTAGTAAGCTGGGCCCGTTGCGAAAGGCGACGGTTTGTCGATAGTCGAGAACATGCTTCGTCTATTCACTTTCTGTATGGCCGCCCTGTCGATTTCGGCCGCCGCCCAGGCCGCCGACTGGCGGTCCCTCGATCCCACCGAGACCCTGGTCATCGAGACCTCCAAGGGAACGATCGTCGTGGAGATGCGGCCCGATCTGGCGCCCAGGGCGGTGGAGCGGATCAAGCTGCTGGCGCGGGAGGGGGTCTATGACGGCCTGCTGTTCCACCGGGTGATCGAGGACTTCGTCGACCAGACCGGCAACCCGGACAACAAGGACGGCGGGGTCTCCAGACACCCCGACCTGGCGCCGGAGTTCACCTTCCGCCTCAAACCCGACCAGCCCCACCCCATCGTCCGCGACACCAGCGACGCGGTGGAGGGCTTCGTCGGATCGACGCCCTTCATCGGCGCCCAGGACCTGCTGGATACGAACCCGCTGGGCCGCCGCGCAACCGGCGCCTACTGCCCCGGCGTCGCCGGCATGGGACGGCAGGAGGCCGTCACAACCGCCAACAGCGAGATCTTCTTCATGCGCCAGGCCAGCCGCCGGCTGGACGGCGACTACACGGTCTGGGGTCGGGTGGTGAAGGGCCTGGACGTGGTGCGCGCCATGGCGGTCGGCGAGCCGCCTGCCAATCCCGACCGGATGATCCGCGTCCGGGTCGCCGCCGACATCCCCGCCGCCGAACGCCCCAGGGTCGAGGTGCTGGACGAGCGCGGGGCGGCCTTCAAGGCCCTGGTCGGCAGGGTCCGCGCCGCCAGGGGCGCCGACTTCACCGTCTGCGATATCGAGATCCCCACCCGCTGAGAGCGCGCCTAACGATCCACGCGGGATTTCTGGCGCGCGGGACTCAAGGCCTGCAGCTATAGCCGGGCTCCAAGCAGGGGAGCCGCGGCATGGTCGTCTGGACGGACTGGATCGCTTTCGGACTGATCGCGCTGGGCATGGCCATGACGCCCGGCCCCAACATGATCTACCTGATCTCGCGGTCCATCAGCCAGGGCCGCCGCGCGGGGTTCATGTCCCTGGCCGGGGTGGCGGCCGGGTTCATCTTCTACATGGTCTCGGCCGTGATCGGCCTGACGGCGATCGTCATGGCCGTGCCGATCGCCTATGACGTGATGCGGATCACCGGCGCCTGCTACCTGGCCTGGCTGGCCTGGCAGGCGTTGAAGCCCGGCGCCGCCTCCCCCTTCGCGGTGCGCGAGCTGGAGCCGCACGGCGACGCCCGGCTCTTCGCCATGGGCCTGTTCACCAACCTGCTGAACCCCAAGGCCGCGGTGCTTTACCTCTCGCTGCTGCCGCAGTTCATGCACCCCGAGCGCGGCGACATCCTGGCCCAGGGCATGATCCTGGGCGCCACCCAGATCACGGCCAGCGTGGCCTGCAACGGGGTGATGATCCTGGCCGCCGGCTCGGTGGCCAGGTTCCTGGCCGCCCGCCCGACCTGGGCCATGGTCCAGCGCTGGCTGATGGGCACGGTGCTGGGCGCCCTGGCGGTACGGATGGCGCTGGACAGCCGACGCTAGGCGAGGACGAAAGCCAGGCGGCCCTCGAATTCGAAAGCAAGGCTCCGGCCCTAGTCACGCTCGCCGCGAACGGCCAGATTGCGCCCATGAGCGCCGGGGACGACGGTTCGGAAGACAACTTCGGCGCGCGCCTGGCCATGGGCCTGCTCGTGCTGGCCGGCCTGGCGGTGGTGCTGGCCTATGTGAACCAGATCTTCGCGGCCGAGCCGATCTATGCGGGCGACGAAGGCGCCTATCTGATCCACGCCCTCTACGGCAAGGCGATGGCCGGCGATCCGCGGCTCGCCCCGCAGCTGCAGGCGCTCAACAACACCGTCTTCCTGCTGATCATCCGCGCCGTCACCTACGGGACCGAGCACCTGCTGGAATGGCTGCGCGTGCTGGGCGCCGGGGCCTATTTCGGCGGACTGGTCCTGGTCTGGATGGCCGTGCGGTCGAAGCTCGCCGACTGGCGCTCTGGCGGCTTCCTGCTGCTGGCCCTGGCCTTCCCCTATTACCGCTTCGTCTTCACCGCCTTGCCGGAAGGTTGGTACGTCGGCTTGCTGGGCGTGCTGGTCCTATCCACAACCCGCCTCTATCTGGACCGCCCGGCGGTCCACGCCCTGCTGGCCGGAGCGCTGACAGGCCTGCTGACTCTCATCAAGCCGCAAGGCGTGGCCGTGGCCGCCGCCTTCATGGTCCTGGCGGTCCTGGACGGCCTGCTGGGCCGCCGGCAGCTCTGGGTCTTCACCGCACGGATCGTGCTGTTCGCGGTGGCCTTCCTGGCGGCGGGCAATCTCGCCCAGCTGGCGGTCGGCGCGCCGATCACCCAACCCTTCACCTTCTTCCTCGGCGGCCACTATGTCCGCGCCCTCGACAGCCCGACCGGGCTAGAGGAGCTTCGGCGGGCGCTGTGGGCCCTGGCCGCCATGGCGTCCGCCAGCCTGCTGCTTGCCGGCGTGCCCATCGCCACGGGCCTGGCGCGGATCGTCGCCCGTTGGCGCTGGAGCCTGCGCCGCGGCGGCTATCGCCTGGACGAGACGGAGACCGCCTTCCTCCTGGTCCTGCTGGCCCTGGCCGCCACCCTGGCCATGGTGGCGATCTTCGCGGGAAAGGCCCTGGTCTACGGACCGAACGAGACCGGCCGCCTCTGGGGCCGCTATTTCGAGTTCTTCGTGCCGATCATCTGGCTCGCCGCGGCTCCGTTCATCGCTGAATTCCAGCGTGGCGGCGGCCGTCCGTGGCGCATCGCCATGGGGCTGGTGACCCTCGTTGGCGTGGCGGGCCTCGCCGTCTGCATGCTGCGCGGCATGGCCATCTTCCCCTGGGACGGCTCGGCGCTCACCGCCTTCTACCGTCCCCATCTCGCCCGCTGGAACTTCGACGCCGGGGCGCCGCTGTTTGGGATGGCGGTCGTCGCCAGCCTCGCCGTGGCGGTCGCCTGCCTCACCCGGATCCGGACATCGGTCGCCTGGCTCGCCTATTTCGTAACCCTGGGCCTGCTCTCGACCTTCCTGGACCTGCGTTGGCGCGGCGCGATCGCCCCGGAGCGCGCGACCCTCCAGGCCGAACTGCAGGCCGCCCACTCTCTGATCGCGCGGCAGCCGGAGCGGGCCGCGGCGGTCGTCGACGGCATGGACGTCCATCACCTGGTCCTGCTGGGCCTGCGGGGCCGACCGTACATGATCCTGACAGAGCCCAATGCGGACGTCGGAACCGGCGTCCTGGCCGACTACGACACCGTGGTGGTGGTCGGCCCCCACGATCTCATCGGCGATGGATGGAAGCCGCTGTTCGAGGGCGAGCGACTTGCGGTCTTTCGACGCGAAGCCGCGCTCGCCGCCGAGGCGCGAACACGCTAAGAGCCGCCGGGGGGCCGGCTCGAAGCTCGGCCGATATTCTGGCGACGGATCGAAGATGCTGAGCTGGTTTCAGGCGATGATGCCGAAGGAAGAGAAGTTCTTCCACCTGTTCAGGGCCCATGCCGAGACCCTGGTCGAGGGCGCCGCCGCCCTGCGCGACGTCCTGAAGGGCGGCGACGGCGTGCCCGCCGCCTGCGCCCGGGTGGTGGCTCATGAGAACGCCGCCGACGAGATCACCCGTGAGGTGCTGACCGCCGTCCGCCGGACCTTCATCACCCCCTTCGACCGCAGCGACATCAAGGACCTGACCACCTCGCTCGACGACGCCATCGACCAGATGCAGAAGACCGCCAAGGTCATCACCCTGTTCGAGCTGCGCGAGTTCGAAGATCCCATGCGCGAGATGGCCGACATCATCGTCGAGGCCGCGCTGCTGACCCGTGAGGCGGTCGGCCTGCTGGACAAGATGCGCCAGAACGCCCACCGGCTGAACGAGTTGACCGAGCATATCACCCAGATCGAGGACCGCTCAGACGCGATCTACGACGCCGGACGCAAGGCGCTGTTCCTGGCCCACCGCGCCGGAGACCCCATGGCCTTCGTGGTCGGCGTCGACATCTACGGCCACCTGGAGAAGGTGATGGACCGCTTCGAAGACGTGGCGAACCGCATCAGCGGCATCGTGATCGAGCAGGTCTAGGGAACGCCAGGTGGACCTTCTCGGCTTCACGCCGCTCCTGATCTTCCTGGTCGTCGTCGCCCTGGCGTTCGACTTCCTGAACGGCCTGCACGATGCGGCCAACTCCATCGCCACCATCGTGGCGACCCGTGTGTTGCCGCCCTTCGCGGCCGTGGCCTGGGCGGCCTTCTTCAACTTCATCGCCTTCCTGTTCTTCGGCCTGCACGTGGCCAAGACGGTGGGCGCGGGGCTCATCGAGCCCAACCTGATCACCGACGGCCTGATCTTCTCGGCCCTGATGGGCGCCATCGGCTGGAACCTGCTCACCTGGTGGGCGGCGATCCCGTCATCGTCCTCCCACGCCCTGATCGGCGGGCTGGTGGGCGCGGGCCTGGCCAAGGCCGGGACGGACGCGGTGATCTGGGTCGGCCTCAACAAGACCCTGGCGGCCATCGTGCTGTCGCCCGGCACGGGCTTCGTCCTGGCCCTGCTCCTGACCCTGATCGTCTCGTGGTCCTTCATCCGCTTCACCCCGTTCGCGGTGGATGGGGTTTTCCGCAAGATGCAGTTCGTCTCGGCCTCGCTCTACTCGCTGGGCCATGGCGGCAATGACGCCCAGAAGACCATGGGCATCATCGCCGCCCTTCTGATCGCCCACGGCATGGGCCCGGCCTCAGGCGAGTTCCACGTGCCGCTGTGGGTGGTGCTGTCCTGTCAGGCGGCCATGGGACTGGGGACGCTGTTCGGCGGCTGGCGGATCGTCCACACCATGGGCTCGAAGATCACCAGGCTGACCCCCATGCAAGGCTTCTGCGCCGAGACCGGCGGGGCCATCACCCTGTTCGCGGCCACCAGCCTGGGCGTGCCGGTCTCCACAACCCACACCATCACCGGCGCCATCGTCGGCGTCGGCGCGGCGCGGCGGGTCTCGGCGGTGCGCTGGGGCGTGGCGCGGCGGATCGTAACGGCCTGGGTGATCACCATCCCGGCGGCCGCGGCGATCTCGGCGGTCACCTATTGGGTGGCCGGGCGGTTCATGGGCTAGCCCCAGACGCGCTCGGCGTAGCTGACGAAGTTCCGGCCCATCACCTTGTCGATCACCCGCTGGCTGTGGCCCCGCGCTTTCAGAAGCCCCGCCAGCTTGCGGAACTGGTCAGGCCCGCGCAGATCCATGACGAAGGGCTGAGTGTCGGCCCGCTCGCCCTTGGCGGCGATGCCGGCGGCCTTTCGCTCGGCATGCTCCTGGGCCAGCGCGGCCTTGTAGGCCTCCATGTCGTCGATGGTGGCCACCGAGCCGTCGGTGCCGATCCCCACATGGTCTTCGCCGCAGATCTTCAGCGCGTGCTCGATATGGGCCGCCACGTCGGCGGCGCTGGCCTGGCTGGTCGGTTTCAGGAACGGCATGAAGTAGATTCCGACGAAGCCCCCCTTCTCCGCCACCCCGCGCAGCTCGGCGTCGGTCTTGTTGCGCGGCAGGTCGGTCAGCGCCCGGCAGCCGGTGTGGTTGATCGAAATGGGCGCCTTGGACTCGGCCAGGGCGTCCAGGCAGGTCCGCTCGCCGGAGTGCGACAGGTCGACCATCAGCCGGGCGCGGTTAAGGCCTGCCACCACCTCACGTCCCGCCGGCGTCAGGCCGCGGTTCTCCGGCGCCATCGAGCCGTCGCCCAGGATGTTGGGGAGGTTGTAGGTGAGCTGGACGATCCGCACGCCGCGCGCGGCGAACTCGTCGATGCGCTCCAGCTTCTCGCCGATCTGCACAGCGTTCTGGAAGCCGTAGATCACGCCGATCCTGCCGGCCGCTCCGGCCTTGGCGATGTCGGCCGCCTTTCGCACCAGGGTCAGGTCGGCGGCGTTGTCGGCGATGATCCTGTCCCAGACATCGAGGGTCTTCAGCGTATAGGCGTAAGGCTCCTGCGGCCCGGCCACATAGCCCAGCGTGATGTTCACCGCCGTCAGGCCGGATGCCTTGGCGTCGCGCAGGCCCCGGGCGTCGAAGTCCGTTACCGAGGTGTCCGCAGCCGGCCCCGCGGGGCGGCCGATCTGCAGGTTGGGGTTCGATAGTCCCCCCAAGGCGTTGACGATAATCGGCTTTTCGGTGCGAGCGAGGGCCGGTCCTGCCGCGAGGGCGGCGGCGAAGCCGAGGGTCTGGCGGCGGGAGATCATGGCTGGCTCCTTCGTGCGGCCAGGTCGGCCTTGGGATCGTAGTCGGCGCGGGAATAGGCCACGCCGCGCTTCACGGTGGTGACCACGGTGCGCAGGTTGCCTATGTCGGCGGTGGGGTCCTTGGCGACGAACACCAGGTTGGCCAGCTTGCCGGCCTCGATGGTCCCGAAGTCGGGGTCCCGGCGCACCGAGAGCGCGCCGTTGCGCGTGGCCGCCACGATGGCCTGCATGGGCGTGAAGCCGGCCCTGTCCACCAGCAATTCCAGCTCCTCGTGCAGGGCGGGATAGGCGGCCTCCGGGGCCGAGGCGCCGTCGGTGCCGGCCGAGATACTGACGCCCGCCTCAAGCGCCTCGCGCGTCAGCCGCGCGGCCAGCTCCGTCGAACAATAGGGCTTGGTCGGGCGGCCCTTCATGGCCTCGTAGATCCGCACCGTGGCGTCCAACACCACGCCGTCGGCCCTCATCCTGTCGTAGAGTCTGGCCATCTCGGGGTGGACACCCTTGCCGAAGCGGCTCTCTTCGACGGCGGCGCGGTTGTGGTACTGGCCGGGGATCGGGGCTGACACCTGGTAGGCCAGCATGCAGACATGGCTGACCACGTCGGCCTTGGCGTCCAGCACCTGCTCGGGCGTGGCGGGAAACACCGCCGCATGGGCCCAGATCGGCACGCCCTGGCGGTGAGCCTCGGCGGCGATCGCGGCCACGGTCTCGCCCGGCAGGTTCGCATAGACCTTGATCGCCGAGGCGCCGAGACCGCGCGCCTGGGCCACCGCCAGCGACAGGTCGGTCTGCGGTCCGATCGCCTGCATCCAGCCGACCTCGCCCGCCTTGGCGCCGCGCGAGGCCGCGTGAACGCGACTGTCCTCGAAGAACGACGGCCCGGCCATCAGCGCGGCGTAGTAGATGTCGGGACCGGCGATCTCGCCGATCCGCGTCGCCCGAGCCAGGTCGGACACGTTGCGCAGGTCGTCGGCCATGTCGCGGATCGAGGTGATCCCGCCATAGAGGCTGCGCTTCAGCTCCGCCTCGGCCCAGGCCCGCGCCGGCGGCGTGGCCAGATGCTGGTGGCTGTCGGTCAGGCCGGGCAGGACGTACTGGCCGGAAACGTCCACCACCTTGGTCTGCGGCGGCAGCTTGAGGGCGATCTCCCCCTCCCGCCAGACCCGCTCGATGCGCTCTCCCCTGACCAGGATCGACATGCCGGGCTTCGGCGACGCGCCGGTCCCGTCGATCAGGGTCGCGCCGCTGTAGACGGTGAGCGGTTCTGGCTGCGCGGCGGCGAGGCCGGGAACCAGGGCGAGGACGGCGGCGAACGCCGCGGCGCGGAAAGCGGTCATGCCTCCCGTTTAGCCCGGCTCAACGCGTCCCCGAAAGGCCAAGCTCACCGACCGACGATCAGCGACTACCTTGGCAGCTTGCTGACGCCCATCAGATAGGCGTCGACGGCCTGGGCGCACTGGCGGCCCTCGCGGATCGCCCAGACCACCAGGGACTGGCCGCGCCGCATGTCGCCGCAGGAGAAGATGTTCGGTGTCGAGGTCTTGTAGTCCGTCACCGGGGCCTTGACGTTGCCGCGGGGGTCCAACTCGACGGCGGCCTGTTCGATGAATTCATTGTGCCGCGGCCCGACGAAGCCCATGGCCAGCAGGACCAGATCGGCCGGCAGCTTGAAGGCGCTGCCCGGGACCTCCTGCGGGGTCTGGCGACCGCCCTCGCCGGTCACCCATTCGATGCGGGCGCACTCGATGGCCTCGACCTTGCCGTTGGAGCCCAGCACCTGCTTGGTGGTCACGGCGAAATCGCGCTCACAGCCCTCTTCCTGGCTGGACGAGGTGCGCAGCTTCAGCGGCCAGTCCGGCCAGGTCATGAACTTGTTCTCGCGAGCCGGCGGCTGCGGCATGATCTCGAGCTGAGTGACCGAGGCCGCGCCATGGCGGTTCGAGGTGCCGATGCAGTCGCTGCCCGTGTCGCCGCCGCCGATCACGATCACATGCTTGCCGGTTGCCGAGATCGCGCCTGTGGGCGCGGCGCGCAGCTCGTCGTCGCCGGCGTTGCGCTTGTTCTGCTGAGTGAGGAAATCCATGGCGTAGTGGACGCCGGTGAGCTCGCGGCCGGGGATCTCCAGATCGCGCGGGTTCTCCGCCCCGCCGGCCATGACAAGCACGTCGTAATCGTCCAGCAGGCGCTGGACCGAAACGGTGACACCGACCTCGAAATTGGTGCGGAAGATCACGCCTTCCTGCTCCATCTGGGCGATCCGGCGATCGATCAGATGCTTCTCCATCTTGAAGTCCGGGATGCCGTAGCGCAGCAGGCCGCCGATCCGGTCGCTCTTCTCGAACACGGTGGGCGCATGGCCGGCCCGGGCCAGCTGTTGAGCGCAGGCCAGCCCCGCCGGGCCCGAACCCACCACCGCGATGCGCTTGCCGGTGCCGCGGGGCGAACCCTGCGGCTTGATCCAGCCCTCGTCCCAGCCGCGATCGACGATCTGGCATTCGATGGTCTTTATGGTCACGGGCGCATCGACGATGTTCAGCGTGCAGGCAGCCTCGCAGGGCGCGGGACAGACCCGCCCGGTGAACTCCGGGAAGTTGTTGGTCGACTGCAGGTTCTCCAGCGCCGCCTGCCACTGGTCGCGATAGACCAGGTTGTTGAAGTCGGGGATCTGGTTATTGACCGGACAGCCGGTGTGGCAGAACGGAATCCCGCAATCCATGCAGCGCGCGGCCTGGCCGGCCACGGCCGACGTCGCCAGCGGCTGGGTGAACTCCTTCCAGGTCTTCAGGCGCTCGGACGGGGCGTCATAGACGCGGTCCTGGCGTTCGATCTCAAGAAAGCCGGTGGGCTTGCCCATGCTCTTAACTCCCCGACTCTGAAAGCTATTCGGCCGCAACGGCCGCGGCCGCCTGGCGTTCGGCGGCCATGTCGACCAGGGCCCGGCGATAGTCCTTGGGCATGACCTTCACGAAGTCGCCCAGCGAGGTCTCCCAGGTCTCCAGGATCTCCCGCGCGCGCGCCGACCCCGTATAGAGGTGGTGGCGTTCGATCAGGATGCGCAGGCGCTCGGCGTCGAAGGAGAGCATGTCCCCCATGCCGTTGTTCTCGACCGACACCGCCTTCTGGGTGGGCGCGTTGTCGTGGCCGAGGCCGGTGACGGTCACGCGGTCCAGGTCGACCATGGCCTTGTTGCAGAGCGCCTCGAACCGCTTCCTGGGATCGTAGACATAGGCCACGCCGCCCGACATCCCGGCGGCGAAGTTGCGCCCGGTGTCGCCCAGCACCACCACCACGCCGCCGGTCATGTATTCACAACCGTGGTCGCCCAGGCCTTCGACCACCGTCACCGCGCCGGAGTTGCGCACGGCGAAACGTTCGCCGGCCACGCCCTCGAAATAGGCCTCCCCGGCGATGGCCCCGTAGAGGACGGTGTTGCCGACGATGATGTTCTCGGTCGGGTCGCGGTTGGCTTCCGGCGGCTGGCGCACGACCACCCGGCCGCCGGACAGGCCCTTGCCCACATAGTCGTTGCCGTCACCGGTCAGTTCCAGGCTGATCCCGCGGGCGGCGAAGGCGCCGAAGCTCTGACCGGCCTGGCCGCGGAACTTCAAGCTGATGGTGTCGTCCGGCAGGCCGGCATGGCCGTAGCGGCGCGCCACCTCGCCCGACAGCATGGCGCCGACGGTGCGGTTGATGTTCTTGATCGGATACTCGCCGAGGACGGGCTTGCCCTCCTCCAGCGCGGCCTTGGCGTCAGCGATCAGGGTATTGTCGAGCGCCTTCCCCAGACCGTGGTCCTGGCGGTCCATGTTCCAAAGGCCGGTCGGGCTCTCGGAAGGGATGGCGTAGAGCAGCTTGGAGAGGTCGACGCCGCCGGCCTTCCAGTGGTCGACCGCGTGGCGCATCTCCAGGCGGTCGACGCGGCCGATCATCTCGTTGACCGTGGCGAAGCCAAGCTCCGCCATGATCTCGCGCAGCTCTTCGGCGACGAAGAAGAAGTAGTTGATCACGTGCTCGGGCTGGCCGGTGAAGCGCGCGCGCAGAACCGGGTCCTGGGTGGCCACCCCCACCGGGCAGGTGTTGAGGTGGCACTTCCTCATCATGATACAGCCGGCCGCGATCAGCGGAGCCGTGGCGAAGCCGAACTCGTCGGCCCCCAGCAGGGCGGCGACCGCCACGTCGCGCCCGGTGCGCAGGCCGCCGTCGGCCTGGACCGCCACGCGGGTCCGCAGTCCATTGAGCAGCAGGGTCTGCTGGGTCTCGGCCAGGCCGATCTCCCAGGGCGAGCCCGCATGGGTCAGCGAGGTCAGCGGCGAGGCGCCGGTGCCGCCCTCGAAGCCCGAGATGGTGATGTGGTCGGCGCGCGCCTTGGCCACCCCGGCCGCCACGGTTCCGACGCCGACTTCCGAGACCAGCTTCACCGAGATGCGGGCCTTGGAATTCACATTCTTCAGGTCGTGGATGAGCTGGGCCAGATCCTCGATCGAATAGATGTCGTGGTGCGGCGGCGGGCTGATCAGGCCCACGCCCGGCGTCGAGTGCCGGACCCGAGCGATGTTCTTGTCGACCTTGTGGCCGGGAAGCTGGCCGCCCTCCCCGGGCTTGGCGCCCTGGGCCATCTTGATCTGGATGTCGTCGGCGTTGACCAGGTACTCGGCGGTGACGCCGAACCGGCCGGAGGCCACCTGCTTGATGGCCGAGCGCATGGAGTCGCCGTTGGGCAGCGGAACGAAGCGATCGGCCTCCTCCCCGCCCTCGCCGGTGTTCGACTTACCGCCGATCCGGTTCATGGCCATGGCCAGCGTAGTGTGGGCCTCGCGGCTGATCGAGCCGAAGCTCATGGCCCCGGTGGCGAAACGCTTGACGATCTCGGCCGCCGGCTCGACCGCCTCGATGGCGATCGGGGTCTCGGCGGCCTTGAAGCGCATCAGGCCGCGGATGGTCAGCAGGCGTTCGGACTGCTCATTAATTCCAGCCGCGAAGCTCTTGTATTCATCCGGCAAATTTCCGCGCACGGCGTGCTGCAGCTTGCTCACCGTCTCCGGCGTCCAGGCGTGCTCCTCGCCGCGTAGGCGGAAGGCGTAGGTCCCGCCGACGTCCAGCATGGAGGCGTAGATCGGATTGTCGCCATAGGCGTCGCGGTGACGGCGCACCGTCTCCTCGGCGATCTCGCGCAGGCCGACGCCCTCGATGGTGGTCGCGGTGCCGGTGAAGTACTGCTCGATCAGTTCCGACGACAGGCCGACCCCGTCGAAGATCTGCGCGCCGCAATAGGACTGGTAGGTGGAGATGCCCATCTTGGACATCACCTTCAGCACGCCCTTGCCGACGGCCTTGATGTAGTTCTTACGCACGTCGTAGGCCGACAGGGTCGAGCCGGTGGAGACGCGGATCTGCTCCAGGGTCTCGAAGGCCAGATAGGGGTTCACGGCTTCGGCGCCATAGCCCGCCAGCACGCAGAAATGGTGCACCTCGCGCGCTTCGCCGGTCTCGATCACCAGGCCGGTCTGCATGCGCAGGCCCTGGCGGATCAGGTGGTGGTGTACGGCCGCGGTCGCCAGGGCCGCCGGGATCGGGATGCGGTCGGACGAGACCTCCCGGTCCGATAGGATCAGGATGTTCTTGTCGGCCAGGACGTTGTCGGTGGCCTCGCGGCAGACGCGGTCCAGGGCGCGCTCAAGCCCCGCGACGCCCTCCTCGGCCGCCCAGGTGACATCGATGGTGGCGGTGCGGAACGAGCCGTCCACCAGTTCGCTGATCGAGCGGATTTTCGACAGATCCTCATTGGTGAGGATCGGTTGGGAGACTTCCAGCCGTTTATGGGTGCCGGCGTGGCGGCCCAGCAGGTTCGGCCGCGGCCCGATCATCGAGACCAGGCTCATCACCAGTTCCTCGCGGATCGGGTCGATGGGCGGATTGGTGACCTGGGCGAAGTTCTGCTTGAAATACTCGTAGAGCAGCTTCGGGCGCCTGGAGAGCACGGCGATGGGAATGTCGGCGCCCATGGAGCCGATCGGATCCTCCCCCGTCCGGGCCATGGGCTCGAGGAAGAACTGGATGTCCTCCTGGGTGTAGCCGAAGGCCTGCTGGCGATCGAGCAGCCGGCCCGCGTCGTTGGCGAGGGCCTCGTCGAAGGCGATCTCGGGCAGCTCTTCCAGCTTGAACTGGGTCTGGGAGAGCCACTCGGCGTAGGGCTCGGCCTGGGAGAGGGTCGCCTTGATCTCCTCGTCCTCGATGATCCGGCCTTCTTCCATGTCGATCAGCAGCATCTTGCCCGGCTGCAGCCGCCACTTGCGGACGATCCGCTCCTCGGGAACGGTCAGGACGCCGATCTCCGAGGCCATGATCACATGGTCCTGGTCGGTGACGACGAAGCGCGCCGGACGCAGGCCGTTGCGGTCCAGGGTGGCGCCGATCTGGCGGCCATCGGTGAAGGCGACGGCGGCCGGGCCGTCCCACGGCTCCATCAGGGCGGCGTGGTACTCGTAGAACGCCTTGCGCTCGGCGTTCATCAGCGGATTGCCGGCCCAGGCCTCCGGGATCAGCATCATCACCGCGTGGGCCAGCGGGTAGCCGCCGGCCAGCAGCAGCTCGAGCGCGTTGTCCAGGCAGGCGGTGTCCGACTGGCCGTGCGGGATCAGCGGCCACATCTTGTTGAGGTCGGGGCCCAGCAGGTCGCTTTCCAGCGTGCGACGGCGGGCGTTCATCCAGTTCACGTTGCCGCGCACCGTGTTGATCTCGCCGTTGTGGGCGATGAACCGGTAGGGGTGGGCGAGCTTCCAGGATGGAAAGGTGTTGGTCGAGAACCGCTGGTGGACCAGGGCCAGCGCCGATTCGGTGATCGGGTTGGCGAGGTCCTCGTAGAAGGTCCCCACCTGGCCGGCCAGCAGCAGACCCTTATAGACCACCGTCCGCGTGGAGAATGACGGCAGGTAGAGCTGGGTCAGGCCCGGGAGGTTCAACCGGGTCGCCATCTCCGCCAGCGGGTTCTGCAACTGCTTGCGCACGGTCAGCAGCTTCCGCTCGAAGGCGTCCTGGTCCTTGGTGTTGGGGCCACGGCCGACGATGGCCTGGCGGATCACCGGCATCTCGGCCAGCACCGCCGCGCCCAGGCCGTCGGTGTTGGTCGGCACGTCGCGCCAGGCGATGAAGGTCTGGCCTTCAACCTTCAGGAAGTGCTCGAACTGGTGGACGGCCATTTCGCGGGCGGCGGCGTCCCGCGGCAGGAAGCACATGGCCACGGCGTAGTCGCCCGGCGGGGGCAGATCGATACCTTCCTTGCCGGCCCAGTCGCGCAGCAGGCCGTCCGGAATCTGGATAAGGATCCCCGCGCCGTCGCCCACCAGCGGATCGGCGCCCACGGCGCCGCGATGGTCCAGATTGACCAGGATCTCCAGGCCACAGGCCACGACCTCATGCGATTTGCGGCCCTTGATATTGGCCACAAACCCCACGCCGCACGCATCGTGTTCGTTGCGCGGGTCGTACAGACCTTGACGTTCCGGAGCTCCCATCGGCGTCCCTCACTCGTAAGCTCGCAGGCGTGCGCGGACGCGGCCAAACGCGACCGTTCCGCACGCCAATTCGGCGCGCATCTACACGGCAAGTTCAACCCTTGTCGATGGGTCAGAACCTTCGGAATTGAAAAGATTTTCTAAGGTGCGACGTCTAGTAGCGTTTTATCGGCGTTTCGCGCGGCGTTGCACCCCGTGAGGATCATCGCCACGGCAAGCTCGCTGCGCAGGGTCCCCAGCATCTTCTCCACCATCGGCTGGCCTCCAGCGCCGAGCGCATAGGCCCAGGCTCGGCCCACGAAACAGGCGCGGGCGCCGAGCGCCAGGGCTTTCAGCACGTCCAGGCCGGAGCGCACCCCGCCGTCCATGAAGATCTCCAGGTCGCCGCCGACCGCGTCCACCACCGCCGGCAGGGCGGAGATCGAGGACCGCACCCCGTCCAGTTGCCGCCCGCCGTGGTTGGAGACCACCAGGCCCTGGGCGCCCGCCTTGACCGCCTCGCGAGCGTCTTCCGGGTCCAGCACGCCCTTGATGACGATGGGCCCGTCCCACGTCTTTCGCACCCAGTCGATGTCCGCCCAGGTGACGGTGCGGTCGAAGTTCCTGGCGACCCAGCTCAGGAAGTCGGTGACCTGCCGTCCCTCGGTCACCGCACTCTGGACGCAGCCCAGCGTGTGGGGCCGGCCGTGCAGCCAGACATCCCAAAGCCAGTCCGGATGGGTCACACCCTGCCAGGCGGTGTTGAGCGCGCCGGACAGCCCGCTCGCGCCGGTGAACCCCGAACGGACATCGCGATAGCGCGAGCCGGGCAGCGGCAGATCCACCGTAAAGACGAGGACCTTGCAACCCACGGCCTTGGCCCGCGCCAGCAGCTCGGCCATGTAGCCACGGTCCTTCAGCATATAGAGCTGGAACCAGGGCGGGGTCCCGGAAGCCGCCACCTCCTCCACGGAACAGACCCCTACCGTCGAGAGGCAGAACGGCACGCCCGCCGAAGCCGCGGCCTTGGCCGCCTGGACCTCGCCGCGGCGGGCGTACATGCCCGCCATGCCCACCGGCGACAGGCCCACGGGAAAGCTCATGGGCTGCCCGAACACCTCGACGCTCATATCCAGCTGGCTCATGTCGCGCATGACTCGCTGGCGCAGGGCGATGGCCTCGAGGTCGGCCACGTTTCGGCCCAGGGTCACCTCGGCGTAGCTGCCGCCGTCGATATACTCGAAGAACATCTTCGGCAGCCTGCGCCGCGCCAGCTCGCGATAGTCAGATACCGACGCCGGCTTCATCCTGGCTCTCCCCGTTTCCGCCCAGCCTCTTTGGTAGGGTCAAGCCGCGCCGTTGACAAATGTTCCGCATTTGTTCTTGTCGACTCATGCAAGTCCGACTCGCCCTCCCCTCCGACCTGCCGGCCGTCCGCGACCGGCTCCGCGCGGTCTTCGGTCCGCAGAGGGCGGAGCATCGGATGGATCCGGTCTCCCAGCTCATCAAGGCTGTGATCAGCTCGCGCACATATGACGAGGTGGCCTGGGCCGCCTTCATCCGCCTGCGCGCGGCCTTCCCGAACTGGACGACCTTGACCCTGGCCGATCCGGCCCAGATCGAGCCGGTCATAGATCCGGTGACCTTCGCCGAGGACAAGGCGCGGCGGCTGCCGATCCTGATCCGGGTGATCATCCTGAAGCGCGGCGAACTCAACCTCGACTTCCTGAAGGACGAGCCGCTGGACGAGGCCATGGCGTGGCTGACCCGACTGCCCGGGGTGGGGATCAAGGCCGCGGCGGCCACCCTGAACTTCAGCACCCTGGCCCGGCCCGTCCTGACGGTGGACACCCACGTCCATCGGCTCAGCGGTCGGCTCGGCCTCACGCCGCGCGGCGGCGACCGGACCCTGGCCTATGACGGCCTGATGGAACAGGCGCCCGCCGATTGGGACGCCGATCGGTTCTTCGAGATGCACTGGCTGCTCAAGGCCCAGGGCCAGTCCATCTGCAGCCACTTCGACCCGGCCTGCGACCTCTGCGCTCTGCGCGACGCCTGCCCCCGCATCGGGGTCGGCCGTGACCAGGAAGGCGCGGTCGTCGCCTTCCCGTCGCGGGTGGAAACCTAAGCCGCGTTCGCGCGCTCAAGGCGACATGACCGTCCGGATCGGAACTGCGGGCTGGGCCATTCCCCGTCCGGTAGCGCCTGGCTTTCCAGCGGCGGGATCGATCCTGGCGCGCTACGCCCAGGTGTTCACCGCGGTCGAGATCAACAGTTCCTTCTTCCGGTCGCATCGGCGCGAAACCTATGAGCGCTGGGCGGCATCGACGCCGCCCGGCTTTTCGTTCTCCGTGAAGCTGCCGCGCACGATCACCCACGAGGCTCGGCTCGAGCCCTGCGAGGGGCCCCTTGCGCGTTTCCTCAATGAGGTCGCGGGGCTTGGCGGCAAGCTCGGCCCGATCCTGATCCAGCTTCCCCCAAGCCTTCGCTTTGAAGCGACCGGCGAGGCCTTCATTCGGGGTTGGCGCGACCGCCATTCCGGTCCGACGGTGATCGAGCCGCGCCATCCGACCTGGTTCGAGCCGCAGGTGGAAGAACTCCTGGCCCGCAGCGAGGTCACCCGCGTGGCGGCCGACCCCGCCGTGGTTCCCGGGGCGGCCGAACCCGGCGGCTGGCTGGGCCTGACCTATACCCGCCTCCACGGTTCGCCGGTCATGTACGCCTCGCCCTATACCGACGCGGCGTTGGAGGCGGTCGCGGCGCGCCTGGGCGCACGGCCGGGCGAGGCCTGGTGCATGTTCGACAACACACGCTCGGGAGCAGCGGCTGCCGACGCCTTGCGGCTGCTTTCGCGCTGCAAGCCGGGAAATCTCGCGTCTACGGCGTTGGAGACCACCGCCGACCACGCTAGTTTGCGCCCACGGATTCTAGGAGCGATCGATGACCGACCGGATTGAACGGCCCTGGGCCCTGATGCGTCACCACGCGGGCTGGGCCGATGTCTTCCACATCGAGAACGAAACCGCCGATTCCATCACCGGCTTCTATCCGGACCGCGAGACCGTTGGCCCGCCGGTCAATTACAGTGTCCGCGCCGTCCTCGCCCGCTTCCCGACCATGGAGGCGGCCCGCGCCGCGCGAGAAGGCGCGGTGCTGGAGTGGCGCAAGCACGACGAGGGGGTCCGAGAGGCCGAAACCACGCTGCGCGAAGCCGAGAAGGCGCGCGAGGAAGCTTGGCTGGGCTGCCTGCGCGACGCCGCGAACGGCGGCTAGAACCGCAACCCCTTGGCTGCGGCCCATACCACGCCCACCGCCAGGACCAGCCCCACCAGCAGGCTCCACAGCCGCCCCCGCCGCAAGGGCGCGGCGGCGAAGGCGCTCTTGCCGCTGATCATGGCGCCGATCAGGTTTTGGCGCTTCCAGGCCCAGTAATAGGCGACGGCCAGCAGGTGCATGACGACCAGCCCCTGCAGGACGCGGAACAGCAGCTCGTGCAATTCGGCGCAGAGCCGGCTGGTCTCGAAGCTCACCAGATAGGTGAGCGGCCCGGACTCGATGCCGTCGATATCGGCGGCGAACAGCCCGAGCACGGTCAAGGCCAGCATTACGGCGATCATCGCCACCACGCTCCAGGCGCCGAGGGGATTGTGCCCGGCGCTGTGGCTGGGGCTGCGTTCGCCCACGGTCTTCAGATAGGACAGGGTCGCCCGGGGTCCGGTGAGGAAGCTCGCGAACCGCGCGGTCGAGCCGCCGGCCACGCCCCACCAGAGCCGGAAGACCAGCAGACCCAGCAGCCCATAGCCGGCCCACTTGTGGATCTGCATGTTCTGTTCGGCGGAGAACCAGGCGACCAGGATCAGGACCACCATAGACCAGTGGAATATCCGGGTGGGCAGGTCCCAAAGCGCCACGCCAGGCGCGCGGAGCCGTGTGGGCTCGCTCATTTCTCCTCAGCGCGGAAGGGCTTGTGGCAGCCGCCGCAGGACCCGCCGGTGGCCTTGACCTGAAGCTTGATCGCCTCGACGTCGCCCTTCCGGGCTGCCACGCGCAGCTTCTGGCTCTCGACCTGAAACGCCTTGGTCGCCTCGGCGAACTTGGCGGGTTCGGCCCAGATGTCGGACTTGGCACGGGTCTTCAGGCCGCTCTCCGGACCGGAACCCTTGGGAAACCACTTGGGGATGGCCAGGGAAAATCCGTGGACCTTCTTGGCTTCGGCGGCGATCAACTTCGTGCGCGGCGCATCCTTCTTGAGTTCGTCATTAATCGCCTTGAACGACTTGCCGGTCTCCTTGTAACCGGACTGGCGCAGGGCGACGGCCTTCTCCACCGAAGTCGCAGCGACGGCGCCGCCCGCGGTCAGGGCCATTACTAAGGCGATGCTGACTACGCTGGTCATTTCGGACATGGACGACGTCTCCGCAAGGATGTGGCTAAGGCAGAGTTGAGACGAGCCCGCCCGATGCGTCAATCGAACCTAGCGGCGGGTGACCTTGACCGGAACGCCTTCACGGGCGGCGTCGGCGATGAGGGCGCCGCACGCGGCGTCCTTGGCCAGGCCGAGATCGACGAAAGGCAGGACCACCGCAAGCGGCGCGGCGACGGTCGCCAGCAGGGCGGCGAAACCGCCCTGGGCGATGGCCCGGCCGCTCTCCACCCCGATCTTGGGTCCGGTGAGCGGCCCCTTGATGGTGATGGGCGCGGTCAGCCGTATCAGCCGCGGCTCCTTGGGATGACCCTCGATGCGGAAGTCCATCCGCTCGGTCTCCAGGTCGATGCTGCCCTTCCCCGTCCCCAGCACGGGGCCGGTGTCGAAGACGATACGGTTGGCGGTCATCACCCCGTCCTTCACCTGGAAATGGGCGACCGCGCAGCGCACCGGCGTCTTGCTCTTGTCCTTGGCGAGCAGCAGGCCAAGGCCCTTGGTCACGTTGACCCCCAAAAGCTCCGCGAAGGCCTCCCGGATCTCGCCGCCAGGCACTACCGCCAGCACCTCGCCGTTGGCGTTGGCGGCCGCCCGGTGGACCGACGCGCCGGCGCCGGTCAGCTTGATCCGACCGACGAACGAGCCGGTCAGCGGCGTGCCGCCGGTCTTGATCGGGATGAGCTGTTCCAGCCGCGCGTTGGTCAGCCGGAGATCGACGCTGGTGACCGGAACGTCCTTGCGGGCGTCCAGCCGCATCGAGCCCCCGATCCGGCCCTTGGGCAGGTCGAAGCTCACCGGGTCGGCGGTCAGTACGCCCGCGTCCAGCCGCACGTGGACCGAGGCCGAGCGCAGGGGCAGCATGGCGTCGCGCACGCTGACGGCGTTGTACTTCACGTCGGCGTCCATGGCGCGGACCCGATCGACCTTCAGAGTGGCGTCCGGCAGCAACCGGTGCTGGGCCTGCATCTGGCGGGCGACCGCCGCCTGTTCCGGCGAGGCGGTCTCTCCCTTGCCGACCGCCGGCGCGCCACCGAAGATCGTAGCCAGGTCGTCGAAGTCCAGAAGCTTCGAACGCAGGTCGGCCTTGAGGAACGGCCGCTCGCGCCCGGTGTCGACCGAAAGTTCGCCCGCCAGGTCGGTGTCGCCGACCCGGCCGCCGATCTTGGCGATCGTCCACGTCATGTCGTCGCGCGACATCCGTCCGGTCAACCGGTAGGGCGGGGAGTTGGGCAGGGCCACGCCGGTCAAGTCGTAGAGATCGGCCAGGTCGGGACCGCTGGCCGTGACGTTCATGGCGAACCGGCCAAGATCGAAGGGCTCGGGGATGGCGCCCTTGGCCCGTACCCTGGTGGCGCCGGCGCGGATATCGGCGTCGAAGGGGTATGGCTTGTCGGGATCCACGTTCAACAGCGGCCCACCGACAACGTTCAACAGGAAGGGCGCGGCGTTGATCGAGCCCTTGCCCGCCATCCGGAACCCGCGATTGGCCGCGCCTTGCGTCTCCGACGCATTGAGCGTGGCGTCGAGGGCAATCTTGCGCTTCGCGTCAGTGAACTTCAGCCGGCCCTCGTCGATCACGAACCGGCGTATCGGCGGCATCCGTAGCGGCTCGTCCCTCTTGCGGCCGTTGGAAAAGTCCCAGGTCGTCCGTCCCTGGAGGTCACGCAGCAGCACCAGGTTGGGCTTGGCCGCCTCCAGCTTCAGCAGCACCACCCGCCCGCGCAACAGCGGCAACGCGTCGATCTGCACATGCAGGCGCTCGATCTGTGCGGTCTGGCCGGGACCGGCCCATTTCGGATTGCCGATGCGGATCTTGCCCACGGTGGCGCTGGGTTTCAACGACAACAGCTTGACCTTGAGGTCGCCGTCGATGGCCACCTCGCGCCCGGTGCGCGCCGATGCGTAGCGGGAGATCGGGCCGCGCAGATAGTTCCAGTCGAACAGGATCAGGAACAGGGCGACCGCGATCACGAATACGCCCGCGATCCCGCCCGTCCAGGCGAGCGCCTTGTGGCGTCCGGACATCTGGCGCGGGGTTTGCGGCTGTGGGTCGTCAGTCAATCTGCGCCTCCGGAGACTCCCCCAAACGCGCGAACCGACGGTTAGGTTACCGCCTCAGTGGCGTACGCCGTGCCCCGTGACCGCCGCCATGCCGGTCAGGGCGATGATCTTGAGGTCCAGCAGGAAGCTGCGACGCGCCAGATAGTCGGCGTCCAGCCGCGCCTTGTCGGCGATGGGAAGAGCGTCGCGACCGTTGACCTGCGCCCAACCCGTGAGGCCGGGCCGCAGGACTTCCACCCCGGCCGCGGTGCGCAGGGCCACCAGGTCGTCCTGGTTGAACAGGGCCGGCCGCGGCCCCACGAGGCTCATGTCCCCAGTCAGGACACTCCAGAGCTGGGGCAGTTCGTCCAGGCTGGTGCGCCGCAGGAAGGCGCCCAGCGGCGTGATCCAGTCGCCCGCGTCCGACAACAGGTGGGTCGCCACGTCGGGCGCGCCGAGCCGCATGGTGCGGAACTTCGGCATGGCGAACAGACTGTTGCCGCGCCCGATCCGCCGCGACCAGTGGAGGGCCGGGCCCCGGCTTTCCAGGCGCACGGCGAGCGCCACGGCGACAAGCACCGGCGAGAGCAGGATCAGCCCCGCCAGGGCCACCATGATGTCGAACCCACGCTTGGCCACCGATCCTCCCGCCGTCCCTAGGGTGCGGGTCAAGCCTTAGCGCGCCTGGCGCCCGCCCGCCAAGCTCAGGCGGGCTCGTCGGAGACTGAACGGGTGGCGCGCGGCGTCTTCGCCTTGGGCGCCGCCGGCTGGGACGCGACTTCGGGCGCAGCCTCTATCACCGCTTGGGCTTCGACGACCGGCTCGGGCTCGATCGCAGGCGCGGCATCAACCACTGGCGCGACGTCAGACAGGAGTTCGGCGGACGCGATAAAGGCCGGCTCAGGTTGGGGCTCGGCCGCCACGGCCGCTTCCGGCGCCTCGGCCTGCGGCTCGGCGGCTGGAGCTGTTTCGAGTTCGAGCACGGCCGGCGTCTTCGCGAACAGGGCCTCGAGGTTCGTCGCCTGCCGCCAGCGGCTGAACCACCAATAGGCGACACCGGCCGAGGCCGCGCCGGCATACAGGAACCAGAACGGCGAGGCCGCCCCCAGCGGCACGTAGATCGCGCTTTTGGGTTCGAACTTGAGCTCAGAGGGGAGCTCGGGAAGGGTTTGCGACGGGATCAATGGACGCCTCCAAACGGCTAAGGTTTGTGCGATGCAGCAAATCCTAGTCGATCTGTTCGCAAGTGCAAAATGAACCTTAGGTGGCTGTCCAGATTCGGGCCGCCCCGCCCTGGCCCAGGGCGCCCACTGTCCAATCGCAGATCGATTGCAGGGTCTGGGCCATCCCTTCGGGCGCTCGGGCCACCACCAGGGCGCAGCCGTTCATCTTCATGGGGTCGTTCAGCGGCCGCATGCGCGCCTCGGCGATCAGCAGCGGTCCGACCCCGGCGGCCTCGGCGTCGCGCACGAAGCTGTCGAAGGTCTCCAGGTCCTTGAGCGGCAGCCAGACCAGGGTCACGGCCTTGGGGTTTCTTGCCGCCACGGCGCCCAGGGTCTCGACGCAGCGATCGTAGTCGTCGGCCCTCTCGAACGGCGGATCGATCAGCACCAGGGCATCGCCGTCGCGGGGAAGCCTGGCCACCACCTCGGCATAGCCGTCGGCGCAGACCGCCCGCGCCGCCGGCCAGGGCGTGAGCGCCTGGGTCAGGGCCGCATGTTCCTCGGCCCGAAGTTCGCAGGCCAGGTAGCTGTCGCCCTTGCGTAGGGCGCCGGCGATCAGCAGGGGCGAACCCGGATAGAGCCGCGCCGTACCGCCGCCATTCAGCTGGCTCACCGCAGCGCATAGGGGCTGCAGCGCCGCCGGCAGGTCCTTGGCCTTCATTAGCTGCCCGATCCCCGCCTGGGCCTCGCCAGAGCGCTGCGCCTCATCGCCGGACAGGTCGTAGAGGCCGCGGCCGGCATGGGTGTCGATCACGGTCAGCGGCCGGGGCATGCGTGAGAGCAGGTCCAGCAGGGCCGCATGCTTGACCAGGTCGGCAAAGTTCCCGGCATGGAAGGCGTGGCGGTAGTTCATCGGCGTCGGAACCCTGCGGCGCCGCTCACGTTGAGCGCCCGCGAGGGGCGTTCCTGCCACGGCTCGCGGAATTTCCAAAGGCGTGAGATGGACCGCGACAGCGCTGATCCGCCGCCCGCGGCCGAGGGCGGCCTGACCTACGTCAACGACGGCGACGTCGGGATCACCCGCGTCGCCACCGCCCGGGGGTTTTCCTATCGCGATCTCCACGGCAGGCCGGTGAAGGACCCCAGGACCCTGGCGCGGATCGCCGCCCTGGTCATACCCCCGGCCTGGACCCAGGTGTGGATCTGCCCGACCGCGCGGGGCCACATCCAGGCCACCGGCCGCGACCAGCGCGGACGCAAGCAGTACCGCTATCACCACCGCTGGCGGCAGGCCCGCGACGAGCAGAAGTACGGCCGCCTGATCGCCTTCGGCCGCGCCCTGCCCCGGCTGCGCGCCCAGGTGGAGGCCGATCTGGCCCTGCGTGGCCTGCCGCGCGACAAGGTGCTGGCCGCCGTGGTTCGGGTGATGGAGCTCACCCTGATCCGGGTGGGCAATGAGGAATACGCCAAGACCAACAAGAGCTTCGGGCTGACCACCCTACGCGACCGCCACGCCAGGATCACCACGGCCGGCGCGGTGTTCGAATTCCGCGGCAAGAGCGGCAAGGTCCACACGACCGGCTTCCGCGACCGCCGCCTCGCCAATGTGGTCAGGGCCTGCCAGGACGTCCCTGGTCAGCGGCTGTTCCAGTACATCGACGACGACGGCCAGCGGCACGCCGTGGAGTCCGCCGACGTCAACGCCTATATCCGCCAAGCCCTGGGCGAGGACTTCTCGGCCAAGGATTTCCGCACCTGGGCCGGCACCCTTTCGGCCGCCCGCGGGCTGGTCGCCCACCCGCCCGCCACCGACGCGGCGGAGGCCAAGCGAAATGTCACCCGCACGGTCAAGGCGGTGGCTGGCCTGCTCGGCAACACCGCCGCGGTGTGCCGAGGCTCCTATATCCATCCCCTGGTGCTGGAGTCGTACGAACGCAGCGTCCTGCCGCTAAGGCCCGGCGCTTCGGCTCGCGCCTTCGAACTCTCGGTGCTCCGGTTCCTGGAAGCGGCGCAAGAGGCGGCGGCCTGACGCTTTCCCCTAGGCGCCCCCAGCGTAATCGGCGTTAAGCTCCCCGAAAACACCGCCAGGGAGGGCTCACATGCTCGGGGACAAGCTGCGTTTCGGCGCCTTCATCGCGCCGTTCCATCCCATCGAAGAGAACCCGACGCTGGCCATCCAGCGCGATCTCGAACTCGTCCAGTGGATGGATCAGCTTGGCTATGACGAGGCCTGGATCGGCGAGCACCATTCCGCCGCCTACGAGCTGATCGCCAGCCCCGAGGTGTTCATCGCAGCCGCCGCCGAGCGCACAAAGCACATCCGCCTGGGGACGGGGGTCTCGTCCCTACCCTACCACCACCCCCTGATGCTGGCCGACCGGATCAACCAGCTCGACCACATGACTCGCGGCCGGGTGATGTTCGGGGTCGGCCCCGGGGCCCTGGTCTCCGACGCCTTCATGATGGGCATCCCGCCCTCCAAGCAACGCGACCGCATGGACGAGGCGCTGGACGTCCTGGTTCCCCTCCTGCGCGGCGAAACGGTCACCCACAAGTCCGACTGGTTCGAACTCTCCAACGCGCGCCTGCAGATGACCCCCTATTCGCGGCCCAGCGTCGAGATCGCGGTGGCCAGCCAGGTCTCTCCCACCGGGGCGCGGGCGGCGGGCAAGCACGGCGCGGGCCTGCTGTCCCTGGGCGCAACCTCGACCGGCGGCTTCAACGCCCTGTCCTCCAACTGGGCGGTGGCCGAGGAGCAGGCCAGGGAACACGGCCAGACCATGGACCGCCGCGCCTGGCGGCTGGTCGGCCCTATGCACATCGCCGAGACCCGCGAGCAGGCCATGGCCGACGTACGCTTCGGGCTGGAGAAGTGGATCTATTACTTCCGGGAGATCGCCAACCTGCCCATCGTGCCGGCCGACGCCGAGAATCCCGTAGAAGCGCTGATGGCGTCCGGCATGGCGGTGATCGGCACGCCGGACGACGCGGCGGCCAAGATCCAGCAGCTCCTGGATGAGAGCAAAGGCTTCGGAGCCTTCCTGTTCATGGCCCACAACTGGGCCGATTGGACGGCGACGAGGAAGTCCTACGAGCTGTTCGCTCGCTACGTGGTGCCGCGCTTCCAGGACCTGAACGTGAACCGCCAGGCATCCATGGACTGGGTGAAGTCCAACAAGGCGGAGTTCACCGGCCAGATGCAGGCCGCCGTCGGCGCGCGCATCGTCCAGCACATGATGGAGAAGGGCTCCGAGAACATCCGGCCCGAGATCGTAGAGATGATCACTGGCGGGGCGAAACCTCCCGGCGAGTGAGGGGCCGCCAGCGCAATCGGCTGGCGTCGCGGCTGCGGCTTGCCTAGCCTGGGCAAGTGAAAGCGGGGACGCGCGACGTGGACATCCAGGCCTATTTCGACCGCGTTGGCTTCTCGGGCCGCGCCAGGCCTGACTTGGCGACCCTGACCGCCCTGCACCGCAGTCACCTGCGGGCGATTGCCTATGAGAACCTCGACGTCCAGCTCGGGCGGCCGATGACGCTGGATCCGGAGGCCGCGTTCGACAAGCTGGTCACTCGGCGGCGCGGCGGCTGGTGCTACGAGATGAACGGCCTGCTGGGCGCCGTGCTGCAGGAGATCGGCTTCTCGGTTACGCGGATGGCGGGCTCGGTGGCCCGCGGGGAGCGCGACGGGCGTCCGCTCGGCAACCACCTGGTCCTGCGCGTCGAACTTGATCGACCCTACATCGCCGATGTCGGTTTCGGCGACGGCATCCTCGAGCCCTTCCCGATGACCTTCCAGGACCATGATTGCGCCGGCTACCGGTTCCGGCTTGAGGACCTCGACGGCGAATGGCTGCGGTTTCACAACCACGCCAATGGCGGGGCGCCCTCCTTCGACTTCACCCTGGAAACGGCCTCGCCCGACCAACTGGCCGCCACCTGCCGCTGGCTCTCGACCTCGCCGGACTCGATCTTCGTCCAGACCGCGCTCGCCTTCCGCCATAGGCCCGACGGTATCGTCAGCCTGCTGGGCCGCGCCCATCGCCGTATCCGACCGGATGGGAAGGAGACGCAGCTCCTGAACTCGGCCGAGGAGTTCGTCGCCGTGCTGAAGCGCGACTTCGACCTCGACGTGCCGGAGGCCGCCGGCCTCTGGCCCACCATCCACGCCAAGCACGAAGAGCTGTTCGGCGAGGACGCCCAGGTCTGAGCCCTAATAGGTTCCTACGCGGGTAGTCATAAAAGCGTGCCTGGACATCCCGAGCGTGCGGTTCCACATCCCCGACCGTTGGGGAAATGGAGACGCAGACATGCTTGACCTCTCGCTTCCGCCGTCCGTCACCGTCAGTCCGACCGTCGTGGGCGTCTCCGTCCTGACCGACGACGGAGTCATCGTCCAGATCAGCCTGCCCCGGCCCCGCGGTCTGCACGACCTCCCCGCCGAGGAGGTCGCCGACCGCGCCATGACCCTGGCGAGGGCGGCGCTGAAGACCGCTTCTGAGACCTTGGAAGCCGCCTAGCCCTCGGTGTCGATCGAGGCCTGCATGGCCGGTGCGTAGCGGGGACCGGTGACGGTCTTCTCGTTCACCAGCGCCTCGACCTTGGCCATGGTCTCCGCCGACAAAGTCACCTCGGCGGCCTTGGCGTTCTCGGCCATATGGGCGGGCGACGTGGTGCCGGGGATCGGCACGATGATCGGATCCTTCGCCAGCAGCCAGGCCAGGCAGAGCTGGGCCGGGGTGCAGCCGGCCTCGGCGGCCAGCGCCGCGAACGCCTTGTAAAGTTTCAGGTTCGCGGCGAAGGCCTCGCCCTGGAAGCGCGGCATGTCCTTGCGGAAGTCGCCCTCGCTGAGCACGCTCGGATCGGGCACCCCGCCCGCCAGGAAGCCCCGGCCCACGGGGCTGAAGGCCACGAAGGCCACGCCCAGCTCGCGGCAGGCGTCCAACACCGCGATCTCCGGATTGCGGGTCCAGGGCGAATATTCAGTCTGCACTGCGGCGACCGGGTGGACGGCGTGCGCGCGGCGCAGAGTGTCGGCGGAGACCTCCGACAGGCCGATCGTCTTGATCTTGCCCTCGGCGACCAGTTCGGAGAGCGCGCCCACGCTCTCCTCGATCGGCACGCGCTTGTCCCAGCGGTGCAGGTAGTAGAGGTCGATGACGTCGGTCCCCAGGCGCTTCAGGCTGCCCTCGCAGGTGGCCTTCAGGATCTCGGGCCGACCGTTCAGCTCGCGCTTGTCGCCATTGGTCAGACCGCACTTGGAGGCCAGGACGAAGTCCTTGCGCCGCGGACCC
The DNA here is from genome assembly GCF_024298925.1 of Phenylobacterium sp. LH3H17. Lineage (NCBI taxonomy): Bacteria > Pseudomonadati > Pseudomonadota > Alphaproteobacteria > Caulobacterales > Caulobacteraceae > Phenylobacterium > Phenylobacterium sp. LH3H17. Next base: position 1,564,031 of record NZ_CP101283.1, on the reverse strand, counting down.
AGGACCTCGCCGACCAGGGTCTCATTGTGTCCGATCCCGTAGACGGCGGCCGTGTCGAAGAAGGTGTAGCCGGCGTCCAGCGCACCTTCCAGCACCTGGCGGGCCTGCTCGCGAGGGGGCGGCGGGCCGTACGCGTGGGACAGGCTCATGCAGCCCAGCCCGATGGCCGAAACTTCGAAGGGACCGATCTGACGCTTATCCATGCCCGCGCTCCATGCTCACTCAACGCTCGCGAGAAGCGTCGAGGCGGAGCGCGAGGTCAAGTCCCGGCTAGGGGTTGACCGTCATCTTGATGACGATCCGGCCCGGATTGGCGAGGGCGAAGCTCTCGGGAACCTCGACCTGGGCCGCCAGCTTCACGGCCGCTTCGGCCGTGGCGCCCTGGGCGTCGAGCGCCTTGCAGTCCTTCAGGCCGGTTTCCGACACCTGGCAGTCCAGCAGCACGGCGGTGGCGATCGCCTCGACCATGGGAGCCGGGGCCGTGGCCGAAGCCGGTTGGGCGGCGGAAGACGCCGAGAGCGCGGCGGCGGCGGCAAGAATGGAAAGCAGCATGGGGCCTCGGCGTTTACAAAGATTAGTCAATGGCGAAGCCGGGCGGAACGCAAGTGTTTCATTCCGGCGCCTTCGGAAATCCTCGTCGCAACGGACGCGCCAACCTGGCGGGGGCCGCCCGGATCTAGGGCAGGCGCCCAGTAGTTTCGCAGCGCAGCAAAGATTTCACCGCAACGCGAAATTACCCTTGAACCGGTTCCGGGGCGTGCAGTATCGGAGTCGTGGGCGAAGCGGTCGCGACTGATTTGGCCGCAGTCCAAAGGGAAACGCCGGGAGGTGGTTGGTCTTCAACCCCCTTTCGGGACTTCAAATTATGATCCGTTCTTTCGCACTCTCGACCCTGGCCGTTCTGGCCATCTCCGCCCCCGCCCAGGCCGCGTCCTCCGTGAAGGTCGATCTGGTCGGCAAGTCGGCCGCCCAGATCGAGGCGGACGTCACCAAGGCCGCCAAGAAGGTGTGCTTCTACGAGACCCGCAGCGAGACCCTGGCGCTGGACGCCTACGGCCGCTGCGTGAAGGCCACCGCCAAGGTGGCGATGGAGCAACTGGCCACTGCCCAGGCCCAGGCCGGCACGGCCCTGGCCGCGCGCTAGGTCCGGCAAAATCCAAGCAAAGGCCGGCGTCGCCGCCGGCCTTTGTCATGTCCGGGCCCCGCCTTACGTTGCCCGCCATGAGTCGACCGGACCTGACGGGAAACCTTGCCGCGACCCTGGACGTCGTGGCCGACGCGGCGGGCGGGCTCGCCGACGACTGGTGGCTGATCGGCAGCGCCGCCATGGCCCTGGCCGGTGTGTCCGATCTCGATCCGCCCGATGTCGACCTGCTGGTGAGCGAACGCGACGCCCGGCGGCTCATCGGCGTCTGGGGGGCCGAGGTCGCGCCACCGTCGAGCTCCGACCTGTTCCGATCGAAGATCTTCGCCAAGGCCGGCGTCGCCCCACTACCCATCGAGATCATGGCGGGCTTCGAGGTCAGGACGGGCGACGGCTGGCGGCCGGTCCGCCCCCGCACGCGGCTGGGGATCGGAGGCGTCTTCGTCCCGACCACCGCCGAGCAGGTCGAGATCTGCCGCCTGTTCGGCCGGCCCAAGGACCTGGCGCGGATCGAGGCGCTCGAGGCCCTGGCCTGGCGCTAGCGCCGCTCCTCATGCACGCGGACGATCAGCGACTGGCTGGCCGTGGCCATCAGCTCGCCGTCCTGGGCGAACAGATACATGGCCCCGTGCCCGAACCCGCCGTGGACGCCCAGGATGCGGGTGTCGCACAGCACCCAGTCGGTGGGCACAATCGCGCGCACGCGGATCGTGTTGTCCAGGCTGTTGCCGCCGGCGTTGAGGCCCAGGGCGTTGCCGACGGCGCCCGGCACGAAGTCGGCCATGATCGCCAGCATGGTGGCGTCGATGGCGATGGCTTCGCGGGGCCGGATCCACAGCAACAGCCGGCCGTCCTCGCCGTCGCCGGCGTCCGTGCCGCCATAGCGGCCCTTGGCGACCCGCACCTCGATGCGGCTGTGCAGGTCCTCGCCGCCGCCGCGCCAGTGGTCGGCGGGCGGGCAGTCCTCCGGCGGGTCGCAGTCGGGCATCGTCAGCCACTGGCGCGACAGGTCGCTGGGCCGCGCGCCCAGGGCGGCGTTGACCGTGAAGATCTCCTTGTCGCCCACATGGCCGGTCACCCGGGCCTGGCTGTTGTACTTGCCGGCGGCCGGAACCCAGACGTCCAGGTCCACCACGCTGGGCGGCCGGGCATAGGAGAGATACTGGGCCGTGGCCCAGATCACCGGCCGCTCGCAGGTCCGCTGAAGGGCGGCGATGGACGAGCCCAGGCCCACCCCGCCGAACATGAACAGGTTCCCGGGCGGCCCGACGCAGACCCCGGGGCTCAGCGGCAGGTACCAGCGATGCGGATTGTGCGTCGCCTGGATGTCGAAGAAGAGCTGATCTGTCATGGTCAGCGCGACGCCGCAGCCGCTTCGGCCTCGTTTTGAAGGCGCTTCTCGGCCTCCTTCATGAGGGCGTCGGTGGAGAGGTTCTTGGCCTCGCGGGCCCTGATCTCATCGACCAGCCGCTGGTCGGCGTTCTGGACGTGTAGGGCGTAGAGGAAGGCGCCGAACCCACCCAGCGCCGCCACCGTCAGCACCAGGGCGGCGATGGCCGCCATGCTGGTCCAGGCCTTGGTCTGCTGGCCGGGGGGCGCCGGCTTCAGATAGGCCGCCCCGATGAACACCACCCCGGCCAGGAAGGTCGCACAACCGGCCTGGTGGATCATCGCCCGCTGGCCGACCAGGTCAGCATTGGCCACCACGCTGGGGGCCAGGCCGATCAGGCGATTGCCCTCGGTGAGCTGCGAGACCTCGATGGTCCCGGCGAACACCACCTGGGCAAGTCCCAGCAGGGCGAGAATCCATCCGGCGATGATCATCAGGGGTCTCCGCGCCGCGCCTGGCGGACTCAGTTCAGGGGGCTTCTAGTTATCACGCCCCGCCGCGCTTTCGACTTCCGCTCGCGCAGTCTTGACCGCCGTCGCGGCAGGTGGGCGAGATTTCCCCGACCGCAAAAGGAAGGAAGCGCCATGGCCCAGTTCAAGCTGCTCATCGACGGCCGTCTGGAGGACGGCGACTCCACGATGGAAGTCATCAACCCGGCCACGGAAGAGTCAGTCGCCACCTGTCCCCGCGCCTCCAAGGCCCAGCTCGACAAGGCCGTGGCCGCCGCCAAGGCCGCCTTTCCCGCCTGGCGCGACACCCCCATCGCCGAACGCCGCGCGGCCCTGGTGGCGATGGCCGACGTCATCCAGGCCAACGCCCCGGAACTGGCCCGCCTTCTGACCCAGGAACAAGGCAAGCCCATCGACGCCGCCACCGGGGAAGTCTACGGCGCCTCGGCGTTCTTCCGTTATTTCTCGACCCTGGACCTGCCGATCAAGGTCCTGGACGACGGCCCGGGCCGCAAGGTGGAGGTTCGCCGCCGCGCCCTGGGCGTGGTCGGGGCGATCGTGCCCTGGAACTTCCCGATGATCCTGATGGCCTTCAAGGTGCCCGCCGCCCTGCTGGCCGGCAACACCGTGGTGCTGAAGCCCGCGGCCACCACCCCGCTCTCGACCCTGCGCTTCGCCGAGCTGGTGAAGGACATGGTCCCGCCCGGCGTGCTCAACGTCATCGCAGACGCCAACGACCTGGGTGGCGCGCTCACCGCCCATCCGGACGTGAACAAGATCTCTTTCACCGGCTCCACCGAGACCGGCAAGAAGGTGATGGCCGGCGCAGCCGATGCGCTGAAACGCATCACCCTGGAGCTGGGCGGCAACGACGCGGCCATCGTCCTGGGCGACGTGAACCCCGAGGTCACGGCCGGAAAGATCTTCAGCGCCGCCTTCCAGAACTCCGGCCAGGTCTGCATCGCCGTCAAGCGCGCCTATGTCCATGAGAGCATCTATGACCGCGTGTGCGATGAGCTGGCCAAGCTGGCCGACGCCGCCGTGGTGGGCGAAGGCCTGCAGCAAGGGGTCCAGATGGGGCCGCTGCAGAACAAGATGCAGTACGAGAAGGTGCTGGGCGTCATCGAGGACGCCCGCAAGACCGGCAAGATCATCGCCGGCGGCGTGGCGCCCGAGGGCAAGGGCTACTTCATCCGCCCCACCATCGTGCGCGACATCACCGACGGCACGCGGCTGGTGGACGAGGAGCAGTTCGGCCCGGTCCTGCCGGTGATCAAGATCCGCGACGGCGAGGACGCCCTGGCCCGCGCCAACGCCTCGCTCTACGGCCTGGGCGGATCAATCTGGTCGGACGACCTGGACGTCGCCTACGACCTGGCCGGCCGCATGGAAAGTGGCACGGTCTGGATCAACAAGCACGCCGAGCTCGATCCCGGCATCCCGTTCGGCGGCGCCAAGTCCTCCGGCATCGGATCCGAACTCGGCGAGGCGGGCCTTGCGGAGTTCACCCAGATGCAGGTCATCAACATGGCGAGGTGACGACATGGCCAGGCTCAATCGCGACGGGGTCGAGATCTATTACGAGGTGCATGGGGAGGGCCCGCCCCTCCTCCTGACCCACGGCTTCTCGGCCACCGCCCAGATGTGGAAGGGTCAGATCGACGCGCTGGCGCCGCACTTCCAGCTGATCACCTGGGACATGCGCGGCCACGGTCAGTCTGACTATCCGGACGACCCGGCGGCCTATTCGGAAGAGGCCACGGTCGCCGACATGGCCGCCATCCTGGACGCCGTCGGCGCCAGGGACGCGATCATCGGCGGCCTGTCGCTGGGCGGATATATGAGCCTGGCCTTCCACCTGGCCCATCCCGAGCGCACTCGCGCCCTGCTGATCATCGACACCGGACCCGGCTACAAGAACGACGCGGCACGCGAGGGCTGGAACGCCAATGCTCTGAAGCGCGCCGACCGTTACGACGCCGACGGCCTGGGCCTGCTTGAAAAGGGCAGCGCCGAGACCCGAACTGCCCGCCACCGAGACGCCACCGGTCTCGCCCACGCCGCGCGCGGCATGCTGACCCAGCGCGACGCCAGGGTGATCGAGAGCCTGCCCAACATCGCCGTGCCGTCCCTGGTGGTGGTGGGCGCCGACGACACGCCGTTCCTCGCCGCCAGCGACTACATGGCCGGCAAGATCCCCCACGCTCGCAAGGTGGTGATCCCGGGCGCCGGACATGCGGCCAACATCGACCAGCCGGCGGCTTTCAACGCGGCGCTGCTGAACTTCCTCGAAGCTTCCGGTGTGGCGGCCTGATCGTCACCTATGGGTTCTGATAGTTGCCAGCCGGCTGCGCGAGGCCGACCCTGGCGCCAGCTTCCACAGGGCGCGCCCATGACCACGACTGATCTCGGCCCGGCGGCCGCAGCCGCGCGACGCCCCCAGCCGAAGGCCAAGACCGGGCTTCCCAAGGTCGATTTCACCAGGCCGGCCGGCGAGGCCGCGCTGTTTGGTCCCGATTCCGTAGCCTGGCACGTCTATGACAACCCGATCTCCCTATTCATCGGCGGCTCCACGGCCGTGTTGCTGGAGCTGGCCGAACCCAGGGTCCGCTCGGGCGTCTGGGATCACACCAGCTTCCGCACCGATCCCCTCCCCCGGATGAAGCGCACGGGCCTGGCGGCGATGGTCACGGTCTATGGTGCGCGCAGTACGGCCGAGGCGATGATCGCCGGCGTCGGGCGCATGCACGGCCGGGTCGAGGGCGTCACCCCGGCGGGCCAGCCGTACCGCGCCACCGATTAGGAGTTGCTCGACTGGGTGCAGGCCACGGCCGGCTTCGGTTTCCTGGAGGCCTATTCCACCTTCGTCCGACCTGTGAGCAACACCGACCGGGACCGGTTCTACGCCGAGGGCGCCCCCGCTGCGGCGCTCTATGGCGCCATCGGCGCGCCGCGTTCCCAGGCGGAACTCGAGGCGCAGTTCATGGCCATGCGTCCCAAGCTCGAGCGCTCCGAGATCGTCTTCGAGTTCCTGGACATCGTCCGCCGCGCCCCGATCTTCCCCGCGCCCCTGCGGCCGCTGCAGCGCATGCTGATCCGCGCCAGCGTCGAGATCACCCCGGCCTGGGTCCGCGATATCCTCGGCCTAGGCGCCGGCCACGGCCTGCGGCCCGGCGAGGCGGCGATCATCCGCGGCCTGGCCGCCCTGGCCGAGAAGGCGCCGAACTTCGCCAACCCCTCGGCCCAGGCCTGCCGCCGCCTCGGCCTGCCGGCGAACTATCTGCGGACCTTGCGGGCTCTCTGAGCCTTAGGTCGCAGCCTCCAGGGCGCGGCGCTCGGCGGCGCGGGTCTGGAACCACGGGGTCAGGCGGCGCAGGGCTTCCTCGATCTCCGGGGTTGAGACCGCGAAGCTCATACGGATGAACTTGGCGCCCTCGACGGGATCGAAGTCGAGGCCGGGCGCGGTGGCGACGCCGGTGGCGCGCAGCAGCTCCTCGCAGAAGGCCAGGCTGTCGTCCGTGAGATGCCCCACGCGCGCATAGATGTAGAAGGCGCCGTCCGGCGGCGCGATGGCGTCGAGGCCGAGCGCCGGCAAGGCCTGCAGCAGCAGCGAGCGGTTGGTCCGGTAGACCTCGAGGTGGCCCTCCAGCTCCTCGCGGCAGTCCATGGCCACGAGCGCCGCGTGCTGGCTGAGCGAGGGCGGGGTCAGGAAGAGCGCGCCCATATAGGCCCGGGCGGTCGCCGCCTCGTCGCGCGGGACCAGGAGCCAGCCCAGCCGCCAGGCGGCCATGCTGAAATACTTGGAGAAGCTGTTGATGACGATGGCGCGGGGCTCGAACTCCAGCATCGAGCGGGTCGGCTCGCCATAGCTCAGCCCGTGATAGATCTCGTCGGAGATGATCCGGATGCCCCGCTCGCGGCAGACCTGGGCGATCGCCGCCAGTTCGGCTTCCGGGATGATGGTGCCGGTGGGATTGGCGGGGCTGGCCAGGATCAACCCCGCCGGCGCGGGCTCCACGGCCGCGAGCGCCGCGGCTGTCATCTGGAAACGCACCTCCGGGCCGCAGGCGACCTCCACCGGCGTCATCCCAAGCGCCTTCAGTGAGTTGCGATAGGCCACATAGCCAGGCCGCGCCGTCGCCACCCGGGCGCCGGGCTTGAAGGTCATGGCCAGCGCCAGGACCAGGGCCGGCGAGGCGCCGCAGGTGAGGATCAGCTGCTCGGGGGCGATCTCGACACCATAGGTCTCAGCGTAGTGCCTGACGATCCGGCGCTTGAGCGGCGCACTCTCCCAGTAGCCCATTCCGTCGGTGTCCAGCACCTGGTGGGCGACGGCGATGGCGGCCTTGGGGGCCCCGGTCGAGGGCTGGCCGAACTCCATGTGGATGATCGATCGGCCCTGGCTCTTCAGCTCGTGGGCAACGCCGCTGATGGTGATGGCGTGAAAGGGGTCGATCGGCTCGGCCATCGGGATCCTCGGGGAGACTGCGCCCGGTCTATAGCGGGTCCGGAAACGAAAAAAGCCCCCGCGTCGGCGGGGGCTTTTTGAAGTCTTGGGTGCGGGGACAGGATTTGAACCTGTGACCTTCAGGTTATGAGCCTGACGAGCTACCGGGCTGCTCCACCCCGCGGCAAAGCTTGGATAGAAGATCGTGATTGAAGGGTTGGACGTTTCATACGTTTGGTAGACCTGGCGGCGACCTACTCTCCCGCGCCTTAAGACGAAGTACCATCGGCCCAGAGAGGCTTAACGACCGAGTTCGGAATGGGATCGGGTGGGGACCTCTCGGCAAAACCACCAGGTCAACGAAACGGATGAAAAACGAGAAGACATCATGCCTCCAGGACTGGGTCCTGAAGGCGAAACAAAGCGAACATGAGTTCAACTAAGAACGATCAAGCCGATCGAGCGATTAGTACCAGTAAGCTGCATGCCTCGCGGCACTTCCACACCTGGCCTATCAACGTGGTGGTCTACCACGGCTCTCGGCGAAGCCTTGTTTTGAGGTTAGTTTCCCGCTTAGATGCTTTCAGCGGTTATCTATTCCACACTTAGCTACCCTGCTGCGCGGCTGGCGCCACGACAGGTCCACCAGAGGTGTGTCCATCCCGGTCCTCTCGTACTAGGGACAGATCCTCTCAAGCTTCGTACACCCACGGCAGATAGGGACCAAACTGTCTCACGACGTTCTGAACCCAGCTCACGTACCACTTTAATCGGCGAACAGCCGAACCCTTGGGACCTGCTCCAGCCCCAGGATGTGATGAGCCGACATCGAGGTGCCAAACTTTGCCGTCGCTGTGGACGCTTGGGCAAAATCAGCCTGTTATCCCTAGAGTACCTTTTATTCGTTGAGCGATGGCCCTTCCACGCAGAACCACCGGATCACTATGGCCGACTTTCGTCTCTGCTCGACTTGTCAGTCTCGCAGTCAGGCGGGCTTATGCCATTGCACTCGTCGAGCGATTTCCGACCGCTCTGAGCCCACCATCGCGCGCCTCCGTTACACTTTGGGAGGCGACCGCCCCAGTCAAACTGCCCGCCACGCCATGTCCCGAACCCGGATAACGGGCTGCGGTTAGACGTCAGCGACAACAAGGGTGGTATTTCAAGGTTGGCTCCACCGGAGCTGGCGCCCCGGTTTCATAGCCTCCCACCTATCCTACACATGTTGCCGCTAACGCCAAGGCGAAGCTGCAGTAAAGGTTCATAGGGTCTTTCCGTCTGACCGCGGGAACCCCGCATCTTCACGGGGAATTCAATTTCGCTGAGCCTATGCTGGAGACAGTGGGGAAGTCGTTACGCCATTCGTGCAGGTCGGAACTTACCCGACAAGGAATTTCGCTACCTTAGGACCGTTATAGTTACGGCCGCCGTTTACCGGGGCTTCAATTCGCAGCTCTCACCGCTCCTTTTAACCTTCCGGCACCGGGCAGGCGTCAGACCCTATACGTCGCCTTGCGGCTTCGCAGAGCCCTGTGTTTTTGATAAACAGTCGCTACCCCCTGGCCTGTGCCACTCTACAAAGGTTGCCCTAAGCAGAGTCA